>CAXTUR010000032.1:8358-24719 GCA_964247455.1 uncultured Acidobacteriaceae bacterium | reverse complement strand
TGGGGGCGGTTGCTGGCGGCGGCGGGGTACTCGGGGGTGGCGTTCGATCCGCTGGGCGCGACGATCACGATTGGCGGGCTGCCGGTGTTTGCGCGGGGGATGCGGTCGCCGCTGTTCGATGAAAAGGCGACGCATGAGCGCATGCTGCAGCGGGAGTACACCATTGCGGTCGACTTGGGGATGGGCGACGCCGGGTGCGTCTTTCTGACCTGCGACCTGACGGAGGAGTATGTGCGGATCAATGCCGACTACTCGACTTAACAAGATTGAGCAAGGGCGATAACGATGCTGGCGACGGGCGTGGTGGCGGCGGCAGTGCTGGGGGTGCTGGCCTTCGTGTACGGGCTGGGCTTTCTGTGGTTTGCCTGGCGGGATGGCGGGTTGCTGCGGCGCGTGCTGATGGCGGTGCAAGCGGGCGTCGTGCTGTACGCGATGTATGTGTTCGGCGAGAGCCACCGCGTTCACTTCTAAGCGGCGGGCAAGGTCAGATGACGTTTTCGCGCGGGGCAAGTATCGTTAGAGGGAACGTAATGCGGGGGCGGGGATGACGACGAAGACGGAAGTGCCGGCGAAGGTGGATTTCTCGGCCGAGATGGCGGAGTGGATCGAGGCGTTTGATGATGTCGTGGCCGAGGGCTGGGAGAACGGCGCGGAGCTGCTGAATGCTCTGCGGCAGCGCGCCCGCGAGGCCGGGGTGCCAACACCCAGCGAACTGACTTCGCCCTACCGGAACACGATCCCGAAGCACGATGAAGTGCCCTATCCAGGCGACCGTGGGCTGGAGCGGCGGGTGGAGGCGCTGATCCGCTGGAACGCGATGGCCATGGTGCATGGGCAGAACAAGAAGGACGCCGGAATTGGTGGCCACATTTCGACCTATTCCTCCTTGGCGACTTTGCTGGAAGTAGGGTTCAATCATTTCTTTAGAGCTAAGTACGGCGAGCAGCCGGGCGACTTCATCTACTTTCAGGGGCACGCTTCGCCGGGGGTGTATGCGCGGGCGTTTCTGGAGGGTCGATTCGATGAGGCGCGGCTGGGGAACTTCCGGCATGAGCTGCGGGGGGAGCCGGGACTGTCGAGCTATCCGCACCCTTGGCTGATGTCGGACTTCTGGAACTTTCCCACGGTGTCGATGGGCATCGGCCCGTTGAACGCGATCTATCAGGCGCGCTTCATGCGGTACTTGGAGAATCGCGGGCTGATCGCAAAGACGGACCGCAAGGTGTGGGCGTTCGTCGGCGACGGGGAGACGGATGAGGTGGACACGCTGGGCGCGATCTCGCTAGGTGCGCGCGAGAAGCTGGACAACCTGATCTTTGTGGTCAATTGCAACCTGCAGCGGCTGGACGGCCCCGTGCGGGGTAATAAGCGGATCATCGATGAGCTAGAGAGCATGTTCCTGGGCGCAGGCTGGAATGTCATCAAGGTGATCTGGGGCTCGGACTGGGACGAGCTGTTCGCGCGCGACCACACCGGCTTGCTGCTGCGCCGGATGGAGGAGTGCGTTGACGGTGATTACCAGACCTTCAAGGCAAAGGACGGAGCTTATCTGCGGGCGAACTTCTTTGGCAAGTACCCCGAACTGCTGGAGCTAGTAAAGGACATCTCCGACGATCAGTTGTCAAAGCTGCATCGCGGCGGGCACGATCCAGCCAAGATCTACAACGCCTACAAGCGGGCATTGGAGCATAAGGGCGGGCCGACGGTGATTCTGGCGAAGACGGTAAAGGGGTACGGACTTGGCTCCGCGCAGGCGCGCAACGCCACACACTCTGAGAAGAAGCTGGCCGACGATGGGCTGGCGGCGTTCGTCAAGCGGTTTGACATTCCCATACCCGAGCAGGCGGCGAAGGATGGGGCGTTCTACCGTCCAGCGCCAGACGCGCCGGAGCTGGTGTACATGCAGGGGCGGCGGACGGAGCTGGGAGGGTATCTGCCCACCCGCTCTGTGCCGAAGAACGACTTCAAGGCTCCCGACCTCGCGTACTTCAAGGAGTGGACGAGCGGGTCGAACAACCGTGCCGTCTCGACGACGATGGGCTTTGTCTCCATGCTGCGGCACCTGATGAAAGACCCCGCCTTCGGCAAGCTGATCGTGCCGATCGTGCCGGACGAGGGGCGGACGTTTGGGCTGGAATCGGCGATCCGGCAGGTGGGCATCTACGCGCCGGAGGGGCAGAAGTACAGCCCGCACGACGCGGACATGCTGCTCTACTACCGGGAGGACAAGGACGGGCAGATCCTTGAAGAAGGGATCACCGAAGCGGGGTCGATGGCCTCGTTTACGGCGGCGGGCACGGCGTACTCAAACTACAAGGTGCCGTGCATCCCCTTCTATATGTACTACTCCATGTTCGGGTTTCAGCGCATTGGCGACATGGTGTGGGCGTTCGCGGACTCTCGCGGCAAGGGCTTCCTGATGGGAGGCACAGCCGGCCGCACCACGATGCTGGGCGAAGGCCTCCAGCATCAGGACGGGCATAGCCATGTGCTTTCGAGCACCGTGCCGACCTGCGTGAGCTACGATCCGGCGTATGCGTATGAGCTGGCGGTGGTGATCCAGGATGGCATTCGGCGGATGTATGAGAAGGGCGAGGACGTCTTCTACTACATCACCATGTACAACGAAGACTATGCGATGCCGTCGATGCCCGAGGGCGCGGCTGAGGGCATCCTGAAGGGCCTGTACAAGCTTAAACCGGCGGTGAGTGGGACGGCTGTGGCGCAACTGTTTGGCAGTGGGCCAATCCTGAACGAGGTGCTCCGCGCGCAGGCAATCCTGGCCGAGAGGTACCAGGTGCAGACGGACGTGTGGAGCGTGCCGAGCTATACCGAGGTGCGGCGCGAGGCGTTGGCGGTCGAGCGATGGAACCGGCTGCATCCGGCGGAGAAGGAGCGGCGGAGCTATCTCCAGACGGCGCTTGCTGGCGCGGTAGGACCGATCATTGCGGCGAGCGATTATATGAAGTCGCTGCCCGACACGCTGGCACCGTGGCTTGCCGGACGCTTGGTAACGCTGGGGACGGACGGGTTTGGACGCTCGGACAACCGCGAGCATCTGCGGCGGCACTTCGAGGTCAACGCAGAGTCGATTGTCGGAGCAACGCTCTCGAGGCTGGCACGCGATGGCAAGTTCAAGCCGAAGCTGGCGCAGAAGGCGTTGGTCGACCTCGGGCTCGATGTGGAAGCGCTCGATCCGGCGAGGGCCTAGCTGCTTGAAAGCTGCTGAGACGAAGGTTGCGCCGCGCGAAAATCCGCTGGTCCCGTTTGCGCTGATGAAGCGGATGTATGCGGGTATGGTGGAGACGCGCCTGCTCGAGAGCTATGTGGCGAAGCGGCGCGGAGAGGGGAAGCGGTCGCCGGTTGAGGGGCAGGAGGCCTGCCGGGCGGCGGTGCTGCTGAACCTCGACGCGGGTGATCTTGCCGCTGACGATACGACCGCGGTGAGTGCGGCGTGGCTGCGTGGAGCGGACTTGGCAGAGGTTGTCTCCGGCCAATCGTCCGCGTTGCTGCCGTCCTTTGGCGATGTGTCCCAAAGTTTAGCGGTGGCGGTCGGCGCGGCTGCGGCGTTGAAGCGGGCGAAGCTGTCCCGTGTGGTAATTGTCTTCCTTGAAGCTGAGACGAAGCGATCGGTTCTTCGCCCGATGCTGGTTCTGGCGGCGCGGGAAGAGCTGCCGATGCTGTTCGTCGTGCTGCCCCCGGCTGAAGGGACTGCCGCCAAGAGCGTTGCCGCCGAAGCCACAAAGCTCGGCGTGCCAGGCATTCCGGTCGAGGCACATGACGCAGTAGCGATCTGCCGGGTGGCGCAGGAGTCGCTTCTGCGGGCGCGCGCCGGTGGCGGACCGGCGTTGATCGAGTGTGTCCGGCTCGCGGAGGGCAAGCGCGCGCCGGACCCGATCGCCGCGATGGCGAAGATGCTGCTGCGCGTTGGAGCGGCGGACCGGGCATGGCTGGATAGCGTCGCTCCGGCGTTTCACGCTCGGCTGAAGGCCTTGAAACGTGAGCGGCCGGCCTGATCCAATAGCACCATGGTGTACCTGCGCGCCGCTCCCGTTCGGGATGCCGGTTTACACTAGGGCTATCAGGCGGCGAGACCGGGGTTTGAGGTGGAAGTGCGGCGAGGATTTCTTTTGTACTTTGCGGGACTGGCTATGGCGGCTCTCGCCTCTGGCCAGACGCCGACGCCCCCCCCTTCGGCACCCACTCCGGCGACGCAGAGCCCCGATACTGTACCGTCGCGTCCGGCCTATGATCCCGATCGCGATCCCGCACCAAGGGCCTACCCTGCGCCGCAGCCGGCACCGCCTCCCGTCGTGGTGCGGGACCCGCCGCCTCCCGGCAAGCCAAAGTACACGCAGCAGGAGATTTACACGGCCTACGAGCCCTACATCAAGGGGCCGCAAGGTTTGAACGGGCCTGACGCGAATGGCTCGGCGTACATCCCGGTCGATAGCTGGCTTTACCCCGAGATGCTGCGGCTGTACGGCATGGGGTATATCGACTCGGCCTTCCTGAACATGCGGCCCTGGACGCGGCGCGCTGTGCTCCATATGCTCGAAGCGTCGCAGAACGACATTCTTGCGGGCGACAATCAGGAGGCGCAGGCGATCCTCGCCGTGCTGCTGCGCGAGCTGGCGGACGAGGCTCCGGGTGGGGAGCGCGGCCTGCTTTATGGCGCGCAGTCCGTGTATGTGCGGGCGATGGACATCACCGGCCATACGCTGCGCGACAGCTTCCATCTTGGCCAGACGATCGTGAACGACTATGGGCGGCCGTATGAGCCGGGCTTCAACACGCTGGTGGGCTTTTCGTCGGTCAACGAGTGGGGACGGCTTTCGTTCCATGTGCGCGGCGAGTACCAGCACGCTCCCGGCGGGACCGGCTACTCGACCGCCTTGGCGACGCGGCTTTCGACCGATGATCAGATCCCGTTTGCTCCGCCTAACTTTCCGCAAGCGACCATCCCGTTCGGGCAGATTGGGTCCGCGAACCCGTTGCGGCTGGTGGAGGCGACGCTCTCCTTCCATCTAGCCGGGCATGAGATTTCGGGCGGTAAGACGGACGCGTGGCTGGGGCCCGGGTATGGAAGCGCAATGGCCTGGTCGAACAACGCGGAGAACATCTACTCATTCCGTATCAACCGGGTTGAGCCACTGCACATCCCCTATGTGTCGCGGGTGACCGGGCCGATCCGCTACGACTTCTTCTATGGCAGCCTAAAGGGGCACACCGCGCCCAACCATCCTTATATGCACTCGGAGATGATCTCGTTCGCGCCGACCGAGAACTTCCAGTTCGGCTTTCAGCGGTCGATCATCTTCGGCGGCGCAGGGCATGAGCCGGTAACGTTCCATACCTTCATCAAGGGTTTCTTTAGCATCAACGACACAACGGCTTCGCTTAAGTTCTCCCCGGAGGACCCAGGAGCGCGGTTCAGCGACTTCAACTTCTCCTACCGCGTGCCCTACTTTCGCCGTTACCTAACCTTCTACGCGGACTCGATCACCCATGACGACGTGACCCCGCCCTCGGCGCCGCGCCGCGCCGCGTATCGTCCGGGCTTGTACCTGTCGCACATTCCGGGGTTGCAGAAGCTCGACCTGCGCGCGGAGGCGGCGGTGACGGACTTCTCGACCCACACCAGCGACAACGGAAGTGGCGATTACTGGGAGGTCATCCAGCGGCAGGGGTACACCAACAAAGGGTTCATCCTGGGCGACTGGATCGGGCGCGAGGCCAAGGGTGGGCAGGCATGGCTGACATACCACCTTTCAGGCAATGAGTGGATTCAGCTCGAATACCTGAACAAGAAGACGCCGCACGATTTTATCCCGGGTGGCACGACGCAGAACTCGTTTACGGCGTCGGTCGTCAAGCGCATCGGTACAGACTTTGAGGTGAACGCTTGGGTGCAGCACGAGCGATGGAAGGCTCCAATCTATCTGCAAGGGCTGCAGACGAATACGACGGCCAGTGTGCAGTTGACGTATTTCCCGAAATTGCATACTAAGGTTCTTCGGTAAGGGTGCTGGGGTTGCCATTTGGCGGGGCAGACGCGGGTTCCCTTCCGGAATGAAAACTAAAGAACAACCGCTATCTTACGCCGCGCGCTGAGACATCCCGATCGCGGCGTCGGCCCAGTGGATGGAGTCGACATACATCGACGCGGTGCGGCTTTCGCTGAGGCCGAGCCGCTCTTGCATGACCTCGCAGGTGTGCCAGCTGCCGGCCTCATAGCAGCGGACCAGGTCGAGCGCAACCTTGAGCGGGCTTGCCTCGCCCACCAGAGCGGCGGACATATCGGCGTCGAGCGGAAGCGACTTGACGATCTGGCTCATGGGGATCTGGACGATGGCGTCAATCAGCGAGAGCATACCGAGCAGGTAGAGCTTGGAGCCGTCTTCGCCGAGCATGGGCGCGAGCCGTTCGCAGAACTTGGCCCGCTCGACCGCCATGGAGACCAGCGATTTGGAGTGTGTCTCGCTGAAGACGCCCGCCAGCGCGACCGTGACCAGGGTGCGGACGCCATCGTCGCCCACCATCAACAGCGCGTTGCGGATGGAGCTGACGCGGACCGGCAGACCGTACAGCGCGGAGTTGACCAGGCGCAGCAGCGCATAGCAGAGCGAAAGCTCCGTCTTGACGAGCGCTTCGATCTCGTTGATGTCCGGGCGCGGGCGGCAGAGGGCGGCCAGCACGCGGAGGTAGGTGAAGTGATTGCGTGGGATGGCGCGCTGCGCGATGATGATGGGCTTTGAGAAGAAGTAGCCCTGGAAGAGTTGGCAGCCCTCGGCACGCGCTACCTCCATGTCCTGGGTCGTTTCGACCTTCTCGGCCAGTAGCTTGGCCCCGCAGCCTGCGGCCATCTTATAGATCTCGCGGCGCACCTTGGCGTCGGCGCATCGAAAGTCGATCTTGATGAAGTCGGCGAAGGGCAGGAAGGGGATCTTGGAAGGACCGGGCAGGAAATCGTCTAGAGCGAAGCGATAGCCCTGCTGCTTCAGCGCGGCGCAGGCTTCGAGCACCTCCGGATCAGGCTCGACGTCTTCCAGGATCTCGAGCACCGTGTTGTGCGACGGCAAGAGCGCGACAGCGTTGGTCAGCAGGGCGTCGCGCGTGCAGTTGACAAAGGCTACCGAGCGTGCGGCCTCGGGCACGATGCGGAGGTAGTTGTCGGTCACCTGGCGGGTGGCCTCTTCGGGGTCGCCGGAGAAGGCGTTGTCGTGTCCGGCGCGGAAGAGCAGCTCGTAGCCGTAGAGGTTCAGGTTGTTGTCGAGGATGGGCTGCCGTCCAAGAAAGCGGGTCGGGGGAGTCTCGCGTGGAACGGCGAAGGGACGATCGGGACGATCCATGGTTGCAAGCTGCCCCCTCGTTGCAACCTGCTCGTCCGTCGCTGACCTGCCCATAGATGCTTCGCTCCCGCTGGCTGCACGAAGGCACCGGATGAAGGCGTTCGTGAGCGCGTCTGTAGCCGTTATCGACCGGATGCCCCGAAAACATGAAGCCAACACAGGCCTGTTTGGAGGACGTGCCATACCGGAACAAACAACTTTTTGCCTGAAATGGAGTCTTGATAGGTACAGCGGCGGCGCGATGGACACTCTATCCGCGCTGTGGTGGAGGAACGATGCGACAGACGAAACGGTATCTATATTTCACGGGAGCGATGCTGCTGGGCGCGAGTGCGCTGGCGCAGACGACCATCCCCGACGCGCAGATTGAAGCAAATGTGTTGAAGGCCCTGGCGGGCGCGCCGCAGCTGGCGAACGAGAACATCACCTCGAACACCGTCTATGGCGTAGTCACGCTGATTGGCACGGTCAAGGACGAGGCGACCCGCAGCACGGCGGAGAACCTGGCGGCGCGCGCCTCGGGCGTGAAGAAGGTGGTGGATGAGCTGGCGATCGGGTCGAGTCAGCCTGGCGGCGATGCCAATGCGACCAACCCGACGCTGCAGTCGGACGGCACGATGGCTCCACCTCCGGCGGGTCAGGGGCAACACGCGCCCGAACCGGATGTTTATGCCGCGCAGCAGGGCCAGCAACAGCAGGGGCAGCAGGGCCAGCCCGGAGCGAATGCGCAGCAGCCGGACGCCTCGCAAAATGGCGGCTACAATCAACCGCCTCAGCAGCAACCGGGCTACCGGCAGCCTTACAACAATCAGCAGCCTCCACCACCGAATGGCCAGGATCGCGCCGACAACGTTCGTCCTCCGTACCAGCCTGGTGGCCAACCGTATGGCGGACCGCAGCGGCAAGCGCCTCCACCGCCCTATGGAGCGCAAGAGGCGGGCAAGCCCGTCACGGTACAGCCGGGCGCGTTGCTCCGGGTCCGCATCAACGAGGGCCTGGACAGCAAGCATACGCAGCCGGGAACGGCGTTCGATGCCGTGGTGCTGAACGATGTCGTGGCTGATGGTGCCGTAGCCATTCCGCGCGGTGCGAGCGTGCAGGGCCAGGTGACCGAGGCTCGGAGCGGCGGCGCGATCAAGGGTCACGGCGAGCTTTCGTTGCAGCTGACCCAGGTGACGCTCGGCGGAAGGGTCTTCCCGATCACCTCCGACGTGTGGCAGCGCGACAGCTCCGACAAGGGCGCACAGACGGTCGGCAACGCTGTCGGACTTGGGGCAGGCGGCGCAATTATTGGGGCGATCGCCGGTGGTGGTGCGGGGGCGGCAATCGGCGCCGTTGTAGGCGGCGCGGCAGGTGTAGGAACCTCGGCTGCGTCAGGCGGGCGGCAGGTTGTTGTGCCGTCCGAGGCTATCCTGACCTTCCACCTGGCGCAGCCCGCACCGATGACGACGATCTCGCAGGCGGAGATGGACCGGCTCGGCTACGGAGTGCCGGTAGGTTCGCAGGGAGGACAACAGATGGTGCGCCGCCGGTATCCGCAGCCGTACTATGGACCTCCGGGCTACTATCCGCCTCCGCCGCCACCGGCTTATCCGCAGCCTTATTGAAGGAAAGAGGGTGGCCGAGGCGGTCACCCTCTCGTTTATACTGATGTCTTGCCCTGCCTCTGACGCGGTGCGTGCCTGTCTGCGCCGCCCTCACGCAAAATCACGGGTGGGCGCGCTTCGCTTTCAGAGTTGGGGAGCGCCGCCGAGAAGCCAAGGTTTACCGCACGCATGATCCGCATTCTGCAACAGGACAATCGCATCATCAAGGGCGTCTTCGCCGTCATCATCGGTCTGGCTGTGATCACGATGGTCATCACGCTGGTGCCTGGCATCTTTGACAACTCGAACGCTGGCGGCAACGCGGCAGTGTACGCCACCGTACGGAGCCCTGGCGTCCTGGGGCGGCTCTCGGGCGATTCGACGCCGATCCAGACCGCCGAGGTGAACCAGCTGGCTCAACGGCAGTTGCAGCAGCAGAAGCTTCCGGACTTTCTGATCCCGTACATGGCGCAGCGCGCGGGGCAGATCCTGGTGCAGCGAGCCATTCTGAAGCATGAGGCCGACCGGCTGCATCTTCAGGTGTCGGACGAGGACCTTCGGCGCGAGCTCCAAACCGGACCGTTCTCGCAGTACCTGTTTCCGAACGGCGCGTACATCGGCGACGACGCCTATATGAACTTTGTCCAGGCGGCCTTCCAGACCAGCCGGACGGACTTCGAGTCGCAGGTGAAGCAGGACATGGAGCTGAACCGGCTGCAGGCGCTGATCACGGGTGGCGTGACCGTCTCGGACGACGCGGTGCGGAAAGCGTATCTGGCACAGGGCACCAAGGTGAAGTTTGACTACGCGGTGATCTCGCAGGAGGACTTGCGGAAGCAGATCAATCCGTCCGACGCGGAGCTGCAGGCGTTCTTCAAGCAGAACGGCAGCCGCTACGCCAACGCCGTGGGCGAGACACGCAAGATCGAATATGTCGCCTTCGACGCGGCCAGCCTGCCCGGCGGCAAGCCTGCGGTCACCGACGCGGACGTGCAGGCGTACTACACCCAGCACCAGGCGCAATATCAGGTGAAGGAGCAGGTGAAGGTCCGGCACATCCTGATCGCGGTGCCGCAGGGCGCGGACGCGAAAGCCGACGCGGATGCCAAGGCAAAGGCGCAGGGCATCCTGAACCAGATCAAGGCGGGCGGCAACTTCGCGGACCTCGCCAGCAAGAACTCGGACGATCCGGGATCAAAGGCCACGGGCGGCGAGCTCGGCTGGCTGGATCGCGGCAAGACCGTACCGGAGTTCGACAAGACTGCCTTCGCGCTTGCGCCGGGGCAGACCTCCGACCTGGTGAAGACGCAGTTCGGCTACCACATCCTCCAGACAGAAGAGAAGAAGACGGCGCATCTGCAGCCGCTGACCGAGGTAAAGGGGCAAATTGTGCCGCTGCTCGAACAGCAGAAGGCGGGTGCGGCGGAGCAGAGCTTTGCGTCGCAGCTGGCAGCCGAAGCGGCGAAGCAGGGCATCGACAAGACGGCGGCGGCGCACAACCTGAAGGCCGTCACGACGGACTACCTGCCGAAGGACGGAACGATCGCCGGTCTGGCGGACGGCTCGGCTCTGCTGACCCAGGCTTTCACGGTGGCCAAGGGCGCGGCTCCGGCTTCGGTCTCCACCGGGGACGGCTATGCGGTCTTCCAGGTGCTCGACACGAAGGCTGCCCATGCGCCGGAGTTTGCCGACTATAAGCAGCACATCCTCGACGACTACCGCGAACAGCAGCTTCCGCAGCTTCTGAATGCGCAGCTGGCCAAGTTGGACGACCGGGCAAAGGTGTTGAACGATCTCCGCAAGGCCGCGGGCGAGATGAACATCCCGGTCAAGACGAGCGATCTGGTCGGCAAGGAGGGGCAGGTGCCGGACCTTGGCGCGATGGCGGGTCCCGGTGCGGTGGCGTTTACGCTTGCGAAGGGTGCCGTTTCGGGGCCGATCAACGCGGGTCGGGTCGGTATTGTGCTGACGGTGACGGATAAGCAGGAGCCGTCCGCCGACGACATCGCGAAGAACTTCACGGCGACGCGGGAGCAACTGCTCAACGATCAGCACGAGGAGATCTTCCGCGTGTACATCTCCGGGCTGAGCGAGAAGTACGAGAAGACCGGCGCGGTGCGCTACACGAAGAAGCCCGGTGCTCCGGGAGCTGCGGGAGCGTCGCCGTTCGGCAGCTAGAACGCGGATTCCCTCCGGGAATGACAACCAGAAAAGCAGAAGCTCGGCTTGTACATAGCCGGGCTTTTGTTGCTAGCAACGTATGATCGGTCAGCGGACTCCTACAAGCACCGAGGTAACTCATGATCGAAGAACGGCTCTCTGGAATCCTGCTGCACATCACCTCTCTGCCTTCTTACGGAGGCGTGGGCGACTTCGGTCCGGCGGCGTATGCGTTTGCCGATTTCCTGGTGGAAGCCAAGCAACGGCTGTGGCAAGTGTTGCCGCTCAGCCCGACGGGGTACGGCAGCTCGCCCTATTCAGCGCTGTCGGCGTTTGCGGGGAATCCGCTGCTGATCAGCCTGGAGCGGCTGGTGAGTGACGGCTGGATTGCTCCCGATCGCATCGCCGGGCTGCCCGGGCATGGGGGGCCGGCGGACTTCGGCGCGGCCACCGAGCGGAAGCTACCGCTGATCGAAGAGGCGGCCGTGAACTTCCTCGATCGCGCCACGCCCGAACAGCGGATGCGCTTTAACAAGTTCTGCGAGGACAACCTGTCGTGGCTGACGGATTACGCCATGTACGTCGTCCTGCGGCGGCAATACGCGTATGCGAGCTGGCATGAGTGGCCGGTCGAGTTTGCCCAGCGGCAGCCGAACGCGCTGACCGGTCTGATGAACGACCATGGACGCGAGCTGGCGGTGGAGCAGGCGATCCAATTCCTCTTCTCCGAGCAGTGGTGCGCACTGAAGACCTACTGCGGCAAACACGATGTCCGCATCCTGGGGGACGTGGCCATCTTTGTGAGCTATGACAGCGCGGACGTCTGGACAAATCCGGACATCTTCGAACTCGACGAGGACCGGCGGCCGACACGGGTGTCGGGCGTACCGCCGGATTATTTCTCCGCAACCGGGCAGCGCTGGGGCAATCCGCTCTACAAATGGGGGTTGTTGCAGGAGCGCGGCTTCAGCTGGTGGGTGGCGCGGATACGCCGGGCGCTAGAGCTCTACGACACGATCCGGCTGGACCACTTTCGCGGCTTCGAGGCGTTCTGGTCCATCGCCGCGGACGAGGAGACGGCGATCCACGGGCAGTGGGTGAAGGCACCCGGGAACGCGCTCTTCCAGCGTCTGAAGGACGTCTTCGGCGAGCTGCCCTTTATCGCGGAGGACCTCGGTCTGATCACGAAAGAAGTCGATGAGCTGCGCGAGCATTTTGGCATGCCGGGAATGCGGATCTTGCAGTTCGGCTTCTCGGACCGCGGCGGGCACTTGTATCTGCCGCATCGCTGCGTGCCGAACACCGTCATCTACACCGGGACGCACGACAACAACACCACGCTGGGATGGTGGCGTGACGATCTGCAGCCGTGGGAGCGCGAGAACGTCCAGACCTGCCTCGGCGAGGTGCGGTACGAGGGCGAGATCGTCTGGTCCATGATCCGCGCCGCCGCCGGTTCGGTGGCGAACACGTGCATCTTCCCCTTGCAGGACGTGCTGCACTTGGGCAGCGAGGCGCGGATGAACACGCCGTCGGCACCGGCAGGAAACTGGACGTGGCGGTACGATCCGGCGGCACTCCATCCGGACTTCGCGCGCAAGCTGGCCAAGCTGATGGAGATGACGGACCGCGACGGGTATGAGGCTCCGGTGGAGGGGATCGACGCCGGAAAGCCAACGGATGAAGCCAACGAGCGTGTGGTCCTTGAAGCAAGCGTTTAGACTGAGACATAAGTACAAATCGATTGGAGTATGACCATGCCGCTTTCCGGCGAAGCAATCCGCACCATGAACTATGTCGACGATATCTCCGTGACCCTGCGCCGCATTCTGGCGGTCCTGCCTTCACTGACGGACGAGGACAAACAGCGGGTCGCGGACCATTTCCGCGTGGCTGACCCGAGCTACGAGTCGGTGCTGACGGCGGTTGAGACGAAGTCGGACAAGAAGTAGATGACGGTGCCGATGCGCACCGTGGCGGTGATCGGGGCGGGGAAGGCGGGGCGGACGTTTGCGCTCGCCTGTGCGGCGGCGGGCTTCGATGTGATTCTCGAGGATGTGATGCCTGCCAATCTGCGGCAGGCGGAGGCGGACTTCTCGGACCTTCGTTTGCAGACCTCCGGCCGGCTGGCGCTGGTTTCGACGGTGGAGGATGCTGTCCGCGACGCCGATCTGGCCATCGATTTTGTTCCGGATGAGCTGGAGTCGAAGCTCGAGATCCTGAGCCTGCTCGACCGGATGGCGCCGCCGCGCACGGTCCTTTGCACGCCGACGGCGCATATTAGCGTAACGGATTTGGCCTCGTGTACCTACCGGGCGGAGCGGATACTGGTGCTGCGTGACGGTCGGTTGTTGTATCCGGCGGGCGTCGACGCGGATGCGTTGGCGGCGGCGGTGGCGTTCTTTCAGGCGTTGGAGCGCGCGGTGGAGGTGGAAGCCGACCCTGATTTGCCTATGTTGATGAAGAATGTGGTGTATACGCGGTGATTTGGTGGCGCGCGAGAAGCAGATTCCTGCGCTTTGCTGCGGAATGACAAACAGAGGCAAGGGCAACGCAGATTCCCTTCGGGAATGACAATCAGAAAAGCAGAAGGGCGGCCTGTAGCGACATCGGAACCTTTTCCGTTGCCATACGTATCCTCGGATGTAGATACGATGTAGGTCGAGCCTAATCATGCGCGCTGTTGTCGATACGTTCACGCAGGTGTTTCAAGCCATCGGAGCGAACAAGCTGCGGTCGTTCCTGACGATGTTCGGCATTGCGTGGGGCGTGGCGTCGCTGCTGCTGCTGATCGGGCTGGGCGAAGGCTTTCGGTCGGGGCAGCGGCGTGGGCTGGCCGAGGTCGGAACCGACGTCATCATGATCTGGGCTGGAACCATCCCCGCACTGCCGAGCCAGCATAGCGGGATGCGGCCGTACATGCTCACCTATGGAGACGTGGAGGCCATTCGAGCCGCGGCTTCCCATGTGCGCAATGCGACGGCGCTGCTTACCCGAGGCGATTTAAAGCAGGTCAGTGAGTACTCAAGCGCGGGCGGACGGTCGGTTGGCGTGGAGGTCAACTTTCCGGCGATCCGGCATCTCCCAATCGCACAAGGGCGCTTTCTCAATGAAGGCGATGTGAGCCAGCGGCGGCAGGTGGTGGTCCTGGGACAGAAGAACGCCAAACTGCTGTTTCCGGGCAGGCCGGCAATCGGAGCCTACATCACGCTGAACGGGTATCGCTTCCAGGTCATCGGCGTGGCCGGCAAGATCGGGCGCGGCAACAACGACGACGATAACCAGAAGGTTTATGTTCCCTTGTCCACCATGATGGAGTTGTTTCCTCCACTGGGTGAGAACCTGCCCAAGGATGCTGTCTCCTCTATCCAGTACCAGCCGCGTACCGATGATGAGAACGAGGCCGCAAAGGCGGACGTTCACCGGATTGTGGCCGCGCGGCACGGGTTCTCGCCGGACCTCAAGGACGCCTTCGAGGAGTGGGACACCATCAAGTCCAACAAGATGGTGGGGATGATCTTTACCGCGATGGATGTGTTTCTGGGCGGCGTAGGCGTGGTGACGCTGGCGCTGGGCGCGGTGGGCATCGTCAACATTATGCTGGTCACGGTGCAAGAGCGGACGCGCGAGATCGGTCTGCGGAAGGCGCTGGGCGCGACCAACCGCAGCATTATGACGCAGTTCTTCCTGGAAGGGCTGATCCTGACCGGGCTTAGCGGGCTGATCGGGATTGCGGCAGCGGCGGGCTTCATGGGGCTGCTGGGCTCCCTGCTCGGCGACAACCAAATGGGCATGGACCCGCCCCGGCTGGTACCCTGGTCGGCCGCCATGGCGATCGTCACCCTGACGCTCTGCGGGATTGTGGCAGGCATCTACCCGGCGCGTACTGCGGCGATGCTGGAACCGGTAGAAGCGCTGCGAAAGGAATAACGGTGCTGCGAGACATCTTTGGGCAGGCGATGGAGGCGATGCGTCATAATGGACGGCGCACGCTGATTACGGTGGTCGGCATGGCGTGGGGGATCGCGACGGTGATCCTGCTGCTGGCCTTCGGCGCGGGGTTTGGCCGGGCGTTCGAGGCGATCTTCTCGCAGTTTGGCACCAACATGATCGGCGTGTGGCCGGGAACGACGAGCGAGCAGGCGGGCGGCACCAAGGCGGGCGTGGCGGTGCGCTTCACCATGGACGACGTCGAGCGCATCCAGGAGACAGTGGCCGGGGTGGTGCACGTCTCGCCGCAGGACTACAAAAATGTGCCGGTGTCGAACGATCTGCACAACTACACGTGGGAGGTGGACGGGGTCACACCGGAGATCCAGCAAATACAGAAGTTCGATCTAAGCGCGGGGCGGCTGATGACGCAGGCCGATCTTGTAAGCCGGGCGCATGTTGCGATCATCGGGTCGGAGGCCAAGACGAAGCTGTTCTCCGGCCTGTATCCCATTGGCGAAACCATCCACATCAACGGGATCAGCTTTCAGATCGTTGGCGTGCTGAAAGCGAAGATGCAGGAGAGCGACGATAACGCAAACCGAGTTGTCGATATTCCGCTGAGTACGATGAGCGACCTGAAGGACACGAAGTATGTGGACGGCATCTGGATGAGCTACCAGGGCGACCACATGGCCGTGGAGAAGGCGCTGCGGAACGCATTAGGGGCGGCGCACGGCTTTCGGCCTTCGGACCGCAACGCGATCCATGTCGCCAATCTGATGGAGCAGCTCTCGCAGTTCCGCGCCGTGTCGATCGGCCTGCAGGTGCTGCTGCTGTTTATTGGCGCGCTGACGCTGGGCATTGCGGGCATCGGTTTGATGAACATTATGCTAGTCAGCGTGCAGCAGCGGACGCGCGAGATTGGTGTGGAGAAGGCGCTCGGCGCGCGCAAGCGGCATATCCTGCTGCAGTTTCTGGCAGAGGCACTGGTGATCTCGAGCGTTGGCGGGATTGGCGGCGTGTTGCTCGCGTACGCGGTGGCTACGGGGGTCGGCAGCGTAAAGTTCTACAGCGCCATCGCTGAAAATGCGTCGGATGCAGACATCCATCTGCTGATCTCGCCGGAGAGTGTCATCATCGCGACGACGATCCTGATCCTGGTAGGCACGGTAAGCGGCATGATTCCCGCGATGCAGGCGGCGAATCTGGACCCGATTGAAGCTCTCCGTTACGAATAGGCACAAAGCAGAAGGCGGCGCCGGGTAGGAGCCGCCAGGACTGTTTGCTTTTTTTTTTTTTTCCACGGGTACCCCAGCCCGCGCGCCTGGTA
>CAXTUR010000032.1:0-8348 GCA_964247455.1 uncultured Acidobacteriaceae bacterium | reverse complement strand
GCCCCGCCGCCCCCGCCGCCCCCAAACCCCCCGCGGGGGGCCGCGACCCCCCCCCCCCTCTACTCTTTCCTATTTTACTATTGACCAGGGGTACCGCTGCCCGAGCTCCTGATCCGCAACGGTACGACGGCCCGAACCGTGACCGGAGCGCTCGTTACGCCCGAGTCCTGAGCGGTGAGGGTGATTGTCCCGGACCGCTGGAAGATCACTGTTCCGTTCGAGACCGTGGCCACCGTAGGATTGCTGCTGGCCCAGGAAGAGGAGCGGGTTACATCCTGGATCGTGTTGTTGGAAAGCTGCGCGTCGGCGACAAAGGTGTACACGTTGGAGGTGGTGGAGACCGGTACGATCGCTACGGCCTTGACCACCGGAGCGGCAGGAGCACTGGTGACGTTGACTGTTACCGAGGCCGTCGACGTGCCGAAGGCGTTACGACTGGTGAGTGTATAGGTAGTTGTGGCGGTTGGAGTAACGGTTACTGGACCGCGAACAAAGCCCACGACGTCGATGTAGCTGTAGCTGCCGTTGGTCACGGTGGGGGTCAAGGTCACGCTGGAACCAAGAGCAACCTGCGTGGCGGACGCGGTAAAGCTGTTGATCGTCGGGGCCGCTCCGGTGGGTGCGCTGGCCGAATCGTAGACGGGGTTCATCTTGACCACATCGAAGGCCGAAGCGGGCACGCTCTTGAGCGCGTTGAGGTCGTCATCGTTCCAGCGGGAGTCCGGCGTGCCCTGGAAGAAGAGGTTCGATCCGTTATCCGCCAGGATCATCCCGTACTGCTTCATGGCCTTGAGGATGATCTGGTTGGTCTGCGAAAACTTCGAGATGTCGAAGTTGGGATTGAGGCGAATGCGCATGCCGATAATGGGCGGTTGATTGTTCGGCCCGATGCAGTCGCCGTTTCCGTCCGCCCAACTCGTGCCGGCGGCGTGGGTGGCTGGCGCGGTGAAGCAGCCGTTGTTCTGGTTGTTGGAGGTGTATTTGGAGGTGAAGCGGATCGCGTGGTTGATCTGTCCGGCGAGGATTTCGTCATAACGGATGAGCCCGGCGAAGACCGAGAGGCCAGCCGCGTCGACCGAGGTGACGCCGTACGGGCGCTGCTCGCTCTTGGTCAGGTCCCAGATGGCTCCGTTGGCTGCGCTCCAGGCACCGCCACACTGCGACCCTACCCACATCTCATAAGAGACGCACTTGTTGCGGTCGATCGCGATGACATGATGGTCGTTGCCGTCGCCCTTGACGATGTCAAACGGGCAGCTGGGCATCCCGCCCTCAACCGGCTGGTTCGCGTCCAGAGTATACGGTGTAATGTCGGAGTCGCTGGCGTAGAGCACCATCTTCACCGGAACGCTCGGCGTGGTGGAGCTATCCACGACGCTATAAGGAATGCCGAAGGTCGAGCCGAAGTCCGGGTGAAGGAAGTATCCTCGGAAGCCCGTGGGGCTGGTGGACATGTAGGCGCTGGAGTGAGGATCGACTGGTAAAGTCGAGATATCTTGATGCCAGGCGTCGGCGGGTGAGGGGACAAATCCGTTGAGCGATCCATTCGGGCCAAGGCTCATGCCGGAGCAGGAGGTGCCAGTTTGAGCAGCGCCGCAGTATGCCAAGGTGGCAAAAAACAAGCAAGTTGCAATCTTTATCATCGTGCTCCCTCTAATGTGGAACGCCAGGCGTTCGGGATTGTCTTGGCAGATTAGAGCTATCTAACCGGCTGAGGCGTAAATCGGCGCAAGACAGAGGGAGAAGATACGTGTGCCACAGAACTACAGTTAGAAACATCCAAACGTAACAAGCGAACACAAGACGCGTAGCTCCGGGCGGAGGTTGAGCGCCGAAGTGGCACTGTTCTTTAAGAACATCTAATTACTTATGTTTTGAGTGTAATACCAAAACGGGACGCTATGAGCAAACGAGTTCATTTTTGTAGGCAACCTTAATAGAACCTCGTGTGCTATGTCTGCTATGAGGCACAAACAGACGCTGAAAACAAATGATTGCAGGACGCATAGAGCGAACGGTCTAACATATCAATTATCTGTTTTCGGACGCTTGTAAGGTGTCTGCATCGAAGCCCTTGCTTCATTGACGCAGCCCTGAGTATTGTCATTGGTCTGGACGCCAAGGCGATATTCATTGACAGCGCGGTCACGCTGCCCGGTCATGTCAAAGATGCGCCCAAGCTGGACATGGCTCCAGCACTCGGCCCACCGGGGATCGCCATCGCCGCGTAGGGCATCGCGGAAGGAGTTGGCGGCCGCCTGGTAGTTGCGCTGGGTGACAAAGATCTCACCAATGCGGTAGCTGGCGAGCGTGCTGGTCTTGTTGGTGTCGAGTGCTTTCTGGTACTCGGCTAACGCGCCACTATAGTCGCCCTGCGCGGCCGCCTGTTGACCTCGCAGCACGGCTACACGAACGGCGAGATCGGGCGTCGATTTCAGCAGCCAGCCCTGTGGGTCGATCTGAATGCGGCGCGGCCGGCCAAAGGTCTCTACCGAATATTGCGACTCTGTCCCGCTTACATCGACCCGCCGCGTCTCGGTCTTGCCGTCAGTCTCGATGCGCAGCTCGACCGGCATCCGAAAGAGGTCGAGGTCCTGATCGACCGAACCGACGGTGCGAAAACCCTTGTTGCTGCCCAGCCGGAAGACGGTGAACTTGTCGGTAAAGGTGGGCGCGCCCGTGCCGTCCAGCCACTGTGCGAAGAACGGATCAAGTGGCAGGTTGGAGTCGGCCTCAGCCAGCTTTTCGAGATCGGCGGTGCGGATGGGCTTGTCGGCGTATTGGTTGAGCAGGTCCTTGAGGAACTTGGTGAAGGCGTCGTCGCCCATCTCCCAGCGCAACATATGGAAGACCATCGCGCCCTTCTCAAGCGTCATGGACTGGAACTGTGGCGAGAACGGATCGAGGCGGCCGAGGCTGGTAAGCGGCTCGGTGTCATAGGCAAGCGCGCCGGCCGAGACATCGGTGATGGCTGACTGCATGGAGTTCCGGCCCGCGGAATCTTCGAGATACATTAGCTCCGTATAGCGCGACATGCCGTTGGTGATCCAGGCGTCGTTCAGCGTTGCAGGCGAGACGGTGCTGCCCCACCATTGGTGGGCCAGCGTGTTCGAGAGCAGCCGCTGCGAGTTATGATCGGCGATCCGCTGCCCGCCGATGGCGGCGATCTCAGGCGCCCAGGCGGCGGAGACGGAATCTTCAGGCAGCTCAACGATATTGATCTTGCCGGACTCCGGTGGCCCGAAGGTGCTGCTCATGTACTCGAACTCGCGCGCGGTCTGGCGAAGAAAGTCGAGCGTGAAGTCCTTGCGCTTTTCCGTGGTATAGACCTTCAGGTTGGCGAGCCCGGGCGCGGAGACGGGCGAGAGGAACTTGCCCGCAACGATCGTGCCGGGGAAGCCGGGCTTGGTCCAGCTGAAGTCGTACTCGGTGCGGTCTTTGCCGACGGTGATCTGGCCCGCTGCCCCGCTGCCCACCACCCGCTCGTCCGAGGGGACGCGGATGTGCATCTCCGCGGTAAAGCGGTTGGTGAAGAGCCCCGTCATCGGAAACCAGCGTCCGGCATAGAGCAGGATCGAGATGGGGTCGGCAATGGCGGCGAGCTTGATGCCTTCGACCGGGCTGGTGTCCGCGCCGGTGAGGACGCCATTGTAGGCGAAATGGAAGACGGACGATGAGCCTTTCGCCAGCGGCGTGAGCAGGGGGACGCGGACGGTGAAGTTCGTGGTGAGGCGCTCGGGGGTGAGGACTTTACCTTGAGCGTCCGTGAGGCGCGTGATCTGGAGGCCGTTGTTCAGCTCAAAGGTGACGCTGGTGAGGTCTTCAAGCGCTGTCAGGGTCACGTCGGCGGTAGCAGTGAGCTTGCTGGCCGCGGGGTCGAGGTCCGCGCCAATGACGTAGCCGGTGATCTGCATCTGCGGGCGCGTGGGTGCGGCGGCGAGCGTGGTGCTGAGGGCGAGTGCGGCCAAAGGGATGGCGGCCTTGAAGCGGGAGATCATGGGGAGGTAGGTCCTTGGATGTTGGACAATGCTCTGCTAGCAACAGGTTAGACGATGGACGCGGTGTTTTTGCCTCTCTCGTCGCTAGCCGCGTTCATCAGAGACTGTACGGCATCGCAAACGCGCCGGATTGGGTCTGTGCCGTCGAGCGGGGTAAGAAGCTGGCGGACTTCTTTGAGGTCGCGCATCATAGTCTCGCGGGCGGGGCCGTCTTCGAGCAGCGGGCGGAGGGCGGCGGCCACGTTCGCGCCGGTGAACTGGTCTTGCAGCAGCTCGGGGACGATGCGGCGTCCGGCGATCAGGTTGATCATGGCGATGGGGAGGTTGCCGTGCCCATCAGGCGGCGCGGGGATCTCGGCGGGATAGCGGACGAGGCGTTTGGCCAGCCGGAAGGTAAGGGGCGAGACACGGTAGACGACGACGAAGGGATTTCCGATGAGCGCGCCCTGGACGGTGGCGGTGCCGCTGGCGACGATGGCGGCGCGGGAATGGTGGAGGGCGGCGCGGGCGTCTCGAACGAAGGTGATGCGTGGCGGGCGTGGTGGGATTAGGTACAAGTCGCCGGTGTCGTACATGATGCCTTTTAGCTGACGTTCAGTGATCGTTTCAGCTACCGGGACGATATATTCGTACTCGTCGCCGAGCATATCAGCGGCATCAATCATGGTGCGGAGATTGCTGCGTACTTCACCGATCCTACTTCCAGGCAGCAAAGCAATCCATAAGCGGGCTGGATCGAGTTCGTAGTGAATATTGCCTTCAGTTTGGAGCGTGACCTTGGGTGCCCGTGAATCGGGGTCGTCTGGTCCGCCAACATACCACTGATCTTGCGACATCTCTGAAGCGCGGCGCGCGTACTCCTCCCGCGACACCTCTGGCAGCGGCAGGCTCGCCAGCGGGTGCCCGACGAACTCCGCCTCGACGCCGCGCGCTTTGTAGAACGGCTCCTCGAAGGGGAAGATGACCATCATGCGGTCGACGCGTTGCTGGACCCAGCGCAGGCGGCGGCGCTTCCACGCCCACAGCTGCGGGCTGACGTACCAGACGACTGGGATGCCGAGGCGCTTGCAGTGTTTGGCCAGGCGGAAGTTCACGTCGGGAAAGTCGATCAGGACGGCGGCGGCGGGGCGGCGGCGCTCGAGCGCGCGCACCAGCCGGCGGTACTCGCGGAAGATGCGCGGCATGTGCCGGAGCACCTCGGTGATGCCCATGACGGCAACCTCCTCCGCCCGCACGACGCGGTCGAGCCCGGCGCGCTCCATCTCCAGTCCCCCCAGGCCAAAGCCGGTGAGCGCGGGCAGGCGGGCGCGCATTCCGGCCAAAATCTGTGCGCCGTAGTGGTCGCCGCTGGCCTCGCCGGCGGAGAGAAAGAGGGTCGGGTTGAAGGAGGCGGCGATGTGGCTAGTGTAGCCGGGCGCTTAGCGGCTTCGGCTAATGCGCTTTTGAAGTCATCGCTTCCAGCCAATCCTTGCTGTAAACGGGATCGAGATTCCGCAGCGTCTGCGTCTCGCCTGTCTCCGTGTTGATCAGCGGCAGGTCCTGGACGAGCCTCAATCGTTCCAGTCCTCCCGCATAGGAAAGCTTTCCGGCGGGGTTTCTGGAATCTCTGGCCTTTGACGGCTTGGCGACAAGGTTGGTGATCGAGCCCTCAAACCGGGAGGCGTAGTCTTCGCGGATGAAGAATGCATCGTTTCCCGCGAGCGTTGTGCCAAGGAAGACATACCCCTTCTTTTGTGCCAAGGATCGCAAAGCGACGATGGAAGCGCCGTAAAAGAGATGGCTATACTTGGGTAACGTCCGCGTAAACCGCTCCTCATAGGGAATCGACACTGGCCAGAGATCGCCAAAGACGGCGTTGTATTCGCAGACACAGATGACGGGCCGCACCGCGTCGATGGCCTCCCACACCCAGTAGTCGTTCCCGTCAATGTCGACGCTCAGGACCCCGATGTCGCCGGTGAAACCCGCGCCCGCGATTAGATCGTTAATGTTATCGCGGGTGATCCAGGCGGACTTGGCCGTAATGTCGAAATGCAAGGCAAGGCCCGAGGACTTGAGGTAAGCGTCCGCCGCCGTGCCGCCGTCCAGCACCAACCCGCGCCAGTTGCGGTTGTAGAGGAGAAATCGCGTATTCGCTTCCTGATAACTCTCCACTCCGAACTCCACAAAGGTGTGCATCCTGGCGGGGATTTGCGCGCGCTCGATGATCCAGTCGAGGATGCCGTCCTCGCCCCATTGAGAAAATACCTTGAACTCGACGTCTTGCAGAGAAGAGATCGTTGCTAATTGCCGTGTTTGCCGCGCCGCGATCTGGCCAAGCAGCACCTGGGAGTCGCTCACGAGCTTGGTCCGCAGTTGCTGCCCCACCTTTGAGACCGCAGACTTGAAAATGTTCATTGCACCACCAGATTTGGAGTGTTCCGCTTTCGCAAGCGGCCCTGCTTCTCGACCATCATAGACGACGCGGTCGAGCCGGCCCGTTCATCTCTAAACCCCAAAGCCAAAGCCGGTGAGCGCGGGCAGGCGGACGCGCATCCCGGCGAGAGTCTGCGCGCCGTAATGGTGGCCGCTGGCCTCGCCGGCGAAGAGGAAGAGGGTCGGGTTGGAGGAGGCGGCGATGAGGCTAGTGTAACGGCGTCATCAGATGAGGCGTCGTCACGACGCCTGTGCCACGCTAAGATGAGGTATGGACATGAGTGTGCGCCGGTACAGCAGTTTGGACGAGATGAAGGCCGACGAATACCGCTATTGGCAAAGCCGGTCCGCCCAGGAGCGCATGGACGCGGCCGAGGAGATGATTCAGATTGCCTACAAAATAAAAGGCTGGGAGCTGAAGCCCGATGTTCCAAGACTACAAAGACCTTTTGTCCGCCTTCCAATCCCATGGCGTTAGATACCTGATTGTGGGCGGCTATGCAGTGACGCATCACCCGCAGTGCTATAGGTCTCGCAAGATGTCTTCGACCGTCACCTGTTTGTGATCTGCGACGGCTCCGACGATTCCTCGGAAGGTGCCTGTTTTTAGAGGGCGATGAGCCGGAACGGAGATGCGGTGCGGACCGGGTACGTCAGTTTCGAGGATGATGTGGCTACCAGTCTGATGGACGTAGCGATAGTCCCAGTTCTTGCGCAGATGAGCGGCTAGGTGTGTGCCGTATACGTCACGCGGAAGTCTCACGCGCTCCTAAGAAGCTCGTCTCGAACGAAGTGCAGGCGGATCGCGGCTGGCTTGGTGGAGTCGAAGAAGAACGCTTCAACGGCATCCTGCACGTTCTCGCGCAACTCCTCCCAAGTGTCGCCTTGGGTAAAGATGTTCTCGCCGTAGGCCTCCGCGACGAAGCCGCCGTCGGGGTCTTGCTTCACGTCGAAGATGAGTTCGTTCATAGCTTCCAATCTAAGCCGGTGATGGCGGTTCCGCAACTGAGGAGCACTCCCAATGGCGGCAAAAGGTGTTCGGCGAGCTGGACGCCGCTGATCGAACGTGGTGTCTTCAAGCGACCTTGAGGACTTCGTCCCTGAGCAGGTGGAGGCGAACATACGCGGGCTTCGGCTCGTCGTCGTCGTAGTAGGCTTCTATCGCCTCTTGGACGTTGTGCCGCAGTTCGTCCAACGTGTCGGCTTGCGTCACGATGTTCTCGCCGACGGCCACCGCCACGTACCCGCCATCCGCTTCCTATTTGATGTCGAAGACGAGTTTGCTCATCGCCCAGTCTACGCCGCTCCTTCAGAGAGCAGCTTGTGTATACGGAACTTCAATACCCAATAGCTAAACGGCGTCCAACCTGACTGTTCCCATCGAATCCGGCCTTGCCGATCAAGAAGTACGAACGTCGGTCGGCCTTGGACGCTGAACTGCTGAGCGATAGCACCGTCATCACGCAGTTCCAATCGATGCGATGGATGAGCTTTTATGTATCGGAGCCAGGCTTTCTCATCTTCATCTGCGCTCACGTCGATGACGATTGCCTTGCCGGGATCAATCGTGTTGGCCAGAGTGTCCATTGCAGGCGCGCTTCCGCGACATGGAGCACACCAAGTCGCCCAGAAATCCAGAAGAACAACTTTGCCAGCTAGATTGTTGTTTTTACTGATACGATCCACACTCGCCTGTAGCAGGTTTCCACCAATCACCGCATCATGGTGTTCCTGGCCGAAGGAAGGCAAGACGCGCGAACTGATATAGATCCACGGAGCCAACACAAGTACAAACAGGGCCGTTATTGCGGCCCCTGACCATCCGAACTTCGATGTGCTTAGCAGGAAGTACCAAGACACTCTAGCGACAAGTAGAAGGGCCACCACAAGCACCGCTACTGTAATCCACGAGTAAGGATCGGACCACCATATATA
>CAXTUR010000031.1:14772-24752 GCA_964247455.1 uncultured Acidobacteriaceae bacterium | reverse complement strand
AGGAAATGTCGCACTCAATGCTCCACTTGAAATTCGTGCATCAGCGTTGAATTCAAGGGCATTTCCTGATTGAGATATAAACACATCCGCATAGCCTAGCGTTGGATACTCGAGCAAGGTAACCAGACCTGCTGATGGGCTCTGCCCCTGGCGCGCGCAAGCTGATGGAAAAAGCTCCGTGCAGCTCCAGGTGTTCGCTTCCTCCGGCCTTCGGCCCGCCTGACGGCGGCTTTTCCCACAACTTGCGCTTGCCGCCCCTGCTGGCGTGGGCCAGGGCCAAGGCGTGTCTGTGAGAACAGCCACCGCCAAATCCACTCAAGCAGGAACGAACACCATGAAGAAGTCAGCCGCCAAGGTCATCGCAACCGTCGCCATTCAGCCCGCAGCTCCAGTCCAGACAACCGCCTTTACGCCCAAACTCAAGCAACAAACGACCCGCGAGGCCATTGCCGCCAACGTCGAACTCCTCATCGAGCAGTTGGAGGCCGGACACTCCGAAGGTTTGACCGCCTACCTCATCGCGATGGGGCGTTTCCGCAACTACAGCTTTGGAAATATCCTTGAGATCGCCCGTCAGAAACCCTCCGCGACTCGCGTTGCCGGACTTTATGCGTGGAACCAGCTTGGACGGCGGGTGAAGAAGGGGGAGCGTGGCATCCGCATTCTCGCCCCCATGATCGGCGTCGGACGCAAGAAAGACACCGAAGCGGAGAAGGACATTCGCACTCAGAATCAGCCCGTACTCGTCGGCTTTCGTTCGGCCTACGTCTTCGATGTGGCGCAGACCGAGGGAGCGGAGATTCCAGAACTAGCCTCCAAAGTAAGCGGCAGCGCGGGGGAGTACCGCGAACGGCTCATCGACTTCATCATCGCCCAGGGCATCCAGATCGAGTTCAAAGAGTCCATCGCGCCCGCTCTGGGGATAAGCTATGGCGGCAAGATCGCATTGTTGCCGGGGCAGGGAAGCGCGGAAGAGTTCTCCACCTTGGTTCACGAGCTCGCCCATGAGATGCTCCACAAGGCAGACCGGCGCACCGCAACGACCAAAACCGTGCGCGAGACCGAGGCCGAAGCGATTGCCTTCGTGGTCGGAACCGCCGTTGGATTGAGCAACGAACGCGCCTCCGCCGACTACATTCACCTGTACCACGGCAACGCCGCCCTGCTCGCGGAGAGCCTTGAAGTCGTCCAGAAGACCGCCGCCGTCATCCTTGGAGCCCTCGAAATGCCCGCACACCAAGCCACAGCGGAGCCGGAAAGACAACCCGGCCCCGCGCTCGCCAAAGCCAGCTAAACCAGTCATCGGGAGCGGGCGGCCATGCCGTCCGCTCCCTTTCCACTGGCGTATGGGTGTTTATGGGTGTACATATGGTAAATCCATGTTCCCGCTCGACACGATCCAAATCACACCGGAAGTCCTTACCCTGATTGCCGGAATCGACGAGTTCAAAGGGGCTTGGAGAGCTTTGGGAACGCTCGCTCCCGAGCGGCTTCGCGCGCTCCGCCATGTGGCCACCATCGAGAGCATCGGCTCCTCCACCCGGATCGAAGGCAGCAAACTGACCGACCGCGAAGTCGAGCGATTGCTCGCCAACCTCGACATCGGATCGTTCGCCGGGCGCGACCAGCAGGAGGTAGCCGGGTACGCCGAGGTAATGGAGACCGTCTTCCGCGCTTGGGAGGAGATCGCGCCCACGGAAAACCACGTCAAGCAGCTTCACCGCGACCTCTTGCGCCACAGCGAAAAGGACGAACGGCATCGCGGCGAGTACAAGAAGCTGCCCAACAGCGTCGCGGCTCTCGATAAACGCGGAAGGCAGGTGGGCATCGTCTTCGAGACCGCCACACCCT
Source organism: uncultured Acidobacteriaceae bacterium (assembly GCA_964247455.1). Taxonomy (GTDB): domain Bacteria; phylum Acidobacteriota; class Terriglobia; order Terriglobales; family Acidobacteriaceae; genus Edaphobacter. The sequence continues at coordinate 22,901 of CAXTUR010000031.1, read as the reverse complement.
TCGAGACGCCCCGGCTCATGACCGAGTTGATCGATTGGTTCGCCGACGCGCGCAAGCGGCGTCAACTCCATCCCCTGCTGCTGATCGCCGTCTTCACCGTCGTCTTCCTCGAAATCCATCCTTTCCAGGACGGCAACGGACGGTTGAGCCGGGTGCTGACCACGCTGCTGCTCTTGCAATCCGGCTATGCCTACGTTCCCTACAGCTCGCTTGAGAGTGTCGTCGAGCATAGCAAGGAAGGCTACTATCTCGCTCTCCGGCAGACGCAGGCGACGATCCGGGGACCGGCTCCCAACTGGGAGCCCTGGCTGCTTTTCTTTTTGCGTTCCTTGGACCAGCAGAAGCGGAGGCTCGCGGCCAAGATCGAGCGCGAGAAGATCGTTATGGCCGCACTTCCCGCGCTCTCCGTCCAGATCGTCGACCAGGCGCGAAGCCATGGCCGCGTCACCATGGGCGAGATGATCCGGCTGACCGGAGCCAGCCGCAACACCCTCAAGGAGCATCTCGCCGCCTTGGTCGAGAAGCGGCATTTAGCTCAGCATGGAACAGGGAAGGGCACTTGGTACGCGCTCCCGTAGGGCCAATCGGATGCCCGAGACTGGTAGGAAGAGCTACCTTTGGAAAGGTCGAGATGGGTTTCGCGGCTATGCTCAGGGAGAGGAATACATGGACGTTCAAGCGATCCTCGACGATATCGACCGGCAGTTTGTGCAGATGCGGAAGGTGCGCGAGCTGTTCGTAAGCATCATGGAGGGCGATCAACCAGCCTCCAAACGCCCCGGGCGGCCAAAAGGATCGGCCGACAAGACGACGGATGTGGGCACGGCGACTCTGAAGAAAGCGGCCAAGCCAGCCAGGCGAACGATGAGCGCCGAGGGCAAGGCGCGGATCGCCGCCGCGCAGAAGAAGCGTTGGGCGGTGCAGAAACAGGCCCAGGAACCGGCCACGCTCAAGTACGCGGCCAAGCCGAAAGCCGCCAGGAAGACGGCGGCGAAAGCGAAAAAGGCCACCGCTACAGAGGATCAACCGGCCAGTGAAACGGCCATCTAACGGACGTTCCAAGACACCGTGAGCGGAGCTTTCAAGGACGATTTATCGCGCCAGCGCACCCATGCGGAGCGGATGCTTGCCCGCGCCGAGCGGCGAGAGAAGCAGGCCGCGAAGCTGATCGAGAAGTGGAAAGAACGCATCGCGGAGCTCGACAGGGCAGGGATTGCGGTCGAACAGCCAACGCTTTGGCCGGAGATTCAGGATGAAGAATCGCCGATGACTGATACTCTCGCCCCATGAACGCCGCGGTCATGGACACGACGAGAGCTCCCACGTTCGCCGCAGAGATCGACGCGGAGGGGATCTTGTTCGACATGGACGGCGTCTTGGTCTGTTCGACAGGCGGCGACGAACGATGCTGGATGCGATGGGCCGAACACCACAAACTCACCTTCGACATCAGGCGAACGCATGGCCGCCGCGCCGCCGATACACTCCGCGAGCATCTTCCAGAAGCCGACGACGACATCATTCAAGATCATCTCGCGCAACTCGACACGTTCGCGGCCGAGGAACAAATCGGCGTCGTCGCGTATCCCGGCGTGAAGAAGTTGCTCCATACTCTGCCGCCGTACCGATGGACGGTGGTCACGTCCGCGTCCGAATCCATGATGCGCGACCGTTTACGAGGGGCTGGGATCGTCGCACCGGCGCAGGTTGTAGCCGGCGATCATGTCGTCAAGGGCAAGCCCGAACCCGAAGGCTACCGCCGGGGAGCGGCGCTGCTCTCCCGCAGTCCAGCCGATTGCGTGGTCATCGAGGACGCACCCGCCGGGGTGAGGGCGGGGAAGCGGGCGGGCTGCCGGGTCATCGGCGTGCTCTCTTCGCACTCCCCCGATGAGCTTCACGAAGCCGATTGGCTTGTACGGTCAATCGACCAACTCAGTGTCAACATCGATGAATCGGCCACACTCAAACTCAGCTTTCCGGCTCTGATTCGGAGTCGTTGGGCGTGAACTTTGCGAACTGATTTCGTTCGCCCGAGCCATGCAGCCGGAGATAGTCCCCTTTGTTCATGTCATGCGGAGGGTGCAAGAGAGCGCGTTCGCCGGGCAGGTTGCCGCGCTCCGCATCTTCCAGATCGTCTCGTTGGAGGATGGGCGCGGCGAGATCGAGCGACACGCGGAGATGGATGCGATCGTCATGCGACCCACCGGCTGCGGCGATGGTGCCGAGATGTTTGCCGTCCAGATGACCGCTGTCGAGCGCATCGGCGATGGCTCTCAGGCCGGTCGCAAGATTGGTATCGAGAGCTTCCGAAATCGTTTCCGGCAAGAATAAGCGGTCGCGCATGGCCTTCCTTGGAACACTTCTCACTTCTCTCAGCTCGTCAGTTCGAGTGCCATCGGACCTTCGAGCGCGTCGATGTCCTTGAGACTTTGCCCGGCGATGCCCTGGAGATCGCCGTACATTCCCGTGGTCGCTTCGAGCACGGTCAGCAGTTCGCGGTCGCGCTTAGCCCATTGCTTGGTCATCCATTTTCGTTCCGCGTCGAGGTCCTTGCGCAGCTCGGTGAACTTTTCGGCGATGCATTCGACGCGATGCTTGAAGCGCGGACCTGTTAGGTAAGCATAGATTTGTTGAGCCTTGGTCTCCTTGCCGTCGCTTGAGCGGCGCACATTCGAGAGTTCGATCAGGCTTACCCGAAGCGCGTTGGCGACGGGGAGGATGCAGCCGAGACTCGAAACCCAGATGCCGTCCATCTGGTCGAAGTGCGTGACATCCTTCGGCATGGTCTGCGAAACGATGACCGCGAGTTCGGCGTGAGCGGCGCGTTGATCGCTCTTGAGCTTGGTTAGCCAACCGTCCGACCAGGCTTTGGTGCGCTTCGACTCCCAGAGGATCTTGCCGCAGAGCTGCCCCGTGTGGTCCCGAACGTGATGCAGAACGTCGCCGCCGAACTCTCCTTTGGCCACGGGTTCGATCAGGTCGTAGGGGAATTGTGCGCGGAGTTGATGTTCGAGCACGACTTCGAGAGACTCGCCCTGAGCCTGTTGCGAGCTTTGTTCCGCCTTCCGCTGGAGGCTGGTGATCTGATTGCGGAGCTGCGTGATGGTGTTGTCGCGGTCCTGCACCTTGAGGTCGAGACCGGTCTGCGCATCCGACAGGGCCTTCGCACGAACCTCCGCGAGACCGGCGGCGATGCCTTTCTGGAGTTCAAGACCCAGCTCCCGTTCCTTGTCTTCGAGGGCTTGCTGCTTCTTGAGAAGACCGGCTTCGGCTTCCTGAGCAAGCGTGAGCTTGCGCGTCAGGAGCACGATGCGTTCGGTTTGTTGCGCGGCGGCGTCCCGTCCAGCCTGGAGTTCTTCCTCCATCTGACGGCGAGCGTGGGCGGATTCCTGCTCGGCAATCGTCTTCCGTTCAGCTACGAGTTTCGCCGCGACCTGATCCTCGACAGCTTGAGCGACCTCTTGCCTTTGCTTCTTTGCGGCGTCTGCGAGCTCCGCCGCGCGCCGTTCGTTCGCTTCGTGTTGCGCGGTGACTGTCTTCTTTTCGTCGGCGAACACCTTCGCTTGCGCCGCCAGTTGCCGCTCGTATTGCGCGCGAGTGGCGGCCACAAGAGGCGCGGCAAGCGATTCGGTGAGCGCGATGGACTCGCCGCATTTGGGGCAGATCAGCGCCGGATCGGTCATGGTTGCCATGCGTAAATGCCCTCGCCGTTAGTGTATCCGCGCGCTAAAAGTGGATACACTCAGAGCACGCCCGCATCCACTCAAAATGCAACGGAACGCCGCTTTGCGTCGGAAGAAGAGGCTGACACGTCATCCCCAAAGGGTTCCCGTCGAACACGAAGCGTATACAGTTGTCTACTCGCAAAGAATGAACGACTTAGCCGCCCCGCGCCCTCCCGGACACGCGGGTAAACACAGGTAAACAGGAGCGTTTACCATTGTGAACGGGTTCGCAAGGCGAGTTCCCCGAAGAAACAACCACTTAGCCAGCCTCTGTTTACCCGTGTTTACCCCGGTAGACAGTTGTAAACGCGATGGTTCCGCCCGGAACCGCCAAAAGTTGACGGACTTTGCGGCTCCCTCGTAGCGTGGAAGAGAGCAACACGGGCCCCTTTCGATGACCACTTCCCGCATCCCGCCGCCGCTCTTTTCCGGGCCGCCCATCGTCGAGAGTTCCGTATCCAGCCGGGCGAAGACCATCGCGACCAGGCTCCCCAAGGCTGAGATGGAGGCCGTCGAAGCGGCGGCGAGAGCCGCGGAGAAGACGCCCGCACAGTGGCTGCGCGAGGCGGCGATCGCGCACCTGAAGCGACCTGTCCCGAAGAAGAAATCTTTGCCCGACCCGACGCTGCTGGCCGAGGTTCTCGGGCTCAGGAGCATCGTCGTCAATCTCCTCTCCGCCGTTGCCGCCGACCTTCCGAAGGAGACGGTGCAGCGGATCGTCGCCCAGGCCGACTCCATCAAGCGCGGCAAGGCGGACGAGATTCTGCGGCGGCTTGAGGACGAGACCGCGCCGAAGACGGAGGGCAAGTAGTGCCGCGCCCGCTCCAGTTCCGGGGCCGCGAGATGATCTGGGCTCCGGTCTTTTTACTGGCCATGGCGCTCCCGCTGACGGCCTGGTATAGCTTCTTCCTCACGCCGCTCCAGAAGCACTACCTCGTTCCGTTCGCGTGGAACCAGCTACAGGACGGACCCGGCGGCGCGGGACTCGCCGGCCCGGTTTGGACGGTGTCGAAGACCGCGCCGAAGCGCAAGCCGGAGCTGGCGCACGACGGCGATGTCGTCTCCGCGACCCAGACCGGAACCGTTACCGGTGGTCCGCCGCTGCCCATGAAGCTCTCGCCCGAGGCGCAAGCCGAGGGATGGACGGGGCTGACGCTCAGCAAGCAAATCTTCGCTCCCCATCGTTACGGCCCGTTCCTTGAGGAGGAGTTCTTCGACGGCAAGAGCGCGGGCCGGTGGCTTCTCAGTCCGCTGCTCTTCGGAGCGGCCGCGTTCCTTCTTCTTTATGGAAGCCGCGCGAAGCTTGGCTTCCAAACCGGCGACGAGGAGCGGCACGGCCGGAGGACCAAAGGGCCGGAGCTTGTCTCTCCGTTGCGGTGGAAGCTGACCGGCAAGGCGGACGGCATCCGCTTCAACTTGAGGGGCAAGTGGGGTCTGCCGGGGCCAGGCTTGCGCGTTCCGCGCGCGCTCGAATCGAGCCACATCCTGCTCATGGGCGACACCGGAAGCGGCAAGTCGAACGCGATCCGGCAGATACTCCGCCAGGTCGAGGCGCGGGGCGAGACGGCGGTGGTCTACGATCCGGCGGCCGAGTTCGCGGCCGAGTTCTACAAACCCGAGCGCGGCGACTTCCTCCTCAATCCGCTCGACCGGCGATGCCCGGAGTGGAGCCTCGCGGCCGAGCTGACCGGGCGCGGCATGGAGTACACGATCGCCGCCGCCATGCTCCCCGAGCGGGAGCACGGCAACGACTTCTTCACCGAGGCCCCGCGCCGGGTGCTCGCCCGCCTGCTTCACCGGAAGCCGCTCGTCTCGGAGTTGCTGCGATGGATGGCCGACCCGGAGGAGATCGAGCGGCGGGTCGAGGGAACGCCCGAGGCCGCCTACATCGACCGGAAGGCGGGACCGCAGCGCGGCGGCGTGCTCGCCAGCCTGAACCTGATCGCCGACAGTCTCGCCCTCTTGCCGGTGGGCGGCGAACTCTTCCGAACGGAATCGTGGAACTACGAGCGGACGCGATGGGTGTTTCTCACCTCGCGGCCATCGGTCAGGGAGCGGCTCTTGCCGCTCCATTCGGTTTGGTTGGACCTGCTCATCCTTCGCATGATGGAGCCGTGCGTCAATCCCGGCGCGAAGCCGGTATGGTTCGTGTTGGACGAGCTCGCCAGCCTCAACAAACTGCCGCAGCTCCACACCGCCGTGACCGAAAACCGGAAGTACGGCAATCCCGTCGTGCTCGGCTTCCAGGGCCGGAGCCAGCTCGAAAAGCGGTACGGCCGCGACGCCGAGGCCATGCTCTCGCAGCCCGCGACCAAGATCTTCTTCAAGACCTCCGAACCCCGCGCCGCCAAGTGGATCTCGGAAACGCTGGGCGAGATCGAGGTCGAACGCATCCGGGAGTCGCGCAGCGTCGGGGAGCGGCGGGGCCTTTTGTTCGGGCGGCAGAGGCAAAGCTCCTATTCGATGGAGATCAGCACTAAGCCGCTCGTCATGGCCTCCGAGATCGCCGGCCTTGAGCCGTTGCGCGGGTACGTCAAGCAGGAGAACCGGGTCGTGCCGGTGAAGTTCGCGTTGACCAGGAGACGGAGCTTGCAGCCGGAGTTTATCGAGCGCAAGTTCGACGTGCCGGAGCCAAAGGCCTTGCCCGAGCTTGCCGCGCCCGCGCCGCCTAAGCCGGTGCTTGCGGCCGCTCTCCCGGCGAAGCCGGTACAGCTCACGCTCGCGGAACCGGAGACGGCGCAGACGATCCAAGCTGCTCCGAAGAAGGAGCCGCAGATAGCCAAGTCCCCGTTCGGCAAGAAGCGGGGAACCGGGGACCAGGCGCAAGAGTGGGACGTGAGCCAATGGATCGAGTGACTGAGGCGATGCCATGCTAACGATCTCGAAAGCCCTCTCGGGCGGTCAGGCGCGGACGTACCACGAGCGCGAGTTCCAATCCGAGCAGGCGAACTATTGGAGCCGCGACTTGGAGGGCCACAGCGAGTGGCATGGCCGGCTCGCCCAAGGCTGGGGCGTTGAAGGGCCGGTGGGCGCGGAACACTTCGCGCGGCTGACCGAGGGCCGGCACCCCACGACCGAAGCGCAGCTCGTTCGACATCAGCCCGCGAAGACCTATGAGAACCAGTTCGGCAGGGAAGTGACTTCGGTCGAGCACCGGGCGGGGGGGGATGCGACGTTCGCCGCGCCCAAGGCCGTCGCGCTGACCGCCCTGGTGGGCGGCGACGGCCGGGTGCGCGGGGCGCACCGCGAGAGCGTCGGCATCGCGCTGGGCGAGTTGGAGCGGTACACCCAGGCGCGGATCGGCAACGTCCAGGCCCCGGAGCTGACGGGCAAATTCGCCGCCGCGACCTTCGAGCACGACACCGCCCGTCCGGTCGACGGCTACGCCGCGCCCCAGCTCCACACCCACGCCGTCATCTTCAATGTGACCGAACGCGAGAACGGCAAAACGGGCGCTCTCCAGGAGCGCGGACTCTTCCAATCGCAGCAGTTCGCCACGACCGTCTACCGGACGGAGCTTGCCGCGCGGCTCCAGAGTCTCGGCTACGAGATCGAGCGCGGCAAGCATGGCCAGCCGGAGATCAAGGGCTACACCGCGGAGTATCTTGAGGCGTCGAGTCCCCGCCGCGGGCAGATCGAGAAGCACCTCCAGGAGATCGGCCGGGAGGGAGCGGGCGCGGCCCAGGTCGCCGCGCACCGCACCCGCGACTCGAAAGAGCTGCAATCGCCGGCCGAGGTGTTGCACCGGCACCGCGAGCTTGCCGCCGAGCACGGGCACCAGGCGGATTGGGTGGTCACACGAGCCCTTGCCAACCATCGGCGGCGGGAAGTGGACGCCCCGAAGGTCGCGCAACAAGCCGTGACCTACGCCCGCGATCATGTCTTCGAGAAGCGTTCCGTCCAGGATGAACGCGCCGTGATGACCGCCGCGATGGACCGAAGCATGGGCCAGGCGAGCGCCGGTCAGGTGCGGGCGGAGTTCGACCGCCGCGCCGCCGAGGGCGAGTTCCGCGCCGTCGAGAATGCGCCCGCATCGGCGGGACGGCAGTACACGACCGCCGCCATGCTCCGCATGGAGCGCGACACTATCGCACGGATGCGGGACGGCAACCAAGTGCGTCCGAACCAACCGGCGTTGGTGGACGACCGGACGCGGGCGGCGGCGATTGGCCGCAATCAACAGATTAATGAATCGCAGCAGCGGGCGGCGGCGGAGATATTCGAGAGCAAGGAAAAGATCGTCGGCTTGGACGGGATGGCCGGGGTGGGGAAGACCACCACGCTGACCGTCATCCGCGAAGGCGTGGAGGCGGATGGCTACCGGGTCGAGGGGGGGGGCCCCCCCCCCGGGCCCCCCCCGCGGGGGGGGGCGGGGGGGGGCGGGGGGGCCCCCCGGGGGCGGCC
>CAXTUR010000031.1:0-14762 GCA_964247455.1 uncultured Acidobacteriaceae bacterium | reverse complement strand
GGCGGGGTGGGGGTGGGCTACGGGGGCGTGGGGTGCGCCCCGACCCGCGGAGCCGCCGCGCGGCTGGGAGAGGCGGGCATCGAGACTTCCACCTTGCAGATGCATCTTGCCAAAGGCCAGCGAACCGACACCGGAGAAAAGACGCTCTACGTTCTCGACGAAAGCTCGCTCGCATCGGCCAGGCAAATGCACGACTTCGTGACGCGGCTCCGTCCCATCGACCGCGTTCTCCTGGTTGGAGACACCCGGCAGCACGAGGCGGTCGAGGCTGGACGGCCGTTCGCTCAGTTGCAGGAGGCGGGGATGAAGACGGTCAAGCTCCAGGAGATCGTTCGTCAGAAAGACCCCGAACTGAAGAACGTGGTCGAGCAACTCGCCCGTAATGAGGTCGGAGAGGCCGTACAAGGGTTGGAGCGGCGGGGAAGGGTGCATGAGGTCAAAGACCCCGCTCAGCGCATCGAAGCCATCGCCAGGGAGTACGCCAGATCGCCCGAGAGCACCCTCGTCGTCTCGCCCGACAACCGCTCCCGATCCGAGATCAATGAAAAGATACATGCCGAGCTGCAGGCGCGGGGAGTGGTGAGTAGGGAAGAGCGCCGCGTCCAGACGCTTGTCCCCCGCCAGGACCTTACCGGAGCCGATCGGACGTGGGCCGCGCGGTACGAGCCTGACAACGTGCTCTTGTACTCGCGCAGCTCCAAAGAGACTGGCCTCCAAAAAAGCGAATACGCCCGCGTCAAGAGTGTGGACGCCCAGGAGAACCTGCTCACCGTCGTCAAGGCGGACGGCTCGGAGGTGACCTATGACCCCCGCCGCCAGCAGGGAGTCTCCGTCTACCGCGACCGGGAGCGGACGTTTTCGGTCGGTGACCGCGTCCAGTTCACCGCGCCGGCGAACGATTTGAAGGTGGCCAACCGGGAGCTCGGCACCATCCAGAGCATCGCGGACGACGGGCGGATGGGGCTGAAGATGGACGGGGGCCGGAGCGTGAGCGTCGATCCGCGCGCGCATCCGCATCTGGACCACGGCTACGCCGTCACCAGCCACTCCAGCCAGGGCCAGACCGCCGACCGGGTGCTCATCCACATCGACACCGAGCTTGCCGCCAAAGACCTGCTCAACAACCGCATGGCCTACGTCGCCGTCTCGCGCGGAGCGCATGACGCGCAAATCTTCACTTCCGACCGCGAGAAGCTGCCACAGGCCTTGAGCCGAGAAGTGTCGCAGCAAAGCGCCCATACGCCGGAGTTGAAGCCAAAACAGGAGGTTGAGAGACCGGTTGCAATCGCGCCCAAAGAGAAGGTCTACACGGCGGCCGAGCACGAGCGGCACCACGCGCCCCTCCGCGAGGCCCTGGAACCGGAAGATGCCGCACAGTTCAAATGGGTGGGGGAAACCGCGACGATCCAGAGTTACCGGCATAGCGAGACAGGAAGGAACATCCACATCGACGACAAAGGCCAGTTCTACAGCCAGGATGGGAAGCCCACCAGCCAGGAGGCCGCGCTTGACCGGGCCATGCCGGAAGGACGCGAGCACTCGCGAAATGAGTATGAGAACAGCTTGGGACTCGGACGTTAGGAGCTAAAGGTAAGATGGATGGCGAAGTGCTGATCGCCCAAACCATGGAGCCGGCGTGCGAATCCGAAACGATCAGTTGCAGGCTCTTGGAAGCGCGGCGAATGCTCAATTCCTGAAGCAAGTTGTTGCGCATCAAGACCGATCGTTTCCTCAGCTTCCGCTTGCGGCCACGGCGGCGGGCGGTGTACAGACGGTGGCGAGCCTCGCCGTGGCGCAATATCATGGGTTTTCGAAGCAGCAGGACCTTGCGGTCTGTACCAGTTGTATGGCCCCGTTCATCGCCGGCACCGCAAATCCCTTAGTTATTACAGGCGAGGCGGCGCAGCCTCTCCAGACTCTGATCGCCGACACGCAAGGAGTGCTCTCGAAGTTGCCCAGTGCGGCTCCATCAGCCCCACTCAGCCCGGAACTGCTTTCCAAGCTCCAGACGTACTGCGCATCCTTGGTGGCCGCCCACGGCACCACTCCGATCAATGCCGATCGCAGCGGCCCGGTTGTGCCCTTTTCCGAACAGTCCCCGGTAAAGCCCGCCGATCTCGCGGCTGCGGCTAAGACTGCGCTATCGCCGAATGGAAGTCGGCTTTCCGGCGCGGTAACGGCCGCCCAGATGGCCGCTGCTGTCGATTCAGCCAAGGCAGACTTCGCAAATGTTCCTCCTGGCGAAGTAGTCAAGCCCTGCAAGCAGCTTGTAGACTTAGAGTTCCGGCGGGTGTATTGGGACGGTACGCCCATCGCCAATCTCCCGTACACCGTCACCTTATCCGATGGCTCTACCCGGAAGGGAACGACGGACGCAAGCGGCCTCGGATCGCACACCAGTGTGCCGGACGGCATGGCACAGGTAGTGTATGGCGAGAACAAGAATCCGGCAGCGTCCAGCGTAGACACGAGCGTTCACGACGACTTTCAGGAACTCTTTAACCTGTCCATGGAAAGTCGGGCGACCTAACGCATGGCTTCCTTCCTGGATGAAGTTTGGCAAGACGCCGTCGGCGGGCTCGACTGGTTGAAGCAAGTCGTTCTCGGCGAGTTCGACGATCACCGCTCCACCTCGGCCGTTATCGCGGACATGCTCCTCAGCTTCGTGCCGGGTGTCATCATCGTCACCAGCGCCCGCGATCTAACCGCCGTCATCATCCGGCTGGCCAAGCACCCGGACCGCCGCGAAAAGCTCGAAGAGTGGATGATCCTGATCGCGTGCGTCATCCCGCTCATCATTCCTATTCTGGCCGCAGCCGCTGGAGCGGTGGTCGCGGGTGTAGGCTCGGTGATCGGTGGCATCGGCGGCAGCGAGGCCGGGGCGGCTTTGCGGGCCACGTGTCTGCTTTTGATCGAGGAAAGCGGCAAGATGCTGGAGCCGCTGGTAAAGTTCCTGCGCCGCTTCATCAAAGGCGACATTCCCGCCGTTCTGCGCGACATCAAGTTCGCGAAATATGGCCAGGATCTCGCCCACTACACCGTCCAGTTCATCGGCAAGCTCCGCGTTGTCATTCAGAAGGTCGCCGCCAAGCTCATCCCGCTGCGGGGCTACTTCAGCTCAGTGGAGACCCTGCTCACCAGGCTGAACGAGCTGGAACGCGGCTTCTACGCCGTCCAGACTGCCGCACTCCAGAAGATTCCGCTTGCCCTGGCCGAACTCGACGCCCGCCTCGCCAAGGCGCTCGCCGAAGAGATGAAGCCGCTGGAACATCCCGCGCACCCGAAGTTCCCCGCTCCCAAACCCGAGCCGGTCCCGCCCAAGCCTGCCAAAGTGCCAACGATGGCGGGCAACCCGTTGGGCGTTCCCGAAGGCACGCGGCCCGAAGGCTTGCCGCCGGCAGCAGGTGAGAAGACCAACCTGCATCCACAAACGAAGGGACAACCGGGTACACCGGCTGATGAAGCAAAGGACGTTAAGGACTCACGCCTTCCCAAGAAAACACTGACAAAAGAAGGTTGGCCGGATTTACCTGAGAAACAAGCGCCTAATTTCGTTTATGCTGATCCCGTAACCTTGAATCCAGGCGACAAAATATACAGAGTCATAGACAATCCGAGTAACGCTGGAGGAGGGTACTGGTCTCGCGAGCTACCCGCTAACATGGCCGAATGGCGATCAGATTATGCTGTACAACCCAGCTGGAACGATAACGGCCGATACACTGAGTACACCGTGCCAGATGGGTCATCGCTTAATGTATGGGAAGGTCCTGCCTCAAGTCAGGATGACCTTCCGGGTGGTCTGTCAACAGGGAAGAATCAGATCTGGATGCCACCGGGGACCTTAAGCCCCACGGATGTCAAACCAACTGGATGGTGATAATGGCAGAGACAAATGTTCAAACTGCGGCAGAAACTATGGAACAGTCGCTAGATGAAATAACCAATACTATTACCGCAGCTGCTGCGCGATATGAGTCATCCCCACAACCTTATTTCGAGTATGCGTACAAAAAATGGAAGGACACCGCACTCCGCTTGCTTCTTGCTGATCGAGACGCAGTCAAGCAATGTATGGCTGACGTTAGAAACGAGGGCAATGCGAAGACGCTTGTTGCCGTCTCCGGCAGCAATCTAGGATTGGCGAAGAAACTTGACTCTTTCAACTTCGACTTTGCGGGTCAGGAGTTTGCGAAGAAACTTGACGACGATGTAGGGCTAGTTGTTTCGGCTGCATCTGACTTGCTGGATGCAATAGAAGCAAACCGCTAACTTAGCCGTTTCGGAGCTGTCGTGGCGGGGGTAGGCTTGGTGATCGTTGGCACCGGCGGCAGCGAGGCCGGAGCGGCTTTGCGGCCCACGTGTCTGTTTTTGATCTAGTTTGATAAGGACGATCCTGCCAGTATTGCCGCATGGAAGCAGATTTCGAGTGACTACGCCAATGGTGCAAGTGGTGACGTTCATGCCGTAATAGGATCATCGCTGCGTCCCGGAACATCTGGGAAGCGTCTGAACTACCTGCTTTGCAGGCTAATCCAAACGTCACTAGCATAGCAACATTCGACCCAGCTACTGGAGAGAGCAGTCTGATATGGAAGAGATGATTATTAAGTACATCAGTAGGAGTTCGCTAACAGCAACATATAAGGGGAACGAAGTTGCTATCGCGGGTGAATCTTATCTGCCCGGCTACGGTTCCCCAGATTTCGTGGCTTACGCCTCAACCCTGAACGTGAAGACACCGGACGGTGTGGCGCTTCAGCTACTTGATGAAGAAAAACGAGACCTTCTTAATTCCATGGTTAAAGCTATGTCGCTTAAAAAGAAGACACTCGAAGTGGAGGGCTGAAGCCAACTTTGGAACAGCAATCGCCAGGTGTCCGATCAATGCTTGCCTCGTGATGTTGAGCCTTATCGCTAAATGGTGCTGACATCAAAGCGGCGGTACTCGATCTGGGTTCAATGACCGTTGTTTGTAGCGACGCGCGAAGTGTGGCCCGCAGTTGGTACAGTGTCAAGCATGAGCTTTTGCGGAGAGGGCTACCCGCTCACCGGACGGCATAAGCCACGTCGGACTACCCGTCTTTTCCCGGAGCAGCAGGAAAGCTTCGATATATCCGAATAGCTCTTCCCGTTCCTTCGGCGTGCAGGTTGCGACGAAGAAAACCAGCACGCGCGGGTCGTAGAAGCGGAATAAGAGCGTACGGCCGTCTTCCGCCTGGGTCAGTAGTAGAGTGCGGAGATGGTGGCGCACCTGTTCAAAACCGGCCGACGACTTCAGGAAGACGCCCCAGGCATTATTCCAGCCGAGTTGTACAAGGTGCGGGAGAAGATCGGGATTGGCCGAGAGATCGACGAGGAAGGGACCCATTGGAGCGATCGGGATCGCGGGTTCTCCCTCATAGAGGGATTGGAAGAAAGCCCCCGAGCGTTGAATGAACTCGTAGACTGCGGGACTGATCGCACCGTCGAGCACAGCAAAGGCACATTCCGCCATGGCGGTCAGCACGGGACGTTGCTCTGGAAGCAGAGGCGTCGGCGGCGGACCGAATACGAGTGGCGAGGCTACCTTGCCTTCGAGAACGACGCTGAGACGGAAGAATGACCGTCCCGCAAGAAAGCAGTCGCCATGCTGTAGGGTGCCCCGCTTTGCCCGCACACCGTTGACCAAGGTTCCGTTTCGGCTATCGCCGTCCGTGAAGAAGATGCGTGCGGCATTGCAGTCGATCCGCACATGGGAGCGCGACATAAACGTGTCGCTTACGACAACGTCGGCGGGCGCTTCTCTCCCGATCAGCAGGCTTCCTTCAGCGGGGAGCGCAATGAGAAACCGTGTGCGGTCCGCCGCCTGCACGGCAAGAACATGTTCCAGCATCTACCTCGGTCCTCGACTATTTGGACGCGCATACTTCGCAGAAGGGCGCGGCGGCCATCGCGGCGGCCATCAATGCAACTCCTTGCGGATTCGGTGTGCCCACATCGCCGATAATCACTGTCGGGCAACCCATTGCAATTGGATTGGCCGGGCCCAAGGCCAAACCCGGAACTTCGACGACAATGTCGCCCATGCGCGTGGCCATCTGGCCATTGATGAAGACGGTAGGACTGCCCATCTTTACCGATCCTCCAATATCGGGACCGCTCGCGCTTACGGCGGGGCAAGCATGCTGATCGACCATGGCTCGCCAAGCGGGAAGAAATCCTATAAACACGTCGGGACTGCCGGTGCCCGGGGCCAAAGGCGAGCCGTGAACGGTGGGATCGGTGAGCCGTGCTGCTGGCGGCATGAAGGACCTCGTGTAAAGATCTAGCTTCAGAATAGCCGATGACAAACAGTCGGGCCAAACCAGTAAACTCACCTAATAGAGGAAGCACGGTGCGCACGATTCAGAACCAAACATTCGAAAATCAGATCGTCGACGTAGATGATACGACCATCCTCGATTGTATTTTCACCGACTGCATCCTCAGGTATAGCGGGCGTTCTTTCACGATCGGCCGGTCGCAGTTGCTACGTTGCCGTTATGTGTTCTTCGGCCCAGCTGAAGAGACTTTCCTATTTCTTCAGCTAGTGGGCATCTTCGACTGGCAGCCGCAACAATGGGCTCCAACAACAGCCCGCGTTCAGTAGAGCCAAAGCCATGCGCCGTTTGCGGTTTTTGGTGTGCCGTTATACATGATAATGTCCTTTATCATGCTGGTAGTGAATCCGTGATCAGCGCGGCAAAATGCTATGGTAGTAAGAATTGCTACCGTCCGGAGGTTGTCATGCCGTCTGTCGAGAAGATTTCCATCGCTCTCCCACCCGAGATGGTCGCCCAGTTGCGGCAGGCCGTCCAAACCGGCGAGTACGCCTCATCGAGCGAGGTGGTGCGCGACGCCTTGCGCGACTGGACGCACAAGCGTCAGCTTCAGCAGAATGGCGTCGCCGAGCTGAGGCAGCTCTGGCAGCAGGCCCGCGACAAGAACGGACCCTACGTTCCGGCCGAAGAGGTCATGACGCGGCTTGAGCGGAAGTACCAGGCACTCGCGGACGCGGCGGGTGTTGCCGACTGATGGTCATTCTTTATGCGCAAGACGTTGAAGGCGATCTGGACGCGCTCGCCGAGTACATCGCGGCCGACAATCCCCGCCGCGCGGTGAGCTTTCTTCGGGAGGTCTACGCGGAGATCGAACGAATCGGCCAAGGCCCCTTGCTCTACCAGCTGCGGCCGGACATCGGACCGGATGCCCGTCTGGCCGTGGTGGGCCGCTATGTGATCCTGTTCCGCTCCGCCGAGGACGTGGTCTACATCGAGCGTGTTGTGTACGGCGGGCGGGAGCTTTCGCGACTGTTCAACCAGTAGGAGCTTCGAGCATGGCGACAGAGCTGCAGCTTCACAACTTCCAGACGGCCTCCCTGCCCTCTATTTTCACCGCGCGGCCGGAGGCGCGGACCCGGCTGCGCGACTTCTTCAGCTCCCATATCCGCAACCCCAACACGCGCCGCGCCTACCGGGAGGCCGTCCGGCAGTTCTCGGCATATTGCGCCTTCCACGGAGTCGCGGAGCTCACTCATGTCGAACCGGTCCATGTCGCCGCCTTCGTCGAGGCCCAGCTCAAGATCAACTCCAAACCCACGGTGAAGGTCCGGCTGGCGGCTCTCCGGATGCTCTTCGATTGGATGGTGGTCGGCCAGATCGTCCCCACCAACCCGGCCCATGCCGTACGCGGCCCGAAATACTCGCAGCGGCGCGGCAAGACGCCCGTCCTCCAGGTCGACGAAGCGCGCGTTCTGCTCGACTCCATCGACGTCGCTTCCCTTCCCGGTCTGCGCGACCGCGCCCTGATCGGCCTGATGGTCTACACCTTCGCCCGCGTCGGAGCGGCCACGGCCATGAAGGTCGAGGACTTCTTCGTGCAGGGGCGGCGCGGATGGGTGCGGCTCCATGAGAAGGGCGGCAAAGAGCACGAGATGCCGACGCACCACAATCTCGACCGCTACTTGGAGGAGTACATCGCGGCCGCCGGAATCGCCGAAGACCGGAAAAGTCCCCTCTTCCGCACGACGCGCGGCCGGTCGGGGCAGCTGACCGGCAATCCCATGCTCCAGTCCGATGTGTGGCGCATGATCCGCCGGCGAGCGCTCGCGGCCGAAATCAAGACCGAGATCGGCTGCCACACCTTCCGTGCAACGGGCATCACCGCCTACCTCAAAAACAACGGGCGGCTGGAGATCGCCCAACAAATGGCCGCCCATGAATCGGCGCGGACGACAGGGCTCTACGATCGCAGGGATGACGAGGTTTCACTCGACGAGGCCGAAAGGATCGGAATATAAGGTCCACAGCTGGGGGCAGTATCAATGCTTGACTTCAAAATCATCAGCAAATGTGTCAAGACAGAGTGCGGGCTGATCTTAAGGTAATCTAAATCCGCCCTGTATGCAGGTTCCGGGGGCATGCGGCAATGTTATTCGCCGCACTTCATTGATTGCTGTACAAGTTCTTCCCTAGACTTAGGCCTGCTTCTTGCCTAGGAGGTCCCTCTCGGCGATTTCAATATCCAGCTGTTTTGAAACACTCCTTGCGACGTTACGATCCACGTGGAACATCCGCAGATGGTGCCAGACAAGGCGGCGAAGTATTATGGATGCGAACCACTTGTCGAGCAATTTACTTTTCAGAGACAAGATCTTATCTCTTGGAAACGACTCACCATGATCCAAGGACACCGATAAGTCTATCAAATAAAGAGCAGGTGTTGCGGGAAGCTGCTCTCGTATTTGGTCATAGATCGGCGTGAGTTGACGGATGCCTACCGCAGACGTGATGGCCTTGACAAAGCCAAAAACCACAACCTCAAGAAAAACTATTAGAAGCCTGTCCACTCGCTTCACTAATTCGTCCTCTGATAACTTACTTGGGTCTTCCATGCGGCTCCGTACCGCCAACGCGAGTAATTCGCGGAAATCATCATTGTGTTGTTGCAAACTATCGATTACTACGGACATCAGCCTCAGGCCAAGCTTGTACACCGTTGCCGTTATGAGCGTCTTCTGGGCTCCAGGGGTTGAACCCGGAAAGTTCCTGACAATTTGCCCTAAAATGTCCATTAGTTTGATCGCTCTAGCGAAGTCGCTGTTTGGGCCAGACACATCAACCTCGTCATCCTCTTCCTGTGTAGCAGAAGCCGCCATATCAAGACTGTGACGCTCCCGATCTTGATTGGACTCTGGGCTGCCCTCGACCAAAAGACGCCTGGCTTGTACGCGCTTCACTTCTGGAGAGAGATACCCAACACCTTCATCAGCATCAAACGCCGCCACATCCGGAAACAGGCCGTTTGCAGATAAAATGAGCTTTCCAATGAGTTCTGCATCACGTGTAAGGTAGATGAGAAAGATGATCGCGTTCGCGCTTTCTTCGGTCGTCACGGAATCACAGAACCCAAGCATTGTTGCGCGCGCATCCGCAGCCGTGTCGGAGGCTTTCAGTTCACCTGCCAAATACCTGGCGAGGAAATAGTAATAAATGTATTTGTAACGAAAACGGTATTCGCTATCGTTATACGATATGATACGCGCCTTAATAAGATTGTTGACGGTAGCCGAGACATCCACCGTGGTTAGGTATAGCGCAGAGTAGTCTTGAAGTACACGGTTTAATGCAGCCGCGTTGCAACTGCGAATGCCCCGTTCGTGAAAGTGCCATGCGATTCGGGCCAACACGGTGTAGTAAACGTCGACTTCCGTGGTTTCTTTACTCACTTCGGCGAGCGACATGGTTATTAGAGATTCATACAGATAGCCATAGGAGCCATTGGCGTGTTGCCCAACTGCTACATTCTGAGAAACTTGCAACAAGGTAAGTAAGAAGAACGGGTATGCTGGCAGGAGACTGGTTCCGAGCACAACATTGAGGGTAGCCTCTGCGTGCTTTACTAATCTATTTAGTTCTTCAGCCCCTACCGTCCGCTCTTGGCCAAATGAGACCCACTTGCGAATTAGTTGTGAACGGAGATAATGACCGAACGGCGTCAGTCGGTAGGCGCTAAAAGTCCCCTTTTTAGAAAAGCGCGTTGTGTAGGAGTTGATCGTGTCAAGTTTTGTAGTGTCATCACTTAGAAGCAACACGCGAGCAAAGGAATGCATAAGCAGATCGATGAGCTCTGCCCGACTATTCTCATTCAGGCCAACTTGATGCCAATCATCGATAATAAGTACACGCTCCGCAGGTGATAGTTGCTCAAAACGAGCGAAGGAAGAGCTCTCGTATTGAATGGCAAATTCCTTGCTTATCAACCTCCACAGCCGCGTTGGCACAAGATGGGTGTGGTCAAGCGTGCTCCCTTTCAGTACAAGGCAAGTAACGGTGTTATCAGAGTCATAGAGATAACGCGTTGTTGTACGGAGCAGCGTTGTCTTGCCTGAGCGGCCTTCTCCTACGACCAGTGTTAGGTCAGAACCAATCAGCGATTCGATGAACTCGTCTTCGCGCAGAACCTCACGATGGTTAGAAGTAGAGGCTTTTGAGCCGATCAGTGGGAGAAGAAAGGGCTGAACGTAGATATCGCGTAGCCGAAGGGCCTGCTTTGAGGGATGGGTAAACCCTGTACCCGGATCATCCAGCGTCTTCAACCATTGCAACTCCATTGGCACTAACCGACGGTTGGCATGAAAACCAGCTTCTTTCGCCCAAGAGCGAGCATTTGTTGACACATACAGATCCATAACCCAGTTGTATTGAGTCACTGTCTCAGACAGGCCCACGAAATCGAGCTCAATAAGGTTGAAGCCGCTGGAAGAACCCGTAGAATCCTGGAGCGCCGCTGCGCTAACCCAAAGATTCTTGTCCTTGCTCAGCCAGTCGCTGGAAGCGGCATCCTCTTCGTGCTGGTGTCCTGTTAGGACAAGATCGGCCGAACTTGCAAGAAAATGCCTAACCTCTACACCGTTATTAGACTCCAGCCAATTCAGAGGATGATGAAGCATTGTGATGCTATACGTGTCGATCGCTGCTGAATGGCGTGGGAAAGATGTCGTAGGAAGGAACAAGTGGCCTTGATCAGTTTGGCCAGATGGTCTGCGACGGCAAGCAAGCGAAGTGTTGAGCATTAGAAGCCGGATGGTCCTGTTCCTGATCGGAAGATCGCAAACCTGAACAACTTGCTCAAGGTCAGTGTTGGGAGCCAGTGAGCCTTGGAGCTTCTGTCTGAAAGAAACAAAATGCTGCTGAGAGGCGAGCAGAAGCTTCAATGGCGATGGATCGAGAGTGGTAGTAGGTGTTCTTGAGAGACCATCCAATACAAGATCCCGTATCGCAGTATCGGAACCGGTATGATCACAATCATGGTTTCCAGGAACAGCGAAGAAAGTAGGGGATACGTCTGGGCGTCGGAGCTTGAGAGCCTGCCGCAATGAGTCGATGAACTGCGTGGCGATAGCATATTCCGGCGCCGCGCCCGAATACGCTATATCTCCTGTAAGAAGAACGAGGAGTTCGTCCCAGGAGTGCCCTCCGGTACAAATCGCGCTCACTATCTTATCTGCACGTGCCTCCACGAACTTCCGTTGGGATTGGAAATGGATATCGCTCAAATGCAAAATAGCAAGTTTCAAGTTAACCCCGTCAAATAAATGGCATTTGGGTGGCTGCGGCAACCCGTTGTAATATACAAGGAAGAATGCAAAGAGCTTTTCGCATACGTTCGGCGCCTAGCACTTCCTGAAATGCGCCTCGGTCCCACCCCATGCGGCATTGGACCTCCTGGGTGTGATGATAGGCTCGTCAGCTCTGCTCGGTGTGGGAAGTGTTGTGCGTTTGGCCACTGTTTAGGACCCCGGCTGCTCTACAGGTGAGATAGAGGATCTCCTTACTATAACCGCGCCGCCTGGTAAAAAGAAATAACGAAATGACGAAAGGCTGGAGCATATCTAAGAAGATACAGCGAGAACGAAAGCGTTATTTCAGGAATGGACGAAGGAACGCTTTCGTTCTATGCTTCGGAGCATGGCGGTCACGGTAGGCATGGTTTCGCAGAAGGGCGGCGTCGGCAAGAGCACCCTCTCCCGGCTTGTAGCGCGGGAATACGCTCTGGCCGGTTGGACGGTCAAAATCGCCGACTTGGATGTTTCTCAGGGCACGAGCTTCAACTGGCAGTCCCGCCGCTTACAGGCCGGGATTGAACCAACCGTCCCCGTGGAACGCTTCGGTACGGTAGAACAGGCGTTGAAGATCGGCAGCCACTACGATCTGCTGATCTTGGACGGCCCGCCCCACTCCACGGCGGGCACCCTCAAGATCGCCGCCGCTTCCCTGCTCACCATTCTTCCTACCGGCCTTTCGCTAGACGACTTGGAGCCATCCGTTCTGCTCGCCCACGAGCTGCGCAAACGAAGCATTCAAGCCGCGAAGATCGCCTTCGCTTTGTCACGGGTGGGCGACAGCGAGTCGGAGATCGCCGAGGCCCGCGAGTACATCGCCCAGGCCGGATACCGGGTATTGTCCGGGAGCCTTCCCGAGAAGACCGCCTACCGCCGCGCCTCGGATGAAGGGCGCTCACTGACGGAGACGCGCTTCCCTTCCCTGAACAAGCGCAGCGACGAGCTTGCTCAAGGGATCGTTGACCTCATTACGCAGATGCAGAAGGGAAAGGCAGCATAAACCATGGCAAACGTACCGCCACCCGCCAAAAAGTCCCGCAAGGGTCCCCCGCCTCCCGTCGAGTTGACTGTCGGCAATCTGGAGAAGTCCGAACCCGGAACCCTCAAGCCGCTCAACTTCAAGGTTCCGGCCGACTTTCACCGCGAGTTCAAGGTCTATGCCTCGCAGCAGGGAATCAGTATGCTGGACCTTCTACAGGAAGGCTTTAAAGTCCTCCGGGAGCGGCGCGGATAAATAACGAAAGAACGAATGCGTTAGCGAGATTGACGAAAGAACGAATGATAGAAATAGCGAAAGCACGAAAAATAGAGGGTTAATGGCTGATAAAGCATCGGCCGGCGATGGCCTCACGCCCGCAGCCGTGAAGGATGTGGTCGTTCGGGATCGGACGGCGGAGAAACGCATCGCAAAAGGGAAGCAGGCGCTTCGTTTAGGGCACCTCTTGGATGACCGTAATACGGGCAAACTGGGCGACGAGGTCATCAAGATCGCTCAGGCCATGCTGCTCTGCACGTTGCCGTACAGCGCGACCGCGGAGAACCACATCACCCGGACGGCCCGGTTGGGCGACAACTCCACTCTGACCGTCACCTTCAGCAGGGGCATACCCGACGTTCCGCTGCCCTTCGGCTCCGACCGCAAGCTCCTCGCGTGGGTGTTCGACCGCGCCATCAACTCCGAATCTCCCATGATCGCCTGGGAATCGGCCTGGGAATACCAGAAGGAGATGGGCCTCAAGCGATCGGGAAAGAACAACAAGGATCTCCGCGAGCGGTTTCACCGCATCAGTGGCCTAAACATCAACATCGAGCGCAAGGACGCGGCCGGAATCACCGGCAAAAACTTCTCCATCATTGACACCTACAACTTGCCGCCTTCCATCACCGGGACGAAGTTCAACCCCGATCAGCAGAGGCTTGGATACAACCCGGAAGCCGAGCTTCCCCCCGCGCCCTTTGGCATCGGCATCAACCAGACGCTCTTCCACGACATACGGAAGCACCACGTCGCCGTGCCGCGCTCGCTTTGGCTGCAATCGAAAGGGAACTCGCAGGTCCAGGACATGGTGCTTTGGCTCTATTACCGCTGTTATGCGGCCAAGAACGAATCGGTGATCCCGTGGTCCGCGCTTGCCGAACAGTTTCCCCAGGACAAGAACCCCAGGCGGGCTCGCCAACACGCGAGGGAAGCGATCACCCAGCTCCGCCTGCTGTGGCCGGGGATACGGGTTGAGGCGACCGATACGGGCATCTGGGTAGACAGGGCGGTACAGTCCTTGCTCTTGGACGATCCATCAAAGGGCCGTTTGCGCCGCCTCGGCTAGGTGAACTTCCCCGTACAGACGAACCAAATTGCATGGTGAACTTCCCCGTACGCTCCTTATTGCGCGTGGAAGGTGAACTTCCCCGTACAGCGGATGATTGAAACGGTGAACTTCCCCGTACGCTTCTCCTCTGGAGGCTGCTGAAACGCTCGGAACGACGGTGAACTTCCCCGTACAAGATTGTGAACTTCCCCGTACGGAATGGTGAACTTCCCCGTACAAAAATGTGAACTTCCCCGTATATCCACGTGAACTTCCCCGTACGCCTTAATAAGGAAGCAAGAGATTACAAGAGATGCAAGAGATCAATAGAGAGCAGGAGGAGGCTCTGTGGATCGGTGGAAGAACGACAACGGCCAAAACAACGGCCAAAACAAGGGCCAAGACAAGGGCCAAGACAAGGGCCAAGACAAGGGCCAAGACAAGGGCCAAGACAAAGACTGCCTTAAGAAGGAAAAAGCAAAACGGACCAGACTGTCCCCAAAATGACACGCACGATGGGGCAGAACAGGGCTTAGGTGCTCCCAAACGACAAAGAATGAGGTCGAGGCTGTCGCAAGTCGACCGACGCGGCGTAAAGCGTCCTACAACAAAGTTTTAAGTTCGATCTTCCACTCGCGCCCGGCCCGCGTCTCCAGCGCCGGGAGAGCTTGCCGATTTTGACACCCAAATTGCAATAAATACGAGGAAAACCGTACGTCCAGGTTCACATCATTTCCCTCAAGGGTGCAAACTGCTCTACGGGGAGGAGGTTTCCTCCCTGTCTCCGGCCCGCCGGTCCTGCGACACCCTCC
>CAXTUR010000030.1:0-24951 GCA_964247455.1 uncultured Acidobacteriaceae bacterium | reverse complement strand
CGCGCCCCGCCCCGCCCCAGAGGAGAACCCGTGAACGACCGGCAGCCCAGCCTCCCCAATGCCATTGCCCGCCGCGACTTCGTCAAGGCCGCAGCCGCAGTCTCCGCCTGGCAGATGCTGGAGCCGTTGTCCGTAGCGGCCCAGACGCCCGGGCCGCACGTCTTCATGACCAGCTACACCAAAAAGCACGAAGCCGTAGCTCTCTCTGCTGATCGAACCGCAGCCTCCGAAACCGTCACCCTCGATGCCACGCAACGCTTTCAGACCATGCTCGGCTTCGGGAGCGCCTATACCGACGCAAGCTGCTTTCTGTTGAACTCGATGGAACCCGCCGCTCGCCGCAAGTTCCTGGCCGACACCTTTTCGCCCACCGCGATGAACCTGAACGTGGGCCGCACCTCTATCGGCGCAAGCGACTACTCGCACGATCTCTACAGCTACGACGACACTGCGGACGACCTGCAGATGAAGCACTTCTCGATCGCGCACGACGAGGCGTACATCCTGCCGCTGCTGCGCGAGATGCGGCAGATCAATCCCAGCCTCTTCCTGCTCTCCTCGCCGTGGAGCCCGCCCGGCTGGATGAAGACCTACGGGTCCATGCTGGGCGGCTGGATGACGAACAAATATCTCGCACCCTATGCTCTCTACATCAGCCGCTTTCTCGACGCTTATCGCGCCGCCGGTGTGCCCATTAATGCGATAACCTGCCAGAACGAGCTTGAAACCGATCAAGGCGGCCATATGCCCGCGACCTATTGGACGCCCGAGATTGAGTCCGACTTCATCCGCGACCATCTTGGTCCACTGCTCAAGAAGAAGAAGGACCCCACCGAGATCTGGCTGCTCGACCACAACTACAACTTATGGAAACGGGTTCGCTGGCAGATGCAGGACCCCGAGCTGCGCAAGTACGTCGCGGGCGTCGGCTGGCACGGCTACGTGGGTACGGCCGACATGATGAGCCGCCTGCACGAGACAGAGCCGAAGCTTCCCTTCTATTGGACCGAAGGCGGACCCGACTACACCGACCCGCACTATGCGGAAGAGTGGACCCGCTGGGGGCAGATCTTCACCGACGCTATTGGCAACTGGTGCCGCTCCGTCATCACGTGGAACCTGATGCTCGACCCGCGCGGCGCGCCCAACATTGGCCCCTTCTCCTGCGGCGGGTTGGTCACGCTGAAAGATGATGGGACGCTCCTCTATAGCGGCCAGTACTGGGCCCTGCGCCACTTCTCGCAGCACGTAAAGCGCGGGGCAGTCCGTCTTGCCAGCCACTCCGACGCGACCGAGCTCCACCACATCGCCTTAGAGAACCCCGATGGCTCCCGCGTCCTGATCCTCACCAATAACGGCGAAGAGCGCGATCTGCGGGTCACAGGCAAAGAGACCGGCTTGACACTGCGTCTCGACGAGCACTCCATCACGACGGTAGTCTGGCCGCGCGCGTAAACAATTGGTTTGACAAACCGCGCGCCACCATTTCCCATGACCTGCATGCCGTGCCAGACCGTTTGTGAGTACGCCGAAGACTCTGGCCGTAGTTCGTCTCGGTGGATCGCTGGAGTTGCTTTCGCGCTTTGTCTCGGCACGAGCGGCTGCCTCTCCTCGCTGAACAGGCATGGTCTGGCGGTCGCCACAGCCACCGCACCGGTTATGGATCAGGCAGATGCGGCCTACCATGGTAGTCAGAAACTGCACGATCTGAAGGTGGATTACGCGGCGGTGGAGGCATTCGAGAAGACGCAGATGGTCGACAAAGCGGCGGTGCGTCAATTTCCCAGCGACGAGGCCATCCATGTACGCATGACCGTGCTAGAAGCCTTTAAGTGTTACGTCGACTCCGTGGTGGCTCTTACACAGGAGCTACAGTCGCCGCAGCTGGAAGCCGCCTCCCGAGATGTAGGAGCGAGCCTCACCGCTTTAGGCAACACGTTCGCTCCGACAGCTGAAGATCTCCTTCATCTGTCGCCGCCAGTCACCTCAAACACGACCACCTACACCACGAATGGCAAGAGCACGACGACGACCGCGACGGTTGCGGCTCCACTCATCTCAACAGGTGACCGCAACGCAGTGAGTACAGCCGCTCTGGCACTCGGAGAGTATCTAGTAAGCCGCAAGGTGAAGAAGGAGCTTCCGGCGCGGATCAAAGCCATGGACAAGGTGCTTCAGGCGCTGTGTGCCGTGCTTGAAGACGATCTCGACATCCTTCAGAAACAGGAGCAGCGCGACTTGGACGCCATCTCAGATAGCCAGATCCTGTTTCTTCAGTCTCCGGCAGGAGCGAAGCTCGATCCACAACAACGTCGTCTACAGATTGCGACGTTGCCGGAGAATATCCGCAGGCAGCGGGAGACCGATGAGCAGCTCACGAGGCTGAAGGCCTCCATAGAGCGGCTGTACGTGACTCATCATGCACTCGCTCTCGACGCGCGGGACAATCACCCTCGCTCGCTGAAGGCAAAGATCGGCGACCTCGCCTCGGCCGGCAGCGATCTAGGCAGATTCTATTCATCCTTACCGACGAAGTAGGAAGATCGATGATACCATTCACCGCAAGCACGCCAGCAGCCCCGCCTTTTGCCCCTCCCGCAATCCCACTCACTGCGGACTTACGCGCCGCTTATGAGAACTTATCAGCCAAATATCAAGCGGCGTTCCTTGCGAACCCCGATTACGCCTTCCGTCTACAAGTGCATGACTGGAAGACCGACGTGGATGACATCCTGGAGAAGGACGCACGATACCGCTTGGACGCAAATACTGCTCTACTCCAAGCACTTCTTGAACAGATTGAGAGTACCAATGTCGATCTGGCAAAGATCAAAGTTCAGATTACCGCAGTCGCAGCGGACTTCGCCCTGGCAGGGGATGTCCTGAGTGCGATCAATACGGTGCTGACTCTACTGCCCGTATAGTCAGCTAAAGATTAAACAGCTCCCGCAGCCGCTTTGTCTGCGACCGGCTCACCGGCACCTCGGTCTGTTTGCGATCGTCCATGCGCAGCTGATAGCTCGAGTTGAACCACGGCACCACCTCGCGGATGTGCTGCAAGCTCACAATAAATGACCGGTGCGCCCGCCAGAAGATCTCCGGATTCAGCTGCTCCATCAACTCCTCAAGCGTCCGGCAGTTTGATTGGCCTTCGATGGTCGCGGTCACCACCGTGATTAACCCCTCTTCAATCCCGGCAAAGCAGATCTCGTTCTGATGAACCAGCAAAAGCCGCTGTTGCGCCCGCACCACGATCTTGCTTGCGGGCGTCTTTACCGGCTGCGCCTGCTCTTCCACCAGACGCAACAGCGCGTCCAGCTTTGCTCCGCTCGTCGACTCCGCCAATGGTCCCGTCAACCGCGCCACAGCTCGTTCCACGGTCTTCGCCAGCCGCTTGCGATCGAACGGCTTCAGCAGGTAATCCGCCGCGTTGACCTCGAACGCCTTCACCGCGTAGTGGTCGAAGGCGGTGGCGAAGACGATCTGCGGCAGCGCAATCTTCTTCTCCAGCAGCTTCTTGATGACCGCAAAGCCGTCCAACCCCGGCATCTGCACGTCTAAAAACACCAGCTGCGGCAGATGCTTCTGGATCAACTGCACCGCCTCGATCCCGTTCGCTCCTTGCGCGACGACCTCAACGCCGCCCAACTCCTCAAGCAGGAACTGCAACTCCTGCCGGGCCAGCGGTTCGTCATCCACGATGATCGCGGTAAGGGACATCAGGCCATCTTAGTCGCTGTACGCCCGCAAACGCGCCGGCGTCGCGTCTTCCGTCAGATCGTGTCCACATTGCGTACAATATACGTCGGTAATCTGCACTCCGCGAAAGCACCGCCCGCACACGGGAGCCATCTGGAACTGGCACTGTGGGCAGAAGTGCGTCGTCGACGCGACCTCCGTCGAGCAATGCGGGCATCGCGACATGATAGGCTGGCGCAGCAGGAAATACACCACACCGCCAATGCCGCCGGGCATAAGGATGACGATCAGCAGCCACAGCCCCGGAGACATATTCCGACGCTTTACATCGCGACTGACATAGCCCACCAGCAGCACATAGCTCGCAAACGCCGTTCCCGACGAGTAGCCCATCAACAGTCGCATCGGCAGCATCTCCGCCCGATGATGCGGCAGAATGCCGTGAAAGAGATACTGCACCGCCGCGAACACAATGACCGCGAGCACCACCGACCAGCGCGGAATCATCGCCAGTTCGTCGTCCCCTCGCGCACCGCTCTGGCGAAGAAAGCTCACTCAGACACCTCATCGTCCACTTGCCCGCGGCTTCGCCACACCCAGGCCAAGGCCACCATCGCGCCTGACACCGGCACAAACCAAAGCAGCATGAGGTAATGGTGCGCCGACGACGGCAGCTCCGACGCCACCAGATCATACCCGTCCAGCAAGGCCCATAGCGCTCCAAACAGCAGCACCATCAAGGCTGAGCACAAGAGCAAAGGCAGAAACAGCCCGCGCATCTTGGCCCGGTTGTCTTTCAACGCCCTCGCCCGCGCCCGCACCACGCGATGCGTCCGGTTCACCAACGTCGCCCGCGCCGCCGCGCTCATGCCGTTCTGCTGTATCGATGGGATCATCGCGCCGCCCCCGCAGTAGCCGCGCGCAGCCTCTCCATCTCAGGCTTCAACGCCGCCAACCCCCGGTACAGCCGCGATTTCACCGTCGACAGCGGAGCCCGTGTCACTCCGGCAATCTCCTCGAGTGACAACTCCTCGTGGAAGCGCAGCAAGAGCACTTCGCGGTAGTTCGGCTCCAGCGTCAGCAGCACCTCGGCCACCTCAGCCGAGTTCTCCCGCGACTGAAACTCCTCAAGCGGCGACGGCATGTCCGCCGCGATCTGGAACGGCGTCTCATCCTCGGCCGCGTCGCTCATCTCGTCCAGGCTCGCCATCGTCCGCTTGCGCGACAGATCGATCACCAGGTTCCGCGCAATGGTGAACAGCCACGTGTCGAAGCGCGCCTTGCCGTTGTACTGCGCCCCCCGCAGCAGCACCCGCATCCACGTCTCCTGAAACAGGTCCTCGGCCACCTCACGCTTGCCCGACAAAAATAGCAGATACCGCAGCAGACGATGCTGATATAGCTCGATCAGGTAGTCGAGCGTCTCGGGGTCCTGCCGCTTCAGCCCCCGCGCAATGGACGCATTCTCTCTATCCGTCTCAGCGGCCACAGCGGCAGTAGAAAGGGCGCGTGTCTGCATAGGTCTAGGATACGTCCGACGGTCGAGAAAAGACGCGGTTAGTTTCCAGTAGCCGCAGCCGGTGTGCCCGTCATCCGCACAGACTTGTCAACGATCGCGTATAGCAGCGCGTCGTGATCCGCCTTCGCCTGTTTCTTGATATACGCGCCCGCCTTCTGCCCCGCCGCCGCGCTGTCCGGAAGCACCAGGTTGCGGTTTCGTGCCGAGATCTCCGCCAGTTCCTTCACAATCTCGAAGAAGTTCGTCTCGTCTTTGTCGGCCAGAATCCACGCCTGGTGAACCGTCGCCGTCATGATCTGCTCCGTCGTCCAGCTATGCGTCGCGGTCGGTGTATCCGAAGCCGCCTGCGTCATCGAGTCCGGTGCGGCGGCGGGCTGTTGTGCGTAAACGGCAACGCCGCCAAGCGAAAGAACGCCAGCGGCTAAGGTCAATGCAAGAGTACGAAGCTTCATCATGGTCGTTCCTTATCGTCCTGAATCGAAAATCGTGATGCGTTACGCCTAGTAGTTATCGCGACGGTAGTCGTTACGCTGATTGTTCTGGTGCACCTTGCCCACCAGAGCGCCCGCTCCCGCGCCCACACCGCCGCCGATCAAAGCACCCTTAGCTCCGCCGCCAAACAGCGCACCGAGCACGGCACCGCCGCCCGCTCCGATCAGCGCACCCTTGCCCGGCCCGATTCCGCCCTGGTGCTGGTTGCGATAACGGTCATCGTTGCGGCTGTCATATTGATTCTGCCGCTCACGATCGTAGTTACCGCCCCGGCCACCGTCCCGCTGGCCGTTGTAGTAGTTGCTGTTGCCGCGCCGGTCGTCATGTCGCTGATCGTTGCCCTGATAGTTCTGTCCCACCAACGGCAGCACCGCTGCGGAGAGGAGCAGCGGCCCAACCAAAAACGCGTTGCGAAGCTTCCGAGTCAAGAGGTCGAGCATGGGTCTCCTTCGTACTAGAATGTTGGATGCGCGAACTGGAGCCTCGGACCGCGCAGGTGGTAGATTGAGACAGTCGAAGACCTTTATGAACGAACACCTTCAAACGCTGATCGACGCCGCCCGAACCCGCTCCATGTCGCCCGCCGACTGGCAAGCACAGCGTCGCAGCTT
This sequence comes from uncultured Acidobacteriaceae bacterium, assembly GCA_964247455.1. Taxonomy (GTDB): domain Bacteria; phylum Acidobacteriota; class Terriglobia; order Terriglobales; family Acidobacteriaceae; genus Edaphobacter. The sequence goes on along the minus strand of CAXTUR010000030.1, from coordinate 18,630 downwards.
TGCCTACCGCAACACCAAGAGGAAACGATCTGATCACGCGCGAGATGGTCGACCAGCAGGATGAGTTACTCTAAGCGAAGATGCCCAACATTAGGTTGAAATCTGAGATACGAACGGGCTACGAGCATCTATAGCGGCAATGAACGCTGTATGCTGTTTTAGCTTTTTCTTGCAGCAGTGGCACGGAGTTCTCCCTCACAGATGAACCTAACGGACACACCGTTGTTTCCCAAGTCATTACTCCACGCTAACCATCTATGATCTGATGATTGAACAATGGTCGCATTTTTCCCTGCACGCGCTGTGGCAACAAACTTTTGGTCTGCAATGTCAAAATCCGACAAATTCTCATCGTCCGGGAATTCTTCGTAGTGGCGCCAAGCGTGCGAAATGGGATTAATAGCTACTTCGACGCAAAGGTCCCTCCGTCCTCTATTGTTGAAGAACCACCGCAGGAAAGCGTCGCCCGCGCCGGGCTGTCCGCTGTGGTTTAAATACCGCTTGTATTCAGTAAGGATATGCTGCTGATCGTCGAGAAGCAGCAGGCCATTACTCTTGAGTGCTAGCAATTCTTGCGCACAAGCGCTAGCGCAGGCGTACGATCCTCCGTCTCTGCGGTTCGCAACAATCGGCACGTTAGTATCAAGCACAGTTCGCTTCCTGCCCTTACGCATTAGTCAACTTTTCTCTTCTTGTTGCCGCAGCTAAACGAGCAGCCAAATCGCTCAATTCATCGCCAAAGAAGTCGTTCGGCCAATCGCGTATCTCCCCGAACAAATCCACTGGGAGTTCTTGAAGTTGAGCACCATCTGCCCCTGGTTCGCAATAGTAAAGCGCCACACTGTCAGGAGACAACGCGCCCTCAGCTATTCTTCGCTGTAGCCTGCGTAAAAAATGCTCAGAATGACTTTCAATGATGAATTGCATGCTCCTATCGCGGTTATTTTCTTTGGCTTTAGTCGCTTCGATAAAGAGGTCTGCAAGCTCTGATTGAACTTTGGGATGCAAGTGCAACTCCGGCTGTTCGACGATCACCGTGGAATTTTCAGGTGCATAAAAGCACTCGACTATTACAGGTAGAACCTGCGATACACCGAAGCCGACATCCGGGAGAAGGACATTAGTGTTACTACCTTGTGTTTGTACAGCAACCTCATATTCTTTTCGGTCTTTAGCAATCTCTCTCGGCTCAAAACTCGAAAGCAGCCCTAATCGAGTTAACCACTTGGAAACCATCGCCGGGAACGTTAACCCAGGAGACTTCGTCTTTGGAACGATCTTGCGCCCAGCCGCCGCGAGAATGGCCTCAACGGTTCGCTCACCCCGAGTTCCAACGTGTTCAGGTATTTCTCCCGACCAAGTGTAGGTGCGAGAGGGTTCTTCTCTTAAGGGACCTAAGTAATACAATTGGCGAAATTGTCTCTCAAGTTCTAGGGTAAGGTCGCTTACAAAGGCGGCGTTCTGATGATACGCGGTTGCCTCTTCAGGAAAGCCGTAAAAACGAACGGGAGATGGAAGATCCCATGGTCTCCCAACAGTTCGCTTAAGAGGGTAATTTGCAGCACTCATCGTGTACTTTGTGGTCGAGCTCTTGGCTTTTCTCATTTCAATAGAGACTGGATCGGCTTCAGGCAAGGTGCGGACCTGATAATTAAAGAAGTCTACCGACGGTGTTCCTTTTGAATCCGCACTTATGTTTGCTCGAAAGGTTATGTGAGATCCTCTGATCTCGGGTGACTCTTCGATTGACTTTGTTGAACCATGAAAAGTGTATGGTTTTGCCAATTGCCATGATAGAGATAGTTCTAAAGTATTATCGGAAGCATGTCTAAATGAGATGTCTTTGTAGTTCCCCAACTCCACTAATGAATACGCATCGCCAAGATGTAAAACCCGCCGTCGGTCCGGGGATTCAGCGGTTTGCTTCAACATAAGTAGCAGTTGCAGCAAACTCGTCTTTCCTGCGCTGTTGGCCCCAAAAAAAACAGTTATTGGTGCCAGACGTATGTTTCCGGTATCTCGCCAGGCTTTGAAATTTTGTACCCGCATTTGCGTCAACATTGATTTGCCTCGACATGATGATATCGGCTCCTTCAGCACAGGAGCCGATATCCTTACTGCAGCAGCGTCCCGTTCTCCAACTGCACCTTATCCTCTTCCGGCGGGATGACGACCGCCGCCGCGACCTTGTCCTGCGGCTCCAGGTCGAGCAGCTTGACGCCCTGGGTGCCGCGGCCGGCGGCGCGGATGCTCTTGGTGTCGATGCGGATGATCTTGCCGAACTGGCTGATGACCATTAGCTCCGTGGTGTCGTCGACCAGGTTGATTGCGGTGACCTTCCCAATCTTGGGTGTGGTCTTCATGTTAATGACGCCCTTGCCGCCGCGGGTTTGGAGCCGGTAGGCATCCACGTCCGTCCGCTTGCCGAAGCCGTTCTCGGAGACCGACAGGATCAGGCACGGCGTCAGGCCAAGCTGCTTGTCGATCTTGTCTAGTTTCTCGGACTTGACCGGCTCGACCTGTGCCGTCACGTCATCCGGATTGCCGGAGAGCGTCAGCGGCGCGGCGTCGATCGCTTCGTCGATCGCGGCCTCGACCAGGTCGGTGAGTCCCTTGGCGGCCGCGCGCTCCAGCCGCGCCTTGTTGCGAGCCTCGGCCGACGGCGTGACGGCCGCGCCGATGACGAAGTCGCCTTTGCGCAGCGAGATACCCCGATTTCCGGTCGCCGGACGGCCCATCGGACGGAGGTCCTGCTCGTTGAAGCGGATGGCCATGCCGTCGTGCGTGGCCAGGAAGATGACCTGCTCGCCGTCGGTGATGCGCGCCGTGATCAGTTCGTCGTCCTTGTCGATGCCAATGGCGATGATGCCGCGCGACATCACGTTCGAGAAGTCCCGTAGCGGCGTCTTCTTCACCGTGCCGTTGCGCGTGGCGAAGAGAACGTGCTTGCCCGCCTCGGTCAGGTCGCGCACGGGAAGAATGGTGACGACCTTCTCGCCCGGCTGGAGATCGACCAGCGACGCCATCGCCTTGCCCTTGCCAGCTGAACCTGCGTCCGGAATCTCATACACCTTCAACCAATAGACGCGACCGGCGTTGGTAAAGCACAGCAGGTACGCATGAGTCGAGTTGATGATCAGCTGTGCAACGAAATCTTCCTCGCGCGTCTTCATCCCGAGCCGCCCCGTCCCGCCCCGGCGCTGCTGTCTATATATAGATATGGGGGTGCGCTTCAGGTAGCCGGTGTTCGATACGGTGACAGCGACCTGCTCGTCCATGATCAGGTCTTCGAGGCCCAGCTCCGCGGTCTCATCAACGATCAGCGTCCGGCGTGGATCGCCATACCGGTCGCGGATGTCCTCAAGCTCCTTGACGATGACGGCGCGCAGCTTCGCCTGCGACGCAAGGATCGACTCGAACTCCGCGATGTTGTCGCGCACCTGGCGCAACTCATTCAGCAGTTCGTCGATCGAAAGCTGCGTGAGGCGATAGAGCTGCAATTCGAGGATGGCGTCGATCTGCCGGTAGCTCAGGATCAGCACGCCCGTGGCCGAGAACGTCATGTCGATGTTGTACTTGGCCGGATCGAGCGTGATCCCGGCGAGCTCCGTTCCGCGCAGGTTGATCGTCTTCCCCGAAAAGTAGCTATAGAGCCGCTCCCGAGCCTCAGGCCGCGAACCTGACTGCCGAATGATCCGAATGACCTGATCCAAATGGTCGAGCGCAATCTGATAACCCAGCAGGATGTGTTCGCGGTCCCGCGCCTTGTTCAGCAGGAATGCCGTCCGGCGGCGAACGACCTCGACGCGATGGTCGAGAAACGCGCGGATAGCCTGGTCGAGCGGAAGCTCCTTCGGCTGGCCGTTGTGCACCGCCAGGAAGATCATCGAGAAGCTTTCCTGCATCTGCGTGTGCTTATGCAGCTGGTTTAAAACGATTTGGTGCTCAGCGCCCCGCTTCAGCCCTATGACGATCCGCATCCCGTCGCGATCCGACTCGTCCCGGAACTCGTCGCGCGCGATGTCCGTGATCACGCCCTCGTTCACCAACTCGGCGATCCGCTCGATCAGCTTCGACTTGTTCACCTGATACGGGATCTCTTCGACAATGATGGCCTGCCGCCCTCCGGATATGTTTTCGATCCGACATTTGGCGCGCATCATAAAACGCCCACGCCCGGACGCATACGCCGCCGCGATGTTCGCGCGCCCGAACAGGATGCCGCCCGTCGGAAAGTCCGGCCCCGTCACGTGCTGCAACACCAACGCGAGATCGGACGTAGGGTCCTGTGGCGACTTCGAAATCAACGAAATGCAGGCATTCACGATCTCCGTCAGATTATGCGGTGGGATGTTCGTCGCCATGCCCACCGCAATGCCCGACGATCCGTTGACGATCAGATTCGGTATCCGCGACGGCAGCACCGCCGGCTCCAACGTCGACTCGTCGTAGTTCGGCACGAAATCCACCGTGTCCGAATCGATGTCCGCCAGCATCTCGCCCGCGATCCGCGTCAGCCGCGACTCTGTATACCGCATCGCTGCGGGAGGATCGCCGTCCACCGAGCCGAAGTTCCCCTGCCCATCCACAATCGGGTACCGCAGCGAGAACGGCTGCGCCATCCGCACCATCGTGTCATAAATCGCCGAGTCGCCGTGCGGATGGTAGTTGCCCATCACGTGCCCCACCACTTTGGCCGACTTTGTGTACTTTTTGTTGAACTGCAGCCCCATCTCCTGCATTCCGTAGAGGATGCGGCGATGCACCGGCTTCAGCCCGTCACGCACATCGGGCAGCGCGCGCCCAATGATGACCGACATGGAATAGTCGAGATACGACCGCCGCATCTCGTCTTCGATATTGATCGAGAGCATATTGAGGGCGCCCCGCCCCTGCGGCAACTGCGGTGGTCCATTGGGAGGACCCCCGGCAGGCGGAGGGTTGTTCGAGTTCGCGTCCTGCGGAGAGGGAGGGTCAAGCGGTGATTGCGAAAACAGATCGTCAGCCATGGTCTACCTGATTATAAAGATTTGCGCAGGTTTAGACTTATCGATCGTTGTGCTACTCAATTTCATACTAAATACATTATTCAGTAACGTTTGTCGAACGGAATTGCGGATCTGGCGTATGCCGGGAAAGCAAGTTCAATCAAATGAGTCACTTGAAGCAACTTTGATCTTGGCATTCGGGATGCACGTGAGCACGTGTCCGTATGCCCAATTTGTGACTGATCACAAGGGTATGCCGACCATCGACCCAGGAGAACTGTGAATGAAGAGATTGTTAGGTACAACCGCACTGCTTGCCGCAAGTGCGGTTTTCAGTTTTGGACAAGCTGTGTCAGTCAACGGCGGATCGATTGCAGGTACGATCACCGATGCGAGCGGAGCGGTCGTGCCGCAAGCGTCTGTGTTGGTTGAAGGAACAGACACGGGATTCAAGAAGTCTCTTACGAGCGACTCTGCCGGGTTTTTCACAATCGGGCCACTTACCCCTGGGAATTACTCTGTAAAGGTTATCGGGACTGGCTTTGAAACCCTGACTACAAACACGGTAGTACGTACCGGGACTGTAACCAATGGCAACTTCAAACTTACGATCGGCAAGTCTTCCGACACGATCGAGGTCAACGCGGGAGCCGTGCAGGTCAACACGGAGCAGGGCGGCGTCTCGGACGTCATTACGAACGAACAAATTCAGTCGCTGCCGATTAACGGGCGTAACTTCCTAGATGTCGCGCAGATCGAGCCGGGCGTCATCCTTCAATCTGGGCAGTCCTTCGATCCTACAAAAGCGGGCTATTCGGCGATCTCGGTCTCGGGCGTGTCAGGACGCACAACGCGTATTTTGCTGGACGGCCAGGACATCACCGATGAGACTGTGGGAACAACCATCTTCAACGTCTCTCAGGGATCGATTCGGGAGTTCCAGCTGAATCGTTCGACACAGGACGTTTCGGGTGATGTGACTTCGACAGGCCAAGTGCTGGTGGCGACAGGGACCGGTACGAATGCTTTTCATGGGCAGCTGTTCTATAACTTTCAAGACCACCGCGTCGGCTTTGCGACCGTTGAGGGTGTCGACCCTATCTTCCAGCGTAACCAGTTTGGCGGGAGCGTCGGCGGACCCATCTACAAGAACAAACTCTTCTTTTTCGGTAACTCCGAGCGCATCAAGCAGGATCAAGCCGCTTCCACCACCGTTGGTTCGATCTTCCCAGGCTTTCAAGGACTTACAGTTCCGTCTCCCTACCGCGAGACATACTCCGTGGCGCGCCTGGACTACAACGGCCCACTCGGCGGCAACTACTTCGTCCGCGCCAACTACAACGTCAATTCAGTGGTCGGTAACTCAAACGACGGCTTCGAAATCTATGCGAACCGGGACAACACTCCGGGCCTTGCAGCAGGCGCGGATTTTACCACGGGTCACTTCACGCATTCGTTCCGAGGAAGCTACGAAAAGTTCCACAATCTGATCTCGGATGCGACCGGGGCTGCCGTAAGTCCAATCAACCCTTTGCCGGGAATCACCTTCCAAAACACCGTCCAGGGCCTTTACACCGGTCCCAACGACCTCGCTCCTCAAGGAACATACCAGTCCGACAAGCAGATCCGCTACGACGGCTCATGGACCAAGGGAGCGCATAATGTTCGTTACGGTTACAGCTTAAACCGCATTCAAGGTGGCGGTTTTGCTGCCTTCTTCGGCCTTGCTCCGCGTGTGCGTGAGACGGCCTCGACGAAGCTGGCAGGAGCTTCGGGTTCCAATCCATTGACCGACTACCACGCTAGTTCGATTGTGGTGGGTAACGGGTTAGGGTACTTTACAGAAAATTCTGGCTTCGGTCTGCCTGACGGCGGCACATCAGATTGGCGAGAAGGTGCTTATATCTCCGATGCCTGGAAGATTCGGCCAAGCTTTACCTTTACCGCCGGCCTTCGTTGGAGCGTCGACACCGGTCGAGCCAACCAGGATCTGGCTACGCCGCTCTGCTCTGACATCACTTCGTCCATAGATGCGACCCAGCTTCCCTGCACCGGCTCCACACCCTTGTTCTCGCAGTGGCGTTCCGATCTTGGACAAAAAGTACATCAACCGTATGCCAACTTTGGGCCTCAGGTCGGTTTCGCCTACAGTCCCGGAGGGAATAGTAAAACTGTTCTGCGTGCAGCCGCCGGTATCTTCTATGAGAGCGATGTGTTCAACAACACCACCAACGCTCGCACCAACCTTCTCAAATCCGGTGCCTTCTTCGGTGATCAATCGATCTGTGGAAGCGGGACCTTGAATCAGCCGGACGGCACAGCGATCACGTCCGTCTCAGTTGGAGGCAATTCGATGACCATCGCTCAGGTATGCCAGTTGCCCATCCAGCAAGCCGCGCCTTATGCGATAGCGCTACAGGGCCTCTATCAGGCGAGTTCCGCAAAGAACGCCACCTCCACGAACGGCAACTTTGTGGGAAGCAACCTAAACATCAATGGTGTCTATGGCGCGCCGTACAAGACCCCGTATTCCGAGCAGTTCAACTTTGGCATCCAGCGCGAACTGTTTAAAGGAGCGGTCCTCTCTGCGGACTACGTACACAATGCAACACTGAAGATCGGTCAGACGCAGGATCTCAACCACGTGGGTGCGGCGCGGTTCCTCAACACTGCGGCGGCCACAAAGGCGATCAATACAACATTGGCCCAATGTGGTGCGACCACAATCGCGCAGGCCCTCATCGGTTGCCAAGCTCATCCGGGAGGTGCGGGAACGGCGAACGGTCCGGTCACTATCCAAGATTTTGCTCAAAATGGCTTGGACTCAGGGAACGTAACATTAGCGGGCAATCCTGCAAGCTATAACAACTCGAAAACGCATCGTACGCCTGCAACAGGCGCCGCGTTCCCGGGTCAAAACCCGCTTCTGGGCGACGGCAACTTTATCCTGCCTATCGGTCGCTCGGGATACGACGCGTTGCAGATGGTCTATCGTCAGGTCAAGGCTCACCCGGCACCGGGTATTGTCAGCAGCAACCTTCAGGTGTCGTACAGCCTGTCGCGCGTGGTGACAACGACAAGCTCGGGAACCTCTGACGCCTTCTTCAACAACGCCTCCTACGACAACGACAATCCCACAGGCACGATCGGGCGCGCCTCTCTTGACCACAAGCACGAGGTCTCCTTCGGCGGATCGGTTCGCTTGAAGTACGGTCCGCAGATCGGCGTGATTGGCCACTTCTTCTCCGCCAGCCCAACCTCGCTTACCCTCGACGCGCAAGGAGTTTACGGTAATCTCTTCCAGTCAGATTTGACCGGAGATGGGACGGTGGGCGATCTGGCTCCGGGTACGGTGCAGGGCGACTATATGCATCGGGTTAAGCCTGGAACGCTGCCAACCTATATCAACAACTTCAACAACTCTGTGGCCGGCACGCTCACGCCCGCCGGTCAGGCTCTTGTCACCGCTGGACTGTTTACTGCTCAGCAGCTTGTTCAAGCGGGAGGCGCTGTCCAGCCGATCGCACAGGTACCGAATACCCGTGCGCTCGCAAACCCTCCGACACGGCTGCTCGATGTCAACTTCTCCTATCCGATTCAACTGGCGCGGTTCCGGGAAGGTCTTACACTCGAGCCGGCCGTTGCAATGTATAACGTCGCGAACTTCGCGAACTACGGGAACCCGTCGGGAATCTTACAAAATACGGCCTCTGCGGGAGGGTCAACGGATCAAACTACGGGCTACGTCACCGGACCAAACGTCTTTGACACCCTTAATCAGAACCGTACGACTCGCGGTACAGGAACCTTCAACCAAGGAGCGCCTCGGACCACGGAGTTCCAACTCAAGCTGAACTTCTAACCTTACGAACCTAATGGGCGGAGAGCTTCGGCTCTCCGCCATTTTGTTTACACCGGCAACACCAGCGTAAACACCGTCCCCCGCCGCCCTTTGCCTTGGCAACTCCGCACCCGCAGCCTGCCCGCGTGGTGCTCTACAATTCCCCGCTGAGATCCACAGTCTCAGCCCCGTCCCGTTCAGATCCTTCGTCGTATAGAACGGTTCGAAGATCCGCGCCCTCGTCTTCGCCGACATCCCATGCCCCGTATCGGCGATCGTAATCCGCACCCCGCGGCCGCCTCTATTTACCGAAGCATCGTGCGCCCGCACCACCAACCGTCCCCCGCTGCGCATCGCGTCGATCGCATTGGCAATCAGGTTGTTCAACACCTGGCGTATATCGTTCTCATAGCAGAAGATCGGCGTCGCGCTCGCAAACGCCGCCTCCACCGCAATGCCGGAGTTACTCAGTCGCCCCTGGTACAAGTTCAGCACCGAACTCACCAGCTCCGCCGCCGTGACCCGCGTCCGGTCGACTGCCTGCCGGTGGAAACGCAGGGTCTGGGTGGCAATCTGTGAGACACGCGCCAATTCGCTCTGCGCCGTCTTCACAAAGCCCCGCGCAGAGGTAGACAGCTCCTCATCCATGCTCAAGATGTAGAGCAGGTTCGTGATCGCCTCCAGAGGATTGTTAATCTCATGGGAGATCGAGCTTGCCAGCCGCCCCACCGCCGCCAGCTTTTCGCTTTGGACGAGCGCCGCCTCAGCCTGTTTCTCCCGGGTAATCTCGAGCGATGCCGCTGAGATCGCCTGCACCGAGCCGTTCTCGGCAAAGATTGGCATATAGCTGACGCCACGTCCGCTTCTAACCCGGCCGTGTGGGTAGTTCGCACTCCACCAGCTGATCGAGCACCGGCGTTCCAGAGGCAAACCCGCTCGAACAGCTCCCGTACCCCCTCGATCTTCACCAGGTCGAAGAGCGAGGTGTGCAGCAGGTCCTCCTTGTGCATTCCGAAGATCTCCGCTCGACTCTCGTTGAGACGCAGCCACCGGAACTCCTTGGGTCAAAGAGTGCGCTCCCGCGGCCAGATCCCCGCTTGCAGCAGCTTCCGTGCTGCGCGGTTAGATACGTAAAGCACCATGCCCGATCGATGCAGGTGATGCACTCCGGCGAAGCTTCGAGGACCTGCGCCATACGATCGGCGGACAAAAGCTGGCTCGGCGGGCAATCCGTCGTAACGGCACGCGGGCGGGGCGATGGCTCGAGCATCGACGAGGGCATTTCGGTTACGGAATTGGATGTATTCCTCAGATAGTATCTACGGCCCGCGCCTATCATCGCGCAACAACGGTACCCTCGTGGTGCGGCTAGTCCGCATCCGGCACACCGTGCTGCGACTCCATCAGACCGATCCTGCGCCGCAATTCCGCCACCTCAGTCTCCAGCCGCTCCAGCCGCTCCGCCAAGCCGGCATCTTCGCGTCCCGACCGGGAAGTCAACACCTCAATTGCCACCGGGCCGCCCAGCAGATGGGCATACCGCGGCTCGCGCGAGCCTGGCTGCCGGGCAAGCATCACCACCAGAGGACCCTCGAACACCAGCGGCTTGCCCTCCGTTTCAGCCGGCCGCGAAGTCAGCCGGTCCAACGTTCCCTGCATTGCCTGGAGATCGTCGAACGCAAACAGCCGCTCCGACCGGCTCCGCAACTCCCCCGGCGTCTGCGGCCCGCGCAGCAACAGCAGACACATCACCGCCGTCTCATCCCGCCGGAGATTCAGCACGGTCCGCGCGCGGTGCTCGTATTTAGGCACACGGCTGTCGCGGACGCTCGTCGTCAACCCATGCTCCTCCAACCCATGCAGTGCCTCGCGCACCTCGTCCTCAGTCAGGTCGAGGATCGGCTCCCGGCTCGATCGCTGATTGCACGCGTTCCCCAGCGCATTCAACGACAGCGGATACCCCTCCGGCGTGGCGATCTCTTTTTCGATCAATGCGCCAAGCACACGCTGCTGATGGAGGTTCAGCTTCATCTTCCTAGGTTGCCACAACCGAACGCCGGACGCTGTGTGTCTCGAAGCAGGAAAGTGCCTCCGGTGGAACGTCTTCCTCGAAAAGGAAGCCGGGGATGGCCCGCGGTAATCAAAACGCGATAAACTAAGGAGAGCAAATGGCGAATGCTGAATCCCATTCGAGTTCGCACGTATGTTAGACGATCAACAGAGTACGGTACAAATCCGCACCCCTTGGAGCATGAATGCACTTATTGCACAAAGCTTTTGCCGCCTCTGCCCTCTTCGCCGTAGCTCTAATCCCCGGCCTCACGACGGCAAAGGCTGACACACTCCTCTCCGTGGACGCCGTTCCCTCCATGCATTCCATCGATCCGGGTTCTCTCCTCTCCACCGCGAACGTCTACCACCTCAAACTCCACCATCTGCACACCAATGAGAGTATCGACGTCGTCTACCGGGTCGGCAATCTCTACATCCCGACCGCGCTCGATCAACTCAACCATTTCCTCCGCGACCATCGCACCGACGCCGTTAGTCACTACGATCCGCGTGAGTTCGACCTCCTCCACTCCATTATGGATAAGCTGCATAAGCCAAACGGCGTGATCGACATCGTCTGTGGCTATCGCACGCCTTGGTCAAACGCCTTTCTCCGTCGCGGCACTCCCGCCTCGGGCGTTGCCGAGCATAGCCAGCATATGGAAGCCAAAGCCATCGACATCCGCATCCCTGGCATCCCCACCGCGCAGCTCCGCGATACGGCCCTCTCCCTTGATGCAGGCGGCGTGGGCTACTATCCCAGATCGCAGTTCGTTCACGTCGACGTAGGCCCGGTCCGCGAGTGGTCGTTCGGCGGGTCAAATCGTCGCGCCCATCTCCGCACCGCCAAGTACAGCAAGCACGGTCGTACTCACGCCGCGCGCCATCGCCGGGGCTAGCTTCTTTATTTGTCATTGCCGAAGGTAATTTGCTTTCGCACTAACAACGCTCTCACAAATTGGAAGAGGCTACCAACTTGGGAGCCTCTTCCAGTTTGTATGCCACATTACTGCTTCACTCCTCCCTCGCTTTGCAGCAGCACCGTTAGCGGAGTAGCCACCCGGCTCGACGCCACTGGCTTAGCCGGACGGATCGCCAGCGGCCCCGGCGGTGGAGTGTAGCTCGTAATCGCCACATCCATCCTGTCGTCCCCGTTGAAGTCCGCCACCGCCATCAGATAAGGCTGCAACGGCAGAGCCACCGCGGTCTGCACTCCGAACGTCCCATCCCCCTGGCCAAGCAACAGGCCCAGCGTATTGTTCCCCTGGTTCGTCACCGCGAGGTCGAGCACCCCGTCGCCGTTCAGGTCCACCGCCGTCACCGACATGGGATTTTTCCCCGTCGCGTAGGCCGTGGGCGCAAGCAGCTTGCCCGTCCCGTCGTTCAGCAGCACGCTTACCGTTCCGCCCGACAGATTACTAACCGCCACATCCGCAAAGCCGTCGCCGTTGAAGTCGCCAGCGGCGATCCCGGAAGGCGCGCTTCCAACCGCATACGTCACCGCCGGCAGAAAGCCGTCCGAGCCGTTGTTCAGCAGCACGTTAATGCTGTTGTCTTTCACGTTCCACACGGCCAGGTCCGGCATCCCATCGCGGTTCATGTCCGCCACCGTCGCCCCGCCTGGTCCATTGCCGACCGGATAGGTCGCGCCGATCTGGAACGCTCCCGTCCCTGTGCCGCGCAGGATCGTCACCGTTCCGCCCAGCCCGTTCGTCAGCGCCAGGTCGACCTTGCCGTCGCCATTGAAGTCGCCCACCGCGGCATGGATCGTTCCCAGCGCAATTGCCATCGTCGAAACGTTCGCCGCCGGAAAACCGCCCGCGCCATCATTCAGCAGTACGGTCAGCTTGCCGAGCGGTCCGCTGACCACCGCTAGATCCAGCTTGCCGTCCCCGTTGAAGTCGCCCGCAATCAGCCACGATGCCAGCGGCCCGACCGGATAGTTCACCGCCGCCTGAAAGCTCCCATCTCCGTTCCCGAACGCCACGCTCACCGACGACGCCACCGAGTTAATCACCGCTACATCCGCCTTGCCGTCGCCGTTGAAGTCGCCCGTCACCGGAACGACGTTCCCCGACCCGCCACCGCTCAGCCCCGGAGGCGGCTGCTGCGCCAGGGTCGGCTCAGCCGCGCTCGGGAACAGATAGGTGCCCTTCACCGTGCTGCTATTCGGATACCCGGCCGACACCGCCACCACCTGCAACATCGTCGTATTGGCCAGCGTCATCGGTCCCGTGTACACCGGCGACGAAGCCGTCGGCACCGTGCCATCCACCGTGTAGTGGATCGTCGATCCGCTCAGCGATTCTGAAACCGTCACCACCTGCGGCGTCGTATACAGACCGGCGCTCGGCGTCACCATAGGCGTCGGCACCGGTTGCGGCGGCCCTAGCGGCGGGTTGGACCAGAAGTTCCACGTCAGGATCTTTTGGCTCGAAGGCAGGCTGCTCGTTCCGGCCGTAAAGCCCACAAACGCCGTATTGCTGCCAATCGTGCCCGGTATATCGATGGGGAAGTTAGTCGTGAACGAGCCGCCCGCCACGGGATCGGTAATCGTTAGAAACAGCGTCGTGCCGTCATACACAATGTGCGCCCGCATCGTATCGCCGCTGTTCAGGTCAATTCCGCTCTTCGACAGGTCCACCGACGGCGTGGTCGGCGAAGCCCCGTTCACATAGAGGCCCGTCGAATCCGTACCTTCTCCATAATTGTTGAACATATCGAACTTGACAGCCACGCTGTTCGGGATTCCCTGCTGCCCGTTCGGCACCCACGATCCGTATCCCAGCCCACCGCCATACTGTCCCAACGCCTGCGGCTTGCTGTTCTGCACCGTGAACGTAAACCCGTCCGACATCGGAGGCACGCCGGACAGCTGGAAGGTGAAGTCCGAGATAAACGTCTCGACATGCACCGGATTGGTCGAGAACGCACTGCCCGCCTGGTAGAACCCGCCGATGGTCAGCTGTAGCCGGCTGTCGTCCCAGTTTCGCGCCGTACCGTTCAGCGTCAGGCCCGCGACCGACGCAAACCCATTGCTGAAGCTCAGCACCGGAGCCACGCCAATCAGGTAATTTCCGCTTGCGATGCTGCCATTGTCCGCCCCGGCCGCCACCGCGAACGCCTGGATCGTCGTCGTCCCCTGCACCGTAATTGGCCCGGTGTACACCATCGACGATGTCGTCGGTACCGTGCCGTCCGTCGTGTAGTAGATCGTCGCGCCCGCCATCGTGTTCGCCAAAGCCACGGTCTGAGCCGTCGGGTACGTCCCCGGAGCAGGACTGAACGTCACTGCCGGAACCGTCGCCGGCGCGTTTGCCAGCAGCCCAAATACATCCACTTCGCCCTGCGTCCCAAGGAATACCTTGCCGTCCACCACCAGCGGTACCGCAAACTTCACCGATCCCCCCGTATGGTCGCGCCAGTATTGATACATCGTCGAGTACAACAGCTTACCTACATTGTTGGCGTCGAACGCCTCTAAAATCGTTGGTCCGCCCCAGCCATAGCCGTCGCTGCGTAGCGCCCACACAATCCCGTTCGTCGTTCCGTTTGACGAGATCACCGGCGACACCCCCGGGAACCCCGACCCTTCCGTCGAAGTCGCGGCCGGTGTCGTGCTCAACAACCCGTCCTTCAACCCAAACTGCTTCAGGGTGTCATTTGCTGCCCAGATGTACACATTGCTGTTCCAGTAAGCCGGCGTGCTCCAGAGCCCACCCACCTGCCCACTCACCTCCTGCACCACATGGTTCGCCGTCTCGTCGAAGCCGCCCAGATTGTCACGATCCAGCACCTCAATGCGTCCGTTCTTGCCTACCTGCACCAGCTCATGCGTATGCGCTCCTGTTTGGTCCGGCAGCAGTAAGATTCCACCCGACCCCTGGTCGATGTCCGACGCGCTCAATAGCAGCGTGTCATAAGGGGTCCACTGGTCCGTCACATGCACGCCTGTGCTCAGGTCCAGCCGCTCAATTGCGTTGCCATAGCTCTGCGCGTCCGTGTAGGGCAATCCGTCATTCGTGTTTCCATTGCCGTTGACGATAAACATCCGGCCGCCCGTCATCAGCGTATCCGCCGCCAGCCCCGCGCCCGACTCCCAGATGCCCCCCTCGCCTCCGTTCGGTGCCGTGTTGTAGACCCCTGCTGGCTGTAAAGTGGTCGCGTCGTACCCCAGCACCCACCCGTGGTACGGCCCATTGTCCCCATGCGAGGCAAACGCCATGTACACCTTGCCGTTCAGCAGCAGCAGGCCCGTCCGTTCGTGCTCCCACTGTGGCTGCCACCCAATCGTTCCGCCAGTGCTGCCGATTCCCGTGCCCGCGATCGAGGGCGCAATCACCACCGGGCTCCCCAGCCGCTCCGCCCCTGTCGTTACATCCAGCGCATGGAGCCGGTGCACATACGTCCCGTTCTCCTTGCTCTTGGCTTCTACATAGATCGTGCCCGCCGCCGGATCGATCACCGGCGTCGCGGTAATCCCCACCTCGGGCACAATGTCGCTCGTTCCCAGGTCCGCGCTTGGCACGCTGGTCGACCCCGCCGCCGCCCCATGCGCCGTGTCCACCAGGCTCACCGCCCACAGCTGCACATTATGATCCGCGTCGAACGCATACACGCTCTCATGCTCGGTCGCGATGAACACCACATTGTGGGTCCCACCCGCCATCCCCACCTTCGGGAGGTACAACGGCTGCGCGTACACATAGCCGTCCACCTTGTACGAGCGCAGCTTGCCGAACTGCCACTGATTTACGTTCGCCGGCGTCAACACCGTCTCGGCGGTGTTCTGTCCCGTGCGCCCGTTGTCGTAGCGCCACGTCGTGGCGGAGGGGGGAATCTGCGCGGCATTCTGCGCACGGGCTTCGTTCATCAGAGAAGAGCAAAGCAGGAGAGCAAGAGAAGAGAGGAGTCGCAGTGTGGTCATCACAGCCCGTTCATCGGCTGCTGGATTGCAACTCTCTAAGGAATACTCACCCGCCAGTCACGTGACGTTCAGGTTCTCTCAGACAAAAGAGGACGGCCGTCATGATGGCGGCCGTCCTCTTGTACTTGCTGCTTTAATTGTCATTCCGTAAGGATTTGCTCTGACGTTGCTATCCAAAAGCAGCACCACGTCTCCGGAACTTCTAATCACCCGAGACCGTCTCCTCCACACGCGACTCCACCACCTCAACATCTGCCTGCCGCACTGGAGCCGCTGCTTTGATCTCTCCCAGCGAAATGAATCCGGGCTGCTCCTGCTCGCCCAGTACCTCTTTGCGGTAGAGCTTGGCCATCTTCGCGTTTTCGGCGTCGAGCTTGATCTTCGCGTCACGCGCTCGGATCTTCTCTTCACGCGCGTTCTTGGCGATGCCGCTCTTATCGAACGTATCGTTGGCCGCCGCGTTCACGTGCGTGTCGTTCAGCACCAGATCGTAGCTTGACTCCTTCTCCAGCCCAACCTTCTTGCCGCCCGCGAAGATCTCATGCCGCCCATGCTCCTCGTACCACTTGGTCAGGGTAGACGTCATGTGCATCTTCTCAATAATGTTCCGCCAGCCTACGCCCGTGTTGTACGCGCAGAAGCTGATCTCGCCCTCTTGCGTCGCGTACGGAATGATGCACTGCTCGGTCCGCCGGAAATCGTAGTTGAACAAGTCCTGAAACCACATCCCCGCAATGAACAGGAAGTTCCAGCGGTCCGACCGGCGCAGCTTGATGTCTTCCATCGTCCTGTCTGCCGTCACCTTGCCGTAACTTTTACCCGTTGCACCAAAGCTCTTGTCGAACTTCTGCAACAGGTCCTTGATCTTGAAGTGCGTCGGCGCATTGTTTGGCTCGTAGTTCCGTAACAACGCCAACGTTACACCGATAATCGAAATCCACTTACCACGCGCTGCATCATTAATCCGCGCCACATCCTTCGCCAAACGATCCGCATTGAGGAACGCCGTCACCGGCGCGGCCTCCTTCGTCTCCTTGTCGATCATCAGCGCCATGCCAATGCCGCAGTTCGGGTGGCACCCGCACGAGAGCTGGCCCCAGTCATGGTTCGGTCCATGCACCAGGTCAGCCCAATCCGCAAACGTCGACATGAACGAGATCGGGAACCAGTCGCGAATCGGCTCGCCGAGACCGGTCTGGTTCTTTACATCGTGCGCCATGTGCGACAGCGTATATCGCTGCGCCTGCCGCCGCTCGTCTGAGATCGCCTCGTCGCGCCCCGTAAAGCTAACCGGCTGGAAGCTCAGGAAGTTGATCTTCTTCGGATTGTCCAGCGCAAAGTTGATGATGTTGCCAACCTGCTCGTTATTGATGCCGTTGATAATCGTCGTCACCGGCACAATGTCCACACCCGCCTCATGGAGGTTATGGATGGCCTGCAGCTTCACATCGAACGCGTTGCCCACCTTGCGGTGCGAGTTCGCCGCGTTGCCAATGCCGTCAAATTGCAAGTACGCATACCGCAGCCCCGCCTCGGCCGACGCCTTGCAAAACTCCTTCGACTTGGCAAATTCAATTCCATTCGTCGCCGCCTGCACCGACGTATATCCCACCTTGCGCGCATACGAGACCGCGTCCAGAAAGTACGGGCTCAACGTCGGCTCGCCACCCGAAAACTGCACGCTCATCTGCCGCTTCGGCTTAATCGTCACCGCGTTGTCGAGCATCGTCTTGATCTCGTCCCACGTCAGCTCATGCACAAAGCCAACCTGGTTCGCGTCCATAAAGCACGGATCGCACATCATGTTGCAGCGGTTCGTCAGGTCAATCGTCAACACCGACCCACGGCCATGAGTGACCGTCGACGTGCCGTGATTGTGCAGGCCCTCGTCGTTATGCGCCTTGATATCGCGTCCCGGGAACACCTCTTCCAGGTGCTTAAAGAACGCCGTGTCGATCGACATGACATCCTCAAAATGACCATGAATCGGGCAGTCCTTCACCATCAGGATCTGGCCGTCGCGCTCAATGATCTGCGCCTTGATCTCGCCAACCTTCTCGTTTAGCAAAATCTCGTGCGGCAGCTTACCATCCACAATCTGCTGCCGGATCTCTGGAATGCACTTCGGGCATAACGAGTCGGTTGTCCGTGGCCAGCCCAGCGGCGGCTTTTCCTTCTGGTAGCTCTTCAGCAGTGGCTTGTCGCTCCACTTCGGGGTAAAGCTGGCGTTCGGGCTAATCGAGTTCAGACGGTTGAAGACGGCCCAACCGCCCTTCGCTGCAATTACAAGCGCTTTTTCGAATACCTTTGCCGGTTTCTTGGCCATGAATGTCTTGGTCTCCTGAGTCGATGATCTATCTTGAGTGTGCGTGTTGCGACGCTAAAACACGCCTCCGGGGTACCTCATCGGATACGTATCTTCGTGCAAGCAAACGTCTTCCTTAGATGAGGATACGGGGCGCAAAGTTCTATTTTGAAGCCGTCCGTAGCGAATGGTAAGAATTGCACGTTGAACGGTAAATTACCCGCGCCCATCCGCCTACTGCCCGCTCCGCTCCGCCGCCACGTTGTTTACGATCTGTTGCAAAAAGATCACACGGATATGCACCCGCTTCGCGAAGTCCGGCAGAAACTCCGTAATCAAGTTGTCGATCGGGTCGCTCAGAAGCCCCACCCCCACCCGCTGCACCGTCGACGGTCCATTCCCGCTCACTCCTGGCACGTACAGGTTCGCGATCTCTGCGCTGATCGGGTACGTTAGCAGCGTGCTGTAGTTCACCATCTTCCGTCCATCGTCGTGCTGCGAGACCACGGTATGCGAC
>CAXTUR010000029.1:23637-25620 GCA_964247455.1 uncultured Acidobacteriaceae bacterium | reverse complement strand
CAGGGTTTCATCGCTCGTGAAGTTGCCATGCTCAATGGAGGTGCAGCCGGCCAGCGTAGCCGCTTTGGCTTCCCCTCTAACCATTGCCGCTTGACCCACAATCCGGCCCCATACAGAGGAACAAGCGGCAGCAGCCAGGGGCGCTTCATCGCACCACCTCCACCAACTCCGCCACAACACGCGCCGTCGCTCCCTGCTGCTCTTCAAACACCCGCCGCCCGCGCTCACCCATCCCGCCCGCATCTTGGAGCAAGGCGCTTATCGCCTCCGCTAGCTCCTCCCAGCGAACGATCCGCAGAGCGTCAGCTTCCCTCATCCGCAGCACAACCTCGCGAAAGTTCTCAAACGAAGGCCCCATCGCCACCGGTACACCGAACTGGGCCGGTTCCAGCGGATTGTGCCCACCCTTGGCTACCAGACTCCCCCCTACAAACGCCGCGGTGGCCACCGAGTACATCGACGCCAAATCGCCGATCGTATCGAGCAACAGGATCGTCCCGCCGAAGATAGGCTCCGTGTCCAGCAGTAAGTGACTGCACTGAAAGAAAGGATAGCCGCTCTTCCGGATGGCTCCAAGCACCTCGGGGAAGCGGTCCTGGTGCCTGGGCGCGATCAACAACGCTGCATCCGGATGCGCTTTGTGGATCTCCGGCCATGCCGTAAGCAGCGCATCCTCTTCGTCCGAAAGAGTGCTTCCCGCCACAAAAACCCGCGCCTTGAAGAGCAGGGAGGAGATGCGCCGCACCATGACCGTCGGCTCGCTCGTCCGCACATCGTACTTCAGGTTTCCCACTACCTTCACCCGCTCCGCCGGTACCCCCATCGCCCGCAGCCGTTCCGCCGTCTCCTCGCTTTGCGCCAGAAAGACCGTGATCTCGCGCAGCAGCGGCCCCCACCATCGCCGCAGCCGCATATACCGTGGAAAGCTCCGGTCCGACACGCGCGCGTTGACGACCGCCAGCGGCACCCCGGCCTTCGTGCATTGGTGGATCATGTTCGGCCATAGCTCACTCTCCATCAGCACGACCAAGCGAGGGTGCAGCACCCGGAGATACCGCCGCATCAGCACGGCGAAATCAAGCGGCAGATAGAACACAGGGCTGCCCCCAAACCGCTCTCGGGCCAGCCGCTGCCCCGTCTCGGTCGTGGTCGAGATCGCCACCACCCATCCGGGAAGCGCCGCCTCTAACTCCGCGACGAGCCGGGTTGCCGCCAGCACCTCGCCTACGGACACCGCATGGAGCCAGATCACGTTCCGCCCGGCGCAGGCCTCCCGCAAACCCGCAGGCACCCGTCCCAACCGCCCGGCTAACCCGGCGCGATACCGTCCGGAACTCGCCATCCGCACCATCCAGTACGGCAGCCCCAGCACCATCACCGTCAGCAGCAGCGAACTGTACACCAGCAACGTCAAACCTACGCACCGCCCTTACGCTATAACCGCTATAACGCCTATAACTAGATGATCGCATCCATGCCACGCTTCCGACTCTTGCTGACGGCTGCCCTCCTCGTCCCGTTCGCTTATGCCGCCGACCACAAGCCTCCGCCTGCCAAACCTGCCGCGCAGTACGCCGCCTTCGATACCCACCCGGACGAGCACGTCACCATCGCCGCCGAGCCCTGCGACGATGCCAAGGACTGCGCCTTCTTTCGCCTCAACTATTTGGGGCATGGCATGCTGCCCGTTCGCGTCGTGATTACCAACGATTCCGACCGGGCTTTGTCGCTCGACGATGCCCGTATCCAGTTCATCTCCGCGAACCACGACACCATTCCCGCCGCCACCCCCGACGACCTCAACCGTCGGCTTTTTACACGGCGCGGCACGCAGGACACTAAGATCCCGCTGATCGTCGTTCCCTTGTCCATCCCGATCCATCACAAACCCGTGGACAAGAACATCACGGAGGACGATAACGACAGCGGCTTCCAAGGCACGGTTGTGAATGCCCGCAGCACACTCGCCGGTTACCTGTTCTA
>CAXTUR010000029.1:0-23537 GCA_964247455.1 uncultured Acidobacteriaceae bacterium | reverse complement strand
CTCGCAGGCCTCGCTCTCGCCGAAGGCTGCGCCCGCCTGGAGTGGAGCGTGCTCGACTGGAACCAGCCCGCCATCGACTTCTACCATCGAATCGGCGCGCAGATGAAGACGGAGTGGCGCGGGATGAGGGTCTCCGGCGACGCGCTCACGGCGCTTGCCGGTGCCTCCGAAGCTTCCGCGTCCCTATAATCGAAGAGGCGCTGCGGTGCCTTGAGGGGTATCGACATGGCGCAACGCGACGATAAGAAGCGGCTCGGCAAGAAGCATAGGCAGGCGGCCACGCGGCCGAAGAAAGGACGCGCCCCGAAGTCCACCCCGACCACCGGTGCGGTCGATCCGCGCAAGCGAAAGGTGCTCGCCACCACGGCGGCCAAGAAGGCGGCTGCCAAGCGCGTGTCGAAGCGCTCGCCCGACAAAGAGACCAAGCGGACGATACGCCCTGACGCCGCTCCGAAGAGCACGCGGCCAGCGGATGGCATCGTAGGGCGGCGGACGCCAAACTCCGCCAACATAGCCGGGCGTGGCGAACGGACTGGCGATGAAGAGCAGGAGTGGCGCGAGATGGAGCTGCTCGCCTCGCAGATGGTCACGGAGCGCAAGCCGCAGCTTGAAGACACACGGAAGCTGCCGCTGATCGCCGTCTGCGGGCGGCCGAATGTCGGCAAGTCGACACTCTTCAATCGGCTCACCGGATCGAGGCGCTCCATCGTGGGCGACGAGCCTGGCATCACGCGCGACCGCATCTACGGCGAGATCGAGTGGCAAGGAGCCGACGCACGCATCGTCGACACCGGCGGCGTGGTGCCGGACGATGAGGCCCTCATCCCCGCGGAGATCTTTCGCCAGGCGCAGGTCGCGCTGGAAGAGGCCGACGCCATCGTCATGGTCGTCGATGGCCGGACGGAGCTGGCCTCGCCCGACATGGAGTTGGCGCGGCTGCTGCTTCGCGGCGGCAAACCCGTCTTCCTGGCCGTCAACAAGATGGACACGGACGCCATGCAGGTGCAGGCGGAGAACTTTCGGCGGCTCGGCTTCAAGAACGTGCTGCCGATTTCGGCCGAGCACGGCACTGGCATCGGCGAGCTGCTGGATGAGGTCTTCGCGGTGCTGCCGGAGACGGTTGAGCTTGAAGAGCCCGAGGTGATGCTCACGCCGGGCGATGAGATGGAGGAAGATAAAGACGGCCCGGACTTCGCGCCGGCCGCTGGAGCCTCCATTTCGTCCGCCGCCAAGCCCGTCCGCCGCCTCCGCTCTCATGGCGAGTACGAGGCGAAAGAGACGAAGGTCGCGATCATCGGACGGCCCAACGTCGGCAAAAGCACGCTGCTGAACGCGCTCACCGGCACGGATCGAGCCATCGTCTCGCCCATTGCAGGTACCACCCGCGACGCGGTCGATGAGGTGGTCGAGCGCGGCGGCCACAGCTTCCGTTTCGTCGATACTGCCGGCATCCGGCGTAAGGGCAAGACGAAGCTGATGGCGGAGAAGCTTTCGGTCATCATGGCGCGCAAGCATCTAGAGGCGGCGGATGTTTCGTTGTTGATCATCGACGCGACCGAAGGCGTGGCCGCGCTTGATGCCAACATTGGCGGCTACGCGCATGAGAGTGGACGCAGCGTGGTAATCGTTGTCAACAAGTGGGACCTGATGACGACGGTCGGCGCGGACGGGATGCGCCTCTTCGACGGCAAGCCGCCCGCCGACCAGAAGGTCTACGAGCAGCAGGTACGCGACGCGCTGAAGTATCTGGAGTACGCTCCGCTACTATTTATCTCGGCCTCGGAGGGCAACAACATAGAATCGGTCTTTAAGAAGGTGGAGCTGGTCTCACGCGAACGGCGGAAGCGGGTCACGACCGGCCAGATGAACAAGTTTCTGGAGAAAGTGGACTTCCAGAAAGCCAGCGTGCCGATGAACAGGCGAGTCCGCATCTATTACATGACGCAGGCGGCGGTCGCTCCGCCCACCTTTGTCTTATTTACGGATAAAGACGTGAAGCTGCATTTCTCCTTCGAGCGGTTTCTAGGCAACCAGATACGGGAACACTTCGGATTTATCGGCAGTCCCATCTGGTTCAAGGTGAAGGCTCGGAACAAGAAAAAGGCGGAGTAGCGCGTCGGTTAGAACGGGATGACTTCAAGGCCGGGAATGAGCGCAAAGTGGCGCACGTTCGCGGTAAGGATAGCAAAGCCGTGGTGCAAGGCGGTCGCACCGATAAGCAGGTCGGCAAAAGGAACGGCGTAGCCAAGGTTCCTCTGTTCCGCGTCGATGCGGCCGGCGAGTTCGGCTATCTCCTTTGTATAGGAAAGGACAGGCAACTCGCGTGTTACTTCATCGAGAAACGCCCGAGCGTTTCTGCGGCGGATCGCCGTGTCACCACGGTACGTGCCGTGGACCAACTCCGTGTATCCGATTGCGGCCAGAGCCAGGGGTTGGTTGTCCACGCTGTAAAGAACGCGCTGGATGAGACGTTCCGGCGTCTTTCCTCTTCGTTGCGCCTCAATGATGACGGTGGAATCGAGGATCACTCCCACGGATTGCGAAGTGTTTCGTGTTCATGGCTGCGGATGCCGTCTTCGACATCGGCGGCAAAACCGGGCGGCAGCGTGACCGTGGAGCCTCGCTTTTTCAGGCTGGCGAGGATCTCGGAGGCGGGGCGCAGCTTCACCGGTATCGCTTCTGCGGGGACGATCGTGAAGGTCTCCAAACCACTCTCGATGCGAATGTCTTCACCGGCGCGCACTTTGGCGAGCAGACCGGTGAGGTCGCGTGCGGCTTCAGCTTCCGAGATATGAATGACAGCCATCAAATCATTATAGAGCCGAAGCTAGCCATTGCCGCCAGGCGTCCAGCGCGCGGTCACACTGAAGCTTGTGCCGCTCCTTCTTGTCGCGCATCTTCTTGCGCAGCTCTTCTTCGAGCGGTGGCAGCAAGTCGAAAGTGATGTTGGCCGGCTGGAATCGCTTGAGGTCGCAATGCGTGATGTAGTGGGTAAGCGAGCCGTTAGCGCTGGCGCGGGGGGCGGGTTCCGGTGCCTGGCCGAGGGCGAGCGCGGCGGCATATCTTCCGGCAAGCATCCCGCTGGCAATAGATTCGGTGTAGCCTTCGACGCCGGAGAGTTGACCTGCGATGAGAATATTCGGGTGCGCTTTGAGCTGCAGCGTCTCAGTCAACAGACTGGGCGCGTGAATATAGGTGTTGCGGTGAATCTGGCCGTAGCGTAGGAACGTGGCTTTCTCTAGCCCAGGAATAAGTCGAAGGACCCGTGCCTGTTCTGAATACTTCAGGTGATTCTGGAAGCCGACCAGGTTGTAACTATCCGCTCTTAGATTTTCTTGCCGAAGCTGGACGCAAGCATAGGGCCATCTTCCCGTTTTTGGGTCGGTCAGGCCGACAGGCTTCATGGGACCGAAGCGCAGCGTGTCCTTTCCTCTCCGTGCGGTCTCTTCAACGGGCAAGCATCCTTCGAAATACTGCAGTTTATTGGCCGTGCCATCGACCGGAAACTTCTCCCAGTCTTTTGACTCCACGTTCTCGGCGTTTACTAACGCGTCGAGGAACGTCTCGTATTCTTCTTTGGTGAAAGGGCAGTTGATGTAGTCGGCGGTACCTTTATCATAGCGCGCCGCAAAGTAGACCTTCTCCATGTGAATGGTGGCGGCGTCGACGATGGGTGAAATAGAATCGTAAAAAGCTAAGTGGTCAGAGCCGGTGAGCCTTTGTAGCTCGGCCGCAAGTGGCGGACTGGTGAGCGGCCCGGTGGCCAGGATCGTCAGCGTGTCTTCATCCTGCTCGTCGAGCGTGAGCACCTCTTCGCGAAGAACAGTGATGCGCGGCTCGGCGGCGATTCTCCCGGCGACACGCTGCGAGAATAGTTCGCGATCGACGGCAAGCGCGTGGCCGGCGGGAACGGCGGTGGCGTCGGCGTCCTGCAGCAGGAAGCACCCAGCAAGGCGCATCTCCTGTTTGAGTAGCCAGGGGGCGGTGCTTTCGCTCTCCGACTTGAGCGAGTTGGAGCAGACGAGTTCGGCAAAATCGCTTGTCTGATGCGCCTCGGTGGAGCGGTGCGGGCGCATCTCGTAGAGCGCGACCTCGCAGCCCCGTGAGGCGGCTTGGAGGGCGGCCTCTGGACCCGCAAGGCCGCCGCCGATAACTTTAATCTTCTTCACCTTTTCAGGATACGGGTTTGTCGAGACTAGAGCGCCAGCCGACGTCCTATGATGGAGACATCGCCGTGTCTTCGCCCATCCAGATCGCCCCCGCACCGCAAGAACAAATCGCCAAGCTCCCCACGCTGCACGACTTCTTCTCCCCCGGCGGCCTGCTGTCGCGGTCGTCGCTCGCGTTCGAGCATCGCAAAGGGCAGTATGAGATGGCGCGGGCCATTGAGCGGGCATTCGGCGAGAAGCGGCACCTGATCGTCGAGGCGGGCACTGGAACGGGCAAAACGCTGGCCTATCTGCTTCCAGCGCTACGGCTCGCGCGCGAACGGGGACAGCGCATCATCCTTTCGACCGGCACCAAGAACCTCCAGGAGCAGCTTTATTTCAAGGACATCCCGTTCCTGGAGTCGCTGCTGGGGCCGCTGAAGACCTGCTATATGAAGGGGCGTAGCAACTATCTTTGCAAGCACAAGCTCTATGCGCTGCGTGCGAGTCCTATCCTCTCCGGTCTCGAAGACATCTCGCAGTTTCACGCCATCTCCGCATGGGAGAAGACGACGGCGACCGGCGACCGTGCGGAGATCGACGAGCTCCCCGAGCACTCCGCGCTGTGGACGAAGCTGGACGCGAGGACGGAGGCCTGCCTCGGCACCACCTGCCCGGACTGGGAGGGCTGCTTCGTCACGGCCATGCGGCGCAAGGCGCTCGAAAGCGATCTGGTGATCGTCAATCATCACCTCTTCTTCGCCGACCTGGCGATCAAGCAGCAGGCGGGCAGTGCGCCGGATGCGGGCATTTTGCCGGAGGCCGGGGTGGTGATCTTCGACGAGGCGCATGAGCTCGAGGAGGTGGCGTCGAACTACTTCGGCATCAGCCTCAGCACCCAGCGCTTCGATGAGCTAACGCGCGACACCGAGATGATGCTCAAGGCCAAAGGGGCCTCAACAAGCGCCATCGAGAGTGCATGCGCCATTCTGAAAAACCGTTCGCGGATGTTCTTTGCGGCGCTGCCGGACGAAGGGTTTGGTCCCGGCAGGATGCCGTTCGAGGACCGCGGTGGCTTTCTCGAGGAGAGCGGCGACACCTACACCGGCGCGGTCAATGCGCTGACTCGGCTTGAAGGCGAGCTGGAGTTGCTGCGCAATGTGGAGGAGGCTCCGGGGCTGCGCAAACGGGCGGCCGAGATCCGGGCGCATCTGGCGTTTCTGCTGGAATCGCCGGATCGCAACACGGTCTTCTGGATCGAGCGCCGGGCCGCGGGCGGCGTCCGTAATCTGGCTAGGGGTGGAGCGCAGGCCGCCTTCCATACGCACCTACAAGCCACGCCGATCGACGTGTCCGAGCTGCTGCACGTCGCACTGTTCGACTGCTATAGCTCGGTCATCTTGACCTCAGCCACGCTGACCGTTTCAGGCGGCTTCGACCACATCCGCAAACGCCTCGGCCTGCTCGACGCGCGCGAACTGGTCGTGCCCTCGCACTTCGACTACCAGCGGCAGGCACTGCTCTACCTGCCGCCCAACATGCCCGCGCCCAACGAGCCGGACTTCCAGGACAAAGCAGTCGAGCGCATCCGCCGCGTATTGGAGATCACCAAGGGCCGCGCGTTCTGCCTCTTCACCAGCTACAAGCAGATGCGCGAAGTCCACGACCGCCTCCTCGCCGAGCTGCCCTATCCGCTGCTGCTCCATGGCACGGCTCCGCGCCACGTGCTGCTCCAGCAGTTTCGCGATACCCCGAACGCGGTGCTCTTCGGCACATCGAGCTTCTGGCAGGGCGTCGACGTGGCGGGCGAGCAGCTCTCGTGCGTTATTGTCGACCGGCTGCCCTTCGCCGTGCCATCCGACCCCGTGGTGAAGGCGCGCATGGAGGCCATTGAGTCCCTCGGCGGCAATCCGTTCTTCGACTTCCAGGTGCCCGCCGCCGTCATTACGCTGAAGCAGGGCTTCGGCCGGCTGATCCGTTCGCTGACCGATCGCGGCGTGTTGATGCTGCTCGATCCTCGCGTGCAGCGGCAGCGGTACGGGCGCGTGTTTCTGGATAGCCTGCCGCCGTATCGGCTGACACAGAGCATCGAGGATGTCGAGGCATTCTTCGTGTAGCGACTCTCCTCCATCCAAAGGTGGAGTGAGCACCATCCATTCCGACGATGGCAACGGTCGCGTGGCTTCTCTACAGTCAGGGTGTTCCAAGGCTTTTCAGATTCTTTGCGGAGAACCGGCACCGTGTCGGCTGGACTTGTCTTGCGATCATGGAGATTGTCAATGTTCTGTACCAAGCCGCACCCTTCGCCGGGTATTCGGGTAAGGTTTCTTATTTCTGTACTGTTAGCAGTCGTAGCTCTTTTGTCTTCGAAACTAAGCTCCGCGCAGACCGCCGACGACGGCATCATGCTCGCTAAGCAGCAGCTGTGCACCGGTGTCTTCTACGCCTACGACTATTGGGATCACTACTGGGAGGGCGCGGTCAACCGGACCAACGGCAACGTCGGCACGGTCACCACGCGCGACGTCTACTGGACCGGCAACTACGCTGTCACCAACCGGCTGGACCTGATCGCGACCACGCCCTACGTCTGGACCTCGGCCAGCCAAGGCGTGCTGCATGGGCAGCGCGGCTGGCAGGACTTCACCCTCGCGGCAAAGTTCAAAGCGGTCAGCGTTCCCGTGCGGACCTGGGGCGCGGTGCGGCTGATCGGCGTCGTCTCGGGCAGCGTACCGATGAGCGGCTACACGCCCGACCTGGAGCCGCTCTCGATCGGAACGCAGAGTAAGCGCCTCCAAACCCGCGCCACGCTTAACTACCTTGGCAGGAATGGGCTGTATCTAAACGGCACAACCGCCTACACCTGGCGCAACAACGTCACGCTCCAACGCTCGTCGTACTACACCAATGGGCAGTTTTACCTGAGCAGTCAGGTCGCCCTGCCAAATTTGTTCGAGTACACGGCCGCCGCTGGCTATCGCAAGAATGACACGACGCTGACCGCGAACTACACCGTGCAGCAGTCGCGTGGCGGCGGGGACATTCGCATTCAGGACCTGCCGTTCGTCTCGAACCGGGTGAATTTTTCGAAGATCGGCGGGACGCTCACCTACCCTTTTCCGCGGCTGCGGCCTCTGCAGTTGTGGGTCATCTACAACCACACCTTCGACGGTCGTAACACGCCCCAGTCCAACACCATCACCCCCGGCTTTCTGTACACCTTCACCTTTGAGAAGCGAGCACGTTCATGATGTTTCAGGCCATTCGTAAAATCGCCGCTTCGACGACGCTCTTCGCGTTGACGATCGTCGCAACCAGCTGCAGCAAGACGATTACCTCCTCCGAGCCGTTGCCCGCCGCCACGCCCGCCGCCGCCGATGCCAACGCGGGGACGTGGAAGATGATCTCGCTAACCGGACCGACGCAGATCGCCGTGGCGGCTCCCGCAGCGACGACCGACGCGGGCTATCTGGCCGAGGTGGCGTCGATTAAGACGCAGCAGAGCTCGTTGACGGACGCGCAGAAGACCGCCATCACGTACTGGAGCGCAGGCGGCGTCTTACGCTGGAACGAGATCCTGCGGAGCCTGGTGGCGCAGGCCGACCTGCCGCCGGAGCCGAATGCCGACGGCACCTATCCCGCCCCAAGCGCAGCCAATCCCTTCGCCTACCCGACATACCCCTTCAGCAATCCGCCCTACGCGGCGCGCGCCTACAGCTATGTTTCGGTGGCGCAGTATGACGCGCTGAAAGCCGCCTGGTACTACAAGTTCTTGTACAACCGGCCCGCGCCGTCGAAGGTCGACAACGGGGTGCAGTCGCTAATGCCTGCGACCGGCGTGCCGTCGTACCCATCAGAAGACGCGGTCGAAGCGGGCGTGAACCTGGCGCTGCTCTCGCTCTTGTTTCCCACGCAGGTGGCGACGATCACCCAGAAGGCTACGGAGCAGCAGCAGACGGCGATGCTGGCCGGTCGCGCCACGGCAAGCGACATCGCCGCTGGATTAGCGTTGGGCAAGGCCGTCGCTGCCGTATTCACCACGCGCGCCGGGACCGACGGCATGAAGGCCGCCGGAGGCAACGCGGCGGGCTGGAAGGCCTTGGCCGATGCGGCGACGGCGCGCGGCGAGATCCCGTGGATCAGCCGTGACATTCCCGCCCGTCCGCCGATGCTCCCCGTCTTCGGTCAGGTAAAAGGCTGGGCGATGACCCCGGCAAATATCGTCGCCGAACGCCCCAGCCCGCCGCCTTCAACCAGCTCCGCCCAGATGCAGGCTGAGGTGGCCGAGGTCCGCAACGCCGTCAACAACCTCACTGCCGACCAGAGTGCGACCATCTATAAGTGGGGCGACGGCGTTAGCACCGTTACGCCGCCAGGACATTGGAACGCCATCGCCGTGCCGTACATCACGGCCGCGCAGATGAGCGAGGTTCGCGCCGCGCGCACTTTCGCGCTGCTGGATATGGCGCTCCACGACGCGGCGGTCGGCTGTTGGGAGGCGAAGTACTTCTACTTCAATCCGCGCCCGTCGCAGCTCGATCCATCGATCAAAACGGAGCTGGGCGAACCCAACTTCCCGTCCTACGTTTCGGGACACTCCGTCTTCTCGGGCGCGGCGGCGGACGTGCTCTCGTACCTGTTTCCGAGCGGCGCGGCGTTCTTCCAGGCGCAGCGGGATGAGGCGGCCATGTCGCGGCTCTACGCGGGCATCCACTACCGCTCGGACATTACGGCGGGCGTGGCGCAGGGCACGCGGATCGGCGAATACACCGTCCGCTTTGCCAAGATTGATGGCGCAAACTAACCACGCCTGCAATCCGTTATCCTTTATGTGTGGGCCGCAACCTCTTCATTCTCGCCGCGACGCTAACGCTGTTCTCCCTCGTCTCCTGCGGTCTGGCGTACACGAACATCGCCCAGCAGCCAGGGTCGCCGGGCGACTCGTCCCTGTGGCACACGATGGGTCTGGTGCTGTTCGTCATCGCTCTTCTGGTGACGCTGGGCGGGATACTGTCGTCGTTGTTTGAGCAGGCCGAGCGGCGCGCCGAACTGGCGCGGGAACGCCTCCGCGCGGATCGGCCAGGCCACCAAGCCCGCTACAATGACAACAGCGAAGGAATCTGAAAGTATGTTTGAGGTGACTGTGGAGGCGGGATTCTCGTCCGGCCACTATCTGCGAAACTATCGCGGCAAGTGCGAGAACCCGCACGGCCACAACTACAAGGTCTTCGTGACGTTGATCGGTGAGGAGCTGGACGACAGCGGCTTGCTGCTTGACTTCAAGCTGTTGAAGCAGGTTATGCGGCCAACTATTGAATACCTCGACCACTTCATGATCAACGATCTAAAGCCGTTCGACGCGGAGCTGAACCCAAGCGCGGAAAATCTTGCCCGCTACTTCTACCAGCAGACCAGCGGCCAGCTGCGCGAGATGACCAGCGGACGTGTGCGGGTAAAAGACTGCACGCTATACGAGACGGACACCAGCTTCGCGCGGTACTACGAATAGAGGTTCGAGTAAACTATCGCTATGCGAACCGTCACGAATAGGAATCTCGATCACGGCTTCTGCAACCTGCTAGCCCGCGAGGCGGAGGAACTCGGCCTGACTCCAGAAGAAAATCAACAACGGATTCTTGCCGAGCATGCGAAGGCCCTGATGATCGCGTCTTTGCCAGAGGATATCGACGCGGGCATTAAGACGCCATCCGATGCGCGTGCTTGGATATTGAGTAGAAACCCGGACCTGCAGCGCGTCGCTCCCGGGCAGACGGACTGGCGCAGGCTGGTTCATGACGGACATCGCTATTGAGCTTCTTCGTATTGGACAGCTCTGTTGCACTGAGTTGGTGTTTGCCTATGGAAAGTGGCGACGACACGCTGAAGGTCCATGAACTGGCCGAATACCGTGGTGCGATCGTTCCGGCCTTGTGGCACACCGAAGTAGCCAATGTCCCCGGTACTAAACTGCGAAAGGGCGAAATCTCCTCGATTACGTTGAAGAACGCCCTCGACTTGCTTGCGAGTACGCCCATCGCAATCGACCGGAAATCTTTGCACATGGATGACCTGCTCCCTCTTATGGCGAGCTACGGATTGACAGCCTATGACGCCACCTATTTGGAGCTTGCTCTTCGACTGCAACTTCCGATCGCCACCCTCGATAAGAAGCTGAGCCGCGCCAGACAAGCGGCTGGTCTACCGCTTCTCTACGAGTTGATGTCTTAGCCATATGCACCTCATTGAACTCTACAAATCCGTTCAGGGCGAGTCCAGCTTCGCCGGGCTGCCGTGCATCTTTGTGCGGCTGGCGGGCTGCAACCTGCGCTGCGCCTGGTGCGATTCGGAGTACACCTTTACCGGTGGCAAGCCGTTCACCGCGGACGAGATCGTCTCGCAGATCGAAGCCCTCGCGCCGTGCAAGCTGGTTGAGTTTACCGGCGGCGAACCCATGCTCCAGGCGCGCGAGCTGCTGCCCTTGATGGAGCGTCTGCGTACGGCCGGCTACACGCTGATGATCGAGACCAGCGGTGAGCGTCCCTTGGCGGACGTGCCCAAAGCGGTCCACAAGATCGTCGATGTAAAGTGTCCAGGCGCCGGTGCGGCCGCGGGCAGCTTCCGCAGGGAGAACCTCGCCGCGCTCACAAAGAACGACGAGGTAAAGTTCGTCCTCTCAGACCGCACCGACTACGACTTCGCGCGTGCGTTCATCATAGAGCACGACCTCAACACTCTCGCAGGCGGTGTGCTCCTCAGCCCGGCCTTCAGCAAGTCGCCCAGCCCCCTGCGGACGACGGAGAACGCGAAACTTGACCCACGTACCCTGGTGGAGTGGATGATGGCCGATGGGATCGACGCCCGCCTTTCACTCCAGATCCATAAGTTCATCTGGGAGCCGATGCGCAAGGGCGTCTGACTTCACCTAAAGATGATTGCACGGCAGTCAGGAGCATCGTCCGGCACGCCAGCCGCAAGAAAAGCCCACACCATCTCTATGCCGTGGCTTGGCGTTTGGGTGAACCTCCGCTTCCTTCCGATTAGTAATACTCCGCATCCTACGAGGCATGAATCTGCATCCGACATGAGTGGATCGCATTTTCACGCTTTTACAAATGGAGGATCAATATGAAACACTTCGTCACCACCGCCCTCGTCGCACTTAGTATGACCGGGATCGCCTCGGCTCAAGGTACAGACACCAAGCTCGATCAGCGCCTTGAGTCCGCTCATTCCGTGCTTCACCAGCTGATGGGCACACCGGATAAAGGGATTCCACTCGATCTCGCCGCCAAGGCCCAATGCGTCGCGGTTATTCCCAGCTTCAAGAAGGGCGCGTTCGTGTTTGGCGGGGAATACGGCCAGGGAGTCGCCACCTGCCGCACGGGTCAGGGCTGGAGCGCGCCTGTCTTCATCCAGCTGGAGGGCGCCAGCTTCGGTTTTCAGATCGGCGGCCAGTCGAGCGACATCGTCCTGATCGGCGTCAACAAGAAGAGCCTCGACGATCTATTGAAAGATAAGGTGAAACTAGGTGGGGATATCGGCGTCGCTGCCGGTCCGGTTGGACGCAACTCACAGATCGCGACCACAGAGCTCGCAAACGCTGAGTTCATCACCTATTCGCGCAGCAAAGGGCTCTTCGCCGGCATCGATGTAAACGGCGACGACGTCCATCAGAACAAGAAAGATACGACCGCATTCTACGGTTCGGAGATCCCTTACGCAAAGATTCTTGGTGGCGATGTGCCGACTCCGGCGGCCGCGCAGCACTTCGTGAAGACTGTGGGCGAACTCTTTACCGAAGGCCGTGCGCGCTAGAACTCCTGGTGCTTTCTTGTCGCAGATCGGCTCCGTAAAAGGAGCCGATTTGTTTTTGTTGAGAGATTCTGCAAGCAGCGTCAGTGCTCGGCGTACGCGCGGTCTCTCCACGTGACCGCGCGGCCCATTAGCTTACGGGCGAGCGCGTACCATTGCACGGCAAGCAGAGTAAGCACACCGAACGAGTGCAGAGCCGCGCCCCGCCAATCTTGCCGAAAGCGGCCTACAGCGAGCATCCGCGGCAGCCAAGCGGCGCATACGGCGGCAAGGGCGCAGAACCGGATCGCCCATGAAGCCCGATGGGCCAGTAGGAAGATCCCAAACAAGAACGGCAGAACCTGTCCGGCGAAGAGGATTACCGAAATCGGAACAATGCGACCTGGCGATGCGATCCCCTCGGTAGCGTTTTTGGCCAGCCCGAACCATACCTGATGGGCAGTGCTGTACATGCGGCACGTCGCCAGATCGGTGATGTCCGCCAGATCGGTGTGGAAGCCCTGCTTGCGGAAGAGGCGGGGAAGCAGTAGACCGTCGTGCATGGTCGCCTTGATCTGCGAGTGACCGCCGCTCGCTTGATAGGCGTCGCGCGTAGCCATCAGGAACTGGCCACATCCAGCTGCGACCGCAGGATCGGTACCCGCCCGCATCCGGGCGAGCGGAAGGAAGCCGAGCAGAACGAAGTGGATCAGCGGAAGCAGCAGCCATTCCAAAAAGGTGCCGGTGAGCTGGCGGGGAAACCCGCTGACCAGCCCCGATTGCGTTCGGACGAGGAAAATAGCCATGCGGCTAAGTGCGTCGGGGGAGAGCCGGACATCGGCGTCGACGAAGCAAAGTATCGGGTTCTTGGCGAGTTGAGCCAGCTGCCAACAGGCGTGCTGCTTGCCGTTCCATCCAGCTGGAAGCGGCAGCGCCGTGGCCAGCCGGACGCGCGGATCTTCCAGTCTCAACTCAGAGACGATGGCGGCTGTCCGGTCAGTCGAGCTGTCGTCCATCACAATCACTTCGAAGTCGATGCCGCGGCTGGCAAGTATCGAGCCGACGGCGGCCGCGATGGAGCTCTCCTCATTGCGGGCAGGGATCAGGACGGAGACAGCGGGCAGCGCCTGATCGGATAGCCGTGGAGGTGGTTGGTACAAACGCAGGTTGACACAGAACAGCACAGCCGGCACCCCGGCGCACAGCAGCGCAAACAAGGCGGCGGCGAAAAGCATTATTTGGGGAGTTCGCCGACAACTTCCGGCGGAAGCAGGGTGTGCTCGGGGCGATACGGGCGGCGCTGCGCAAGAGCTTTGATCCGCTTTCCGAGCGCATAGAAGCCGCCGGTACCTTGCCGTCCGCCGAGCAGCGTGGTGAAGGGCCGAGGATCGCGCTGCTCGGACGTGTTCTGAAGTTCTGCCATGGTGCCTTCGAGCGCCGCAATCAGGTTCACGTCGAGCGTCTCTACCGTCGTGCTTGCGGTCACGCGCACCGGTTCGCCGAAATGGAGGAGGGCCTCCGGAAGGCGCTCGTTCCAGAAGGTGTACTCGATGGCCAGGGGAAGTACGGTGCAGCTCCCGTACTTGGCGGCGACACGATGCGCAAGAGCGGCCAGACCTGGTTTGAAGTCGAGCGGACGCTGCCGAGGATCGACAAAGCGACCCTGCGGCGTTACCCAAAGGACCCCGCCACCCGCAAGGACGGCCTCGCCGGTACGCAAAAACTGCACCGCGCCGCGCGCGCTCTCGAGCGCAACCGGGAAGATGCCGATTCGTTTTAGAATGCCATAGCGTTCAAGGGAGACCGCGTCCATTGGAGCGAAGTGACGTCTACCCGGCATACGGCGGTGGCCGAGCAACACAGACACCATTGGGTCCCACCAGGAACTGTGGTTGGCGTAGACGATCAGCGGCGTTCCGTCATGCTGAAAGCGATGCCCTCCGCTCAGCCGAACTGCCCGAAAGTGGCGGCGAAAGTAGCCTCGAACGATCCAGCGGAAGAAGGCCAGAGTGAACGGCGAGATACGCGGGACCGGCGTGCGGGAAGCGGGCATGGGCTTCGGCTATTTTACTCCCGCGGCGTTTGATGACCGGACCGTCTGGTCGAGCGTGTCGGCGGCGATCCACCCAGACATCATCACCATCGGCATCCCGGGACCAGGGTGCGCCGCGCCGCCAGCCAGATAAAGATTGTCGAGCTCCTTCGACTTATTGGCCGGCTTGAACGCCCCTTGGAAGACCCCGTGGCTGGAGATGCCGTAGATCGCCCCGTTCAGCACGCGGTAGCGGTCGTGGATGTCCTGTGGAGTGAGGGCAGACTCAAAGACGATGCGGTCTTCGATGTCGGTCATTCCGGCGGTGCGCTTTAGTTTGTCCAGAATCAGCTGACGCTGCACCGGGAACATCTTTTTCCAATCGTGGTGCGGGCGTAGATACGGCGTGTGTACAAGGACATAGAGCGCCTCGCCGCCTTCCGGAGCAGAGGTCGGGTCGGTAGCCGCTGTTGCCGCCAGGTAGCAGGTGGGGTCCGGCGCGGGCTCGCCCTTGTCGTAGATCGCATGGAACTCCTCATGCGGATCGCGGGAGAACACGAAGTCGTGATGTGCCAAATGGTCGTACCGTTTGTTCAGGCCAAGGTACAAGACGATGCCGGAGCAAGCAGGCTCGTACTTGCGTTGTCCGTCGAAGTGCCGCGCCGCCGCCCCGCCGATCAGCTCGCGATGTGTGCGCACAGCGTCCGAGTTCGAGACGATAGCGTCAAAGTTGTGAACCATGCCGTGCGTCGTGACCAGGCCGGTGACCTTGCTGGCCGCGCGATGGCCATAGGCGGGCGCGTCTGTAAGAATCTGCGCGATATCGGTCGAGGTGTGGAAGATGACGCCAAGCTCCGTCGCCAGCTTGACCAGACCCTCGGGAATAGCACGAGTGCCGCCCAGCGGATACCAGATACCCTCGCTCATTTGCATATTGCCAATGGCGGCGAGGATGGCGGGCGACGCGTCGGGCGACGAGCCAACGTACTGCACAAAGTGGTCGAGCATCTGCGCCGTGTTAGCGTCGGGAATGTTCTCGCGGATCACCTGCGCCACCGTCTTGCCGAGGCGCATCTGCATCACGTCTTTCAGCACCTTGATGTCGAACGCGCCACCGATCTCGAACGTATCGCTCATCGAGCCGACCGACTTCCAGAAGAAGAATTTGTCGGAGATGGTGTGGAGGTTCTTTGACTGCTCCATCAACTTCAGGTAGCCCGCGCCCATCTTCGGCCAGATGCGGTCAAGGTCGGCGGCCATCTGTGTCGAATCGTCCTTCAGATCGAGAACGGTGCGGTCCTCAAAGAAGCAGCGCCACTGCGGATCAAGCCGGACCATGGGCACGTAATCTTCCATCTTGCGGCCAGCTTCGGCAAAGACCTTGCGGAGCATCGAGGGCTGGATCAGAATGGTCGGTCCCATGTCGAAGCGGAAGCCCCGCGCGCGGAGTTGCGCCGCCTTGCCGCCAAGCCACTCATTCTTCTCAAACACGGTAACCTGATGGCCGCGCGCCGCAAGGGTACAGGCGGCGGTCAAACCGGCCAGGCCGGAGCCGATCACGCCCACGCGGGTGGCGTCTTTCCCGGCGGTGCGGGTCGTAGTGTCGTTGACGGGTGCGTCGAGTACGGGCATGGTGCTCCTTAGTCCTTATTACGAGATGCTAACTGTTTGCCAGCGGTCATACTCATTTTGACGCCTCGCCAGCGGGCGGACAGGGTAGCTGCATGGCTTGCCGCAATGACGCCGTCGAACAATCGACTATGGATTTCGGTCGTGGCTTCATAGTGGCGGGTGTCGTTGCCGCGACGAACGGCTACGGTGTTGACCGCAGTCATCTCAAGCAGGCCTTCAGCTCCCCGCGTGACGCCGAAACCACTCCCG
This sequence comes from uncultured Acidobacteriaceae bacterium, assembly GCA_964247455.1. GTDB lineage: Bacteria > Acidobacteriota > Terriglobia > Terriglobales > Acidobacteriaceae > Edaphobacter. The sequence goes on along the minus strand of CAXTUR010000029.1, from coordinate 7,685 downwards.
CGACGTCCTCCAAAAGGAACACGCGGGTCGGCCGTGGGGACGATGAGGTCGTTGATCAGCACGGTGCCCGCAGTGAGCTTGGTAGCAAGTGCCCGTGCTTCGTGCACCTCGCCAAAGATTGCCGTCGTAAGCGCATAAGGGCAAGCCTCTTGCGCGGTGAGGATGCCTGCTTCGCCGGTGATGTCAAGGACCGACAGGATTGGTGCGAAAAGGTCCGCCTGCACCAGACGCATCGTCGGCTTGACGCCGGTCGCGAGGATAGGCGTGGCGTCCGGTGCGCCCTCGACGCTTGCGCCTTCGCGGAGAGCTTCCGTCAGCAAGGTCTGAAGTTGCCGTCGGGTGGCGCTGGGAACGGCAACGGGTGTGAGCTGGTTGAGGGCGGAACGAAGTTGCTGAAGAAAGGTGTCCCGGCGATCCAGCGTAGCGTCCACCAGCAGCACGCGGCGCGGGGCCATGCACGTGGCGGAGCCGTTTAAACGCATCCCAAAGCCAAGCGCCTGCACGACGCGCGGGAGATCTGCCGAAGGAAGCACGACAACGGCATCACAACCGGAGAGTTCCATGACAGAGGGCGTAAGCGTCTCGGCAAGCTGCCGCATCAAGACGCGGCCCGTCGTGGCGGACCCGGTAAAAAATACCTTGGCAGGCCGCTCATGCAAGGCTTGCTCGGCGGCCTCGACGCTCTCGTCCGTAATGCGGAGGACGCCCTCCGGAAGACCGGCCGCATGAAGCGCCTCCGCAAACAGGAGAGCCACAGCGCGCCCGCCCCGGCCCGGCTTCCAGGTAACGCTGTTTCCAGCAGCCAATGCTTGCAAAGCCTGGACACCGGGCAGAAAGAGTGGGTAGTTCGACGGACCGATGATCAGCACGTGGCCAAACGGAACGCGCTGGATCTCGCTCTGAACGCCCGCCAACCAGAACGGCAAGCCACGCCGGCCAAGCTTCCGCGGAGCCAGGATCGCCTCGGCACGGTCTTCAAGGAACTTGCAGGCGGCTAGGAGAGGAAGCAGCTCCGCCGCGCGGGTATCGGCGGGCATGCGGGCAAGATCAGGCGAAATGGCTGCGGCAAAATCGGTCGTCATCCCAGCCATACGGTGCCGGGCCACTTTCAAAATTGCAAGGCGGGCATCGACACGCGTTGCCGCCCATCCCGCATGTGAGTCATGCGCAACGGTCGTGAGTCGAGGAGCTTCCGCAAGAGCAAGCATGGCTAGCCCTTCCTCATCACGTCACCCGACTCTGCGGAAAATACTACTGTCATAGCTTCTTTTCAAGTATCTCAATCGCTTTATCATGTTGTCCAAGGGAGCGATGGAAGGTGCTGAGGTCCGCCTGAATACTGTCGAGGCGCGCGTGAACTTTAGCCAACTCCCGGTTCATGTCGTCGCCCATTCTGCCAAGTTCTCGGCGAGTATCCTCTTTCAGGCTCTTCAGCCCGCTTTGGTTGAGAAGGATGCCCACCAGTACCAGGAACGAAGGAATGCTGATCGCCGCAATACCATGTCCCATTTAGTTTCGAGCTCCTCAATCTTCGTGCCGACAGCATAGCATGGCTACGAGGCTACTCCCACCAGGTCATTATTCAGCAAAGCGTCCGTCACCCCGGCGTCCCACTGCGGCTCTATCTGCATATCCTCCAGCAGCAGCCGCGACGTAATCCGCGCCGACTCGAAGATCACCGGTAGACCGCTGCCAGGATGCGTTCCGCCGCCGACCAGGTACATCTGGCCGATATCCTCGAAGCGGTTATGCGGACGCAAGTGCAGCATCTGACTCAGCGAATGCGCCATGCTGAACGTTGCGCCTTTATAGAGATCGAACTCGCTCGTCCATCCATCCGGAGTCAGCACCTTCTCTGTACGGATGCGCCGCTCGACATCAGTAATCCCAATCTTCTCAAGCTGTTGCAGCGCAAGCTGACGATAGCGCGGCGTCTCTTTCGCCCATTCGACTTTGCCCGATTCGTGCGTCACGGGCAGCAGCACATATAGGGTGCTCTTACCGCCTGGCGCCAACGTCGAATCCGTTACCCCCGCGTTCTGCACGTAGAACGAGGGATTATCTGAGAGCCGGTGACGCTCCTCAATGTCGCGGAGATTTTCACGGTAGTTGTCCGCCAGATAAATCGTGTGGTGCGACACATCGTCGTACCGCCCATCGATACCGAGGTACATCATGAATGTCGAGCAGGAATACTGCTTCTTCGCAAGCCGCTCATCCGTCCACTTATTGCGAAGGTGATTTGGCACCATGCGCTTCATCGCCCCGGCAAAGTCGGCGTTCACCACCACCGCGTCAGCGGGCAGGCTATGATGCGCCGTCTTTACGCCGATCGCCTTGCCCTTCTCAACCAGCACACGCTCTACGGGCTCGTTCAACAAAATCTCGACACCCATCTCTCGGCAGATGCGCGCCATGGCCTTCGTCACCGCACCGCAGCCGCCGGTCGGATGAAACACACCATGCTCATACTCTAAAAACGACAGGATGGAGAATAGGCTCGGACACCGAAAGGGCGACATGCCCAGATACTTCGACTGAAACGAGAAGCCCAGCCGAATGCGCTCGTCCTTGAAGTGGACCTGCAGATCAGAGTCGAGCGACTTCCAGGGCGCCAGCAGCGGCAGCAGCTTCATCATGCTCGGCTTGGCCAGGTCGCGCCAGCTCTCAAACGGTGATTGAAGAAACGGAAGGAACTTTTCAAGCTTATTACGATTACGATGGAGAAACTTATGGAAGCGAACCGCATCTTCGGGTGAGATCGCGGCAATCGCCTGTTCCATCCGCGCCACATCGGGCGTAGCCAGCAACTCCCCACCCGCGCCAAACACCAGCCGGTACTGCGGGTCGAGACGAGTCATCGGCACTTCACGATCCAGATCGTACCCGGACGCGGCAAAGATCTCCTTGAGCACGCGCGGATACAGAAAAAAGGTTGGCCCCACATCGAACTTGAAGCCGTCCTGCTCCCAGGAGGAGGTGCGCCCGCCGACTCGGTCCCGCTTTTCGACGATGGTGACTTTCACGCCGGACTTGGCAAGCAGCATCGCTGCCGCCAGCCCTCCCGGCCCTGCGCCGACGATCACTGCGTGCCGCAACTGCTTATTCATCAACTGGGTGCGCCTCGCGCGGTCAACGGCTCAGGCCGGACCACTATGTCTCAGATACCCAAGTATAGGAGCAGGGTGTGTCCAGTTTGGAGCATCGTTCCGTCGGATGAAGAATCGGACGGTACGCTCTTCGTGTGACGAACGATACTCGTGGCATCGCTACAGGAGCTTCCGCAGATTGCGCCGGACGGTCTCAGCCACCACGCCAAACATCACGTGCGTGCTCATCTCGCTGAACTTTTCGCGGGTCGTCTGGGCTTCCGGCTCGGCGGAGAGGCCAATGGCGGGCAGCGCATTCCCGTGGGTCAGGCTGGCTAGGGCGATGCCGAAGCTAGCCCCCTCTTTGGCCGTCGCCGCCGGATAGAACTCCGCCAACGCCCCGTACGCGGCTCCGGCAAGCGCGCCAAACCCCCAGTGAATAGTCTCCGTCGCCAGGGTCTCGGTCGCTCCATCCAGCGGGTGTCCCGCAAGCTTCTCGGCGAGAACCGACGGCGGCTCCGGCTCACCCTGCGTCCGCGGAGGATAAAGCCTCTCGGCAAAGGTCTTGACGGCTGTAGCGGCCAAACCGGCAATGGCTCCGGCCAGAAGGCCCTTTGCAAGGGAACGCTCCCTTGTGGTTGCTAGCTCAGTCGTCTTGGTATCGTTCGTTGCTACGCTCATGTCACCATCCTTAGTTTCGTCGGTAGGATGCGTTCCGCCCGAGGTGAGGTGCCAGTACGCGAGGAATCAGCCTGCATAGGCCTCTGCCAGCGTCGTGTCCACCCCGGCCGGAATCTTGGCCAGACGGAGCGCGGCTGTCAGCAGGACCGCAACCGCCAGGTTGGCGAGCAGTGCGGGAACGGCGGCGTACATTGCAAACGTCTGGCCGAACAGATGCACCGGGTAGACCGAGCTCTTCAGGTTCAGCGCGACAGCCATGGCGCTGCCGAGGGTCATCCCCATCACCCATCCAACGAAGAGCGCCCAGGGATGGAGCCATCGCGTAAATGCGCCAAGGATGACCGAGGGGAAGATCTGACAGATCCAGATACCGCCCAGCAGCTGCATCTCAATGGCGTACGGCGCGGGCAGGCGAAGCACAAAGACGAGCGCGCCGAACTTTACCACCAGCGACACGATCTTCGCCATGCTCGACTCCTGCGCGGGCGTGGCCGTGGTGCGGGCGAACTCTCCATAAAGGTTGCGGGTGAAGAGGTTCGACGCCGCAATCGACATGATCGCCGCCGGAACCAGCGCGCCAATCGCGATCGCCGCCAAGCAGAACCCCGCAAACCATTCCGGAAACATCTTTAGAAACAACAGCGGCACGGCCATGCTTGTGTCCTTCGTCACCACCCCGGCGGCTAGCGCAACATAGCCCAGCAGCGCGATCAGCCCCAGCACAAAGCTGTACGCCGGAAGCAGCGCGGCGTTGCGCCGGATCACTGCCGCCGATTTCGCGCTCAGCACGGCGGTCGCGCTGTGCGGATACAGCATCAGCGCAACAGCCGACCCGATCGCCAGCGTCGAGTAGCCGAGCACCTGGCCCTGCTTCAAATAGATGGTCGCTCCGTGAGTAGCTAGCGCATTGTTCGCCAGCTCGAACACGCGGGCATACCCGCCCAGCTTCCACGGCAGAATGGTCAGCGCGGCCAGCACCATCACGTACAGCATCACATCCTTGACGATGGCGATCACGGCTGGCGCGCGGAGTCCGCTCGAGTAGGTGTAAGCGGCAAGGATCACGAATGCGGCGCCCAGCGGCCACTCCCCCCGTACCCCTAGTGCCGAGATCACCACCCGCATCCCGACCAGTTGCAGCGCAATATACGGCATCAGCGACAGGATGCCGGTCAGTGCCACGGCCAGGGTCAGCGGACGGTACCCATACCGGCCACGCACGAAGTCCGCAAAGGTGATGTAGCCGTGGTGATGGCAGATCGTCCAAAGCCGCGGCAGCACCAGCATCATATAAGGGTAGACCAGCACGGCGTACGGGACGGCGAAGAAGCCCATCGCGCCCGCTCCGTACAGCGCGGCGGGCACGGCGATCACCGTATACGCGGTGTAAAGGTCGCCACCAATTAAGAACCACGTCACCCATGTGCCGAACGAGCGTCCCGCAAGCCCCCACTCCTCAAGCGATGCCATGCCCGCCACCGGACGCCGCCATCGCGCCGCCCAGAAGCCCGCGACGGTGACTAGGAAGAAAAAGAAGCAGAACACGGCAAGGGCTACGGTGTGCACAGGCGTTCGGTCCTAAAGGTGTAAACGCCATCCTAAACCAAGCGACACAACGCCGCTTGCACCGCCCGGATCGTGCTAACAAAAAGGAGGATCGATATACTCCGTAAGTTCCTTCGAATGAGGATGATGGAAGAAGCCGTCCGTGCAAGTCGTTGAGTCTAATAGATCAACGCTAGAAGTAGAAATAACCTCTAAGTTTCGGATGCGCGACGCAGCTAAAACTCCTAAAACACCCACTTACAACAACTTACGAGCCGACCCTAACGAAGCCCCGGCCCACCCTCGGCCCACTCATACACCACCACCCCCAGCTCGGTGAGCGTCTGCATGGTCGCCTCCATGTTGCGGCGGACCTCCGGACGGGCGTTGGCGGGGACGTTGTGGGCCTCCTCCAGCGCAATCACCCGCCCATAAGGCCAGGCGTCTCGGGGCACGGCGTCGAGCGCGCGGGGTAGGTCAGAGAGGCGGATGTTCAGGTCCTGCCGCCGCGCTCCCACCGGGCGAAGCAGGCCGCCTTCCCCCAGGCCGCTGGTGTTGGCATCGGCGACCAGCACATGTAAGGTCAGCATCCCGCCCTGGATGGTGAGGTAGGGGTTCTCCCACATGTTCAGGCTCTTGACTGCCATGAAGCGCGCCTTCGACGGCAGCGGAATCAGCTCAAGCGAGTGGCGGGCCGAATCGATCTGCTGCGCGCTAGCCGTAGCGGGACGAACGTTGGCGGCGACGGGGTCAGCCGTGTGACACCCGGCAAAGGTCAGCGAAGCGAGGAGCAGAAGGGAGGGTTGAAGGGTCCGCACGAGCTCAAGCATACCAAGCCCACCCATCACTACTGTCATTCCGTAGCGAAGCGGAGGAATCTGCTTTGCGCTAGCGGCAAGGGTCACCGGCCAGTCCAGACAGGAGCGCGCTTGGCCAGAAAGGCACCCGTGCCTTCCGTCTTGTCCTCTGTGCGACACATGACGCCGAAGAGCCGGGCCTCGAGCGCCAACGCTTCCTCCAGCGGAAGATCGGCACCCTTCTGGACCGCCTCGATGGACGCCCCGACCGTGGCGGGCGCGACGGCGAGGATCTGACGGGCCAACTCGTCGCCGCGCGCCAGAAGCTGGTCCAGCGGAACGACCTCGTCGGCGAGGCCAAGCCGCAAAGCTTCAGCGGCGTCGATCGGCGCACCGGTGAGGATCATCTTAAGCGCGGCGGACGGACCGATCAGGCGCGGCAGGCGCTGCGAGCCGCCATACCCGGGGAGGATGCCGATCTTCACCTCGGGCTGGCCGAACTTCGCGTTCTCCGAGGCAATCCGCAGGGTGCAGGCGAGGACGAGCTCACAGCCGCCGCCGAGCGCAAAGCCATTGACCAGGGCGATCACCGGCTTGCCGCAGGTCTCGATGCGGCGCAGCACGGCCTGGCCGCGAAGAGCGGAGGCCTCGCCGTCGTCGTGGGGGATGGCGGCCAGCTCGGAGATGTCGGCCCCGGCGGCAAAGGCCTTCTCACCCGCGCCGGTCAGCAGGATGACGCGGACGGCGGGGTCGGCGGCCAGCGCGTTGAACACAGCTTCAAGCTCATCGAGCACCACGGCGGAGAGGGCGTTGAGCACCTTGGGCCGGTTGAGGGTGACGGTCGCGACCTCGCGGTCAGTGGTGCAGAGCAGGGTGGTGTAGGGCATGGGCGCGGTCTCCAGAGGCTTCCCTTGTGACGATACAATCGACAGATGATTAAGGGAATGACGCTCGTCCAGAGGGTGCCGGATGCGGACGCGGCGCGGTTGCGGGAGCTGTTTGCGGCGCTGGGCTTTGAGCGGGGACGCGGGTGGGAGGATGGGCAGGGACGCGGCGCGGCATTCCTTGCGCCGGTGGCAATCTAGAGCTGGTGACCGGGCGCGCACCCGCCGTGCCGCCAATCCTGATTGAGGTGACGCAGCTCGACCATGTGCATGGCATTGCTAAAGGGCATGGAGCGGCGTCAGCGGTCGAGTCGACGCACTGGAACTCGCGGCTCTTTACGGTGGAGCTGACGCCGGAGCTGCGGCTTGGCTTCTGGGAGTCCGAGAACCCGCTGCACGGCAAGCCGGTGGCGCTCGAAGGCGATCTGAGCGCGGCAGGGATGTGCTTCGCCATCGTGACGACGCGGTGGAACACGGTCATCACCGACCGGCTGCTGCAAGGGTCGCTCAATGCCTTGCACCGCAGCGGCGCGGCCAAGGCGGATGTGGAGATCGTCCGGGTGCCCGGCGCGTGGGAGGTGCCGAGCGCGGCGCGGACGCTGGCGGGGGGGGGGGGGGGGGGGGGGGGGGGGCGGGGGGGGGGGGGCGGGGGGGGGGGGCGGGGGGGGGGGGCGGGGGGCGGGCGCGGG
>CAXTUR010000028.1:0-25817 GCA_964247455.1 uncultured Acidobacteriaceae bacterium | reverse complement strand
TCTGACGGCAGCGCATGGGTTTAGCACGGGAGTGTAGATCTCGGAGTACCAAAAAACATTAAAAAAAAAAGGGATTAAGCTGTTTGGGCGTGATGGGTATAAGCTGCCGGATGCGGTGGAGATGGCGATCGAGGACGAGATCTTTCGCCGGTTGGGAAGCGCGGAACCCACCCGTCGCGATGAGGCCGCAAAGGACGGGGCACCCGAAGTTGTGCCGGAGGTGAATGAGGCGGATCGGGCGGAGTATGTGCGATTTCTACTGGCGTCCGTGCCGGGGCTCTCGCTCGAGAACAAGCGGGTCGTGATCGACTGCGCGAACGGGGCGGCTTCGGCGGTGGCTCCGCAGCTGTTTGCAGATATGGCGGGAGAGGTGATCGTCACCCATGCCAGCCCGGATGGGCGCAACATCAATGCTGGTTGCGGGGCGCTGCATCCGGAGGTGGTGGCGGCGGAGGTGCAGCGCCACGGAGCCGACTTGGGGATTACGTTTGACGGCGACGCGGACCGGGTGTTGTTTGCGGACGAGCATGGCCGCGTGGTGAACGGCGATGCGATGCTGCTGCTGGCGGCGCGGGACTTACAGGCGCGCGGTCTGCTGGCAGGCGGTACGGTAATTGCGACGACCATGTCGAATATGGGGTTGGAGGCGGCGTTGAAGCGCTCGGGCATCGCGATGTTGCGTGCGCCGGTGGGCGACAAGTATGTTCTGGAGCAAATGCTGGCGACGGGCGCAACGCTTGGCGGGGAGCAGTCCGGGCACATCATCTTTGCCGGGCGGTCGACGACCGGGGACGGCTTGCTGACGGCGCTGCTGGTGCTCGATGTAATGCACCGCTCAGGCAAGAGCCTGGCGGAGCTTACCGCAGACTTGAAGGTCTTTCCGCAGGTGATCGTCAACGTAAAGGTGCGGGAGAAGGTGCCGTTGCTCGGCATCCCGATCGTGGCGGCTACGATCGCCGCGGCCGAGACGGCGTTACAGGACACCGGTCGCGTGGTGATCCGCTACTCCGGGACCGAGGCGCTGGCGCGGGTAATGATCGAGGCGGAGTCCGAAGAAGCGATGCGCAGCCATGCGGAGGCCATAGCAGGCGCAATCCGGCGCGAGATTGGAAGTTAGCTCCGCCGTGGGCTTGCCGGGGCGGTAAGGCTGCACTAAGCTAAGGCCTATATGTATGAAGATTTCACTATTACGGACCGCTGGACGGACGAGCCTTTGCGCGTGACCTGGAAGGCGAATATGGTGGCCATCGCCACGCGCCATGCCGACGCGACCGACATTCGCTTCTCGGTCAACGGGCGACCGGTGTGGATCGCCATGCCGAACTTGGCGTGGGTGGAGCAGAAGCGGCGCACGGGCAAGGTCATCACGGACTACCTGGCGGCGCAGACTGCGGGACGCTATCTGAAGACTGCGATCGAGAGCGGCTACGATAACGGGCGCGAGATGTACTCGATGACGGTCGATGAGGTGTTGGAGCATGCGAACGCCGTGGTGAAGGAGGTGGGCGGGACGATGAACCTACCCATCCTGCCGATCATCAACGAAGACATCCAGCCTGAGGTGGAGCTCGGACGGCTGCCGCTCGACAATCAAGGACCGGTGCGGACGGCGGCTGGGGAGCCGTGGTCTTCGACCGAGCCGCGCAACTTGCCGCCTTCGGACCGCGGGCCTGCGACCGAGTCTGCTGGCCGCGTTATCCCCTAGTCATATTCCAGCCACAGGTGGCGCTACATTGCGTATACGGTTGGAGGAATCACTGCCAGCCGGAGACAAGCTTCGGCTGGCAGAATGACAAACAGGATGCTGGAGGTTAGCTGTTGAGGCTGGCCATGTCGATGACGAAGCGGTACTTCACGTCGCTCTTGATGACGCGGTCGTAGGCTTCGCCCAGCTCCTGGAACGTCGTCATCTCAATGTCCGAGACGATGTTGTGCTCGGCGCAATAGTCGAGCATCTCCTGCGTCTCCTTCATGCCGCCGACGCCGGAACCGGCGAGCGAACGGCGATTTGAAATGACTGAGAATGCGCTGACCGGCAGCGGCTTTTCAGGAGCGCCGACGAGGCAAAGTGTTCCGTCTATTCGAAGCAGGTTGAGGTAGGCATTGAGGTCGTGGTCGGCCGAGACGCAGTCCAAGATGAAGTCGAACTGTGCAGCGTGGGCAGCCATGGCGTCAGGATCTTTGGTGACGACAACCTCATCGGCTCCGAGCCGCTTGGCGTCTTCGGCCTTGTTGGCGGATGTGGTGAAGAGGGTGGTTTCGGCACCAAAAGCGTGGGCAAACTTAAGGCCCATGTGGCCAAGTCCGCCAAGGCCGACGATCCCTACCTTGGTGCCCTTACCGACCTTCCAATGGCGTAGCGGAGAGTAAGTGGTTATCCCGGCGCAGAGCAGCGGCGCCACGGCGGCTAGTTCTAGCTTGGGTGAGAGCGTGTGGCTGTAATGCTCGGGCACGACGATGTTGTTGGAGTAGCCGCCAAAAGTGAGATTGCCGCTGTAGTCTTTGGCGTTGTAGGTCTGGATGGAAGGCTTTGTGCAGCACTGCTCCATGTCAATCTTGCACGGCTGGCACTCCATGCAGGAGTCGACGAGGACACCAACACCGGCGAGGCCGCCCTCTTTGAACTTCTTGACGGCGCTGCCCACCTTGGTGACGACGCCCACAATCTCATGTCCAGGAACCATCGGGTAAAGCGAGTTGCCCCACTCATTGAGGACCTGGTGAATGTCGGAGTGGCAGATACCGCAGAACTTGATATCGATGGCAATGTCGTTTGGGCCGGGATCGCGGCGGTCAAAGGCGAAAGGGACGAGAGGAGAAGAGTTGTCGTGAGCGGCGTAACCTTGAGATTTCATGGAGCTCCTTGAATGTACAGAGATGAGATGAGCGCCGGCAGAGCGTCGATGCCTCAGGAGTTCGCAAGCGGAAGCAGAGCCCGGAGGAGCGCGTCGAGGTCGTAGGCGTAGTCACGGGAAGGCAACTCGTCCAGCAGCGTTTGCAGCTCGACCGCAAGCTCGGTGCTGTTTTCCGGATGGTTCCGGAGGTTGTGGAGCACCGTGCAGAGGGCGTCTTCGTGCTGGGCGATGCAGCGGACGGTGTGCAGCAGGGAGCGGAGCGGAGGGACGAGCGGCGAGGTCTCCGTCGGGGCGGGAGTGTTCTTCGACCGGCGTCTGGCTGGCACCTTTGCGGGAGTCTTCGTGGGGGACATAAGAGCTTCGATGCGCTTGCCTAGCGGAGCGTCACCGTGACCGGCGTGTGGTCGGAAGGCTTGACGAGCGTGCGGGGCAGCTTGTCGATCTCGCAAGCTTTGAGGCGTGGCGCAAGGGCGGGCGAGAGGAGGAAGTGATCAATGCGGATGCCGCGGTTGTGCTCGAAGGACTGGCGGAAGAAGTCCCAGTAGGTGAAGAGGCCGCCTTGGCCGGGGTGCAGCGCGCGGAAGGCGTCGATGTAGCCGAGGTCGAGCATCGCGCGATAGCGGGCGCGGGTCTCGGGCTGAAAGAGGGCGTCGCGGGCCCAGGAGGCGGGCTTGTGGCAATCGATGTCTTCGGGAATGACGTTGAAGTCGCCGCCGATTACGGTAGGTATGGGGTCGTCGCGCCAAAGGGCGAGCTGGCGGATGAGGCGGTCCATCCAGTCGAGCTTGTAGGCGAACTTGTCAGTACCAACCGGGTTCCCGTTGGGCAGATAGATGTTGACGATACGGAGGCCATGCACGACCACTTCGAGGAAGCGGGCATGACTATCGGCCTCGTCGCCGCGCAGGGTAGTGCTAACGGTTTCGAGAGGATGGCGCGACAGGATGGCGACACCGTTGTAGGCCTTCTGGGTGACGGCGGCGCTCTGATAGCCGACGGCGGTGAAGGTATCAGCGGGGAAGTCGGTGCCTTTGAGCTCTTGGAGCAGGAGGAGGTCGGGCTGGTGCGTGCCAAGCCAGGTGGTGACGTGGTCGAGGCGGGCACGGATCGAGTTGACGTTCCAGGTGGCGATTTGGATGAAAGGCTCCGGTGTGCGATGCCACTAGTAGCGGCTTGATGCAACGTACCTATATTACCGCGCTGGCTTTGCGGTCCTATGCTGATCGTCCAGCAGCACCTTGCACGGTCGCCAGCTGTGCTATTCTCACCGCTCAATGACGAACTTGAGGTGAGCTGGAATGAGGATGCAATTTCTGGTCGCTGGTGGCGCACGTCTGCGCAACACGAACTTTCTTTGCGTCCTCCTCTTCCTAGCGCCAGCTGCCTATGCGCAGACCAACACGGGTGCCCTGCGAGGAGTCGTTCAGGACCTGAGTGGAGCGCGTATTACGGCGGCGACCGTTGAAATTACGTCGTCCGACGCTTCGTTCAAACGAATAGTCTGACGGACAGGCGGGGTGAGTTTCAAGTACAGAATCTAAGTGGGGCTTTGTACAAAGTGCATGTCGAGGATCGTGGATTTACTGCGGTTACGTCCGAGATCACAATTGCCGTAAGCACGACTCGCGAAATTGCTGTTACCTTAAAGCCGCTTACGGTGGTGCAGACGGCGGGGACAAAGGCGGAAGGCTCATCCATTTTTGAGCAACCTATCGACTTATCCAGCAGTGTCCAACAAAGTATTGTGACGCGGCAAGACCTTGAACAAATCCCACTTCCCGCGCGAAGCTTTGCGAATATTGCCTACCTTGCCGCGGGGACGGAGCCGGTGGAGCCGTCCGATCCGACGAAGGCCCGCATCACGGCGGTGTCTACTGGTGGAAGCTCAGGATCTAAATAATGAGCTCTCCGTGGATGGCGGCGATAACTCGGACGATTATATTGGTGGATTCTTACAGAACTTTTCTCCGGATGCCCTCTGAGAGTTTGCCATTCGTACAGCGCAGGAGGACGCGGATACGGGGGGAACGACGGCCGGTTCGATCGTAGTTACGACACGAAGCGGAAGCAACGACTGGCACGGCGACGCGGCGGTGTATGAACGAAGCGCGGGGCTGAATGCCCGCTATCCGATCGAAAACCCGGCACCCAATCCAAAGCAGCCGTTCTCGCGGCAGAATTATGTGGTCACTTTAGGCGGTCCAGTGCTCAAAAGTAAACTATGGTTCTTTGGCGCAGTCGAAGCGGTGCACGAAAACGCCAGCATCGCGTACAGCCCCGCCAGTACAGCGCAATTCAATGCGCTCGCGACACTTGCTTCCGAGGGCTTGATCCCGGGCGTGGCGTCGATCCCAGTAAGTACTAGTGTCGGCATTCCGTTTCGCGATTACCTTGGGTCCTTGCGGCTGGACTGGACACAATCAGCCAAGTCGCAGTGGTATATGCGTGGATCGGCTGATAGCTATACAACCCACAACGGCCTCGTCCAGCAAGGCACACTTCCCTCAACTGGATTGCTGACCCACAACAATTATTGAGCGTGGTACTAGGAAATGAGTACGCGTTTAGTCCAAATTTGCTGGGCCAGTTTGTCTTCAATGGCGGCGGGCTGCATCTGACCCAGACTCGCAATTCCAACTTAGGATTCGCCTTGGCGTTTCCGTTTAGTTCCACAGCGACGACGATCTCCGGATTCGAGACGTTTGGCGATAACCAGTTCGCGACTCCAATTACGTTCTTCCCATTCGTCCGTAACCAGGAGAAGTATCAGTTTCGCTATGATCTGAGTTATGCGCCGGCGCGGCACTCTATCAAGACGGGCGTGAACTTCATTCACGAGCCGGTGCTTGGAGGCGCGTTTCCTGGCAATGCCGAGACGCTCTATCAATTTGCTCTAAACCCAACCGATTATCTAGGAAATGAAGCACAGTTCACGGCCGATTTGGTGGCGGGCGCGTCCAACAGAGCGGCAGGTGGGAGCTTCTCTCAGAATGTTCAGCGTCTTGCGGTGTACGCTCAGGATGCCTGGCGGACTTTCCCGAGGTTCACGTTGAACTATGGTCTCCGATATTCGACCACTTACGGTCTCTTCGTTGGTTCCGGACGGACGCAGTTGGCCAACCCAGGTTACGCGACGCTACAAGCTCTAGATATTTCGTTGGTCACGGGCGTTCCGCATGACGACCGGAAGCAGTTTGCGCCGCGCATCGGGTTTGCCTACTCGCCCGGAGGGAGCGGATCGACGGTGGTTCGGGGCGGATTTGGGTTTTACTACAACGATCTTGCGCAGAGTGGTTGGGCCACGGCGTTTCAGGCCCTGAACTCCGCGTCCAGCGGATGCTTTAATCCCGCGACCAACGCCAGTAGTCAGCAGAGCGGAGGCTGTGTTCACGGCGACGCGGCGGGAGGCACGGCAAACCTGATTGATCCGCACTATAAGACCCCGTACGCCATCCATACATCAGTAGGAATTGAACACGCTTTTTCACCTAAGTGGATGCTGAGCGCCGACTATCTTCACGAACAGGGAGATCATGCTTACCGCGCTTATAAGTACACCGGGGGAACAAACCTCTTTACGCCCCAGCTGGCGTCCGGCGATCCCTTGCAAGCAACCTATGTCCCGGACGTGAACGTGTTCCATTCGGACAACCGATCAAGTTACAACGCGCTCCTTGTGCATCTACAAGGGAGCCTTCCCGGCCGGTTCAATTTAGTCGCCAACTATACATTGGCCAAGGCACAGACCTGGGGATGCGTACTTGGCGAGTTATTCGATTATGCCAATGGTGTCTGCAATCCGTTGCAGCCGTTTGCGCCCGGTGATTATGGACCGTCTGGAGAAGATGTTCGCCACCGGGGAGTTATTGCAGGCACGCTACATCTACCGGGAAGCGTCGAGCTGAGCGGCCTGGCGCAGGCGGAAAGCGCGCGCCCTTTTACGATTACGATGACGGACGGAAGCGGGCGTATTGCGATCAACGGCCAAGGCACCGCGCTTGATGCGTTCCGCGGCACGCCCTATGTGCAGGTGGATATGCGGGTCAGCCGCCCTACGGTGTTTCGGGACCGCTGGACGATCATGCCCTTTGCGGAGTTCTTCAATCTACTAAACCGGAATAATCCGGGTGCAAACTACGTCACGAATGTCGCGTCGCTCCCGGTTCCGGCGGTCGAGGCACAGGCGGGGAACATCACGGACGTTTGCAGCGACGCGGCGTGCGATGCGACCCAGCCTCTTTCAAGCCCGAAGCAGTTGCGGGTAGCCGGAGGCGCGCTGGGAGACTTCTTCGGGCCGGGGACGACGGTGGGAACTCCGTTCGCGGCACAGTTGGGGGTGCGCATGAGCTTCTAGGCTGGGCCACGCCAAAGTTGGGGACGCGGTCTGGCGCGGTGCGGGTCGTGCTTGGGACGGGGATCGCGACCAGTGGTGCCTCCGCATATTATAAGGATTGGATAGCGCTACTACTGAAGGCTGGCGGCTGAGTTGCGACTTCTTTGCGCGCGAGGAGCATGAGGGCGGCCTCGATTATAAGGAACAGGAGCCCGGAACAATCATGCGCGCGCCGACCACGCCGGGCCATTGGAGTATGAAGCCCGCATATCGAGGCCAGGAGGCCCCCGAAGAAAAGAGACAGTGCTGCTCGATGTAGCGGCGGCGTTTGAGAGGGCGAAGAGGGGCTCAGGCAAAGATGTGGGTGTGGTGGGTTATTGCTATGGCGGTCTGATGAGCTGGCTGACGGCGACGCGTGGTGAGACGGTGAAGGTCCAACCGGCTTGCGCGGTGGGCTACTATCCCGGAGGCATTGGCAAGGTGGCGGAGGATGAGCCGAGCTGTCCGGTGATGCTGCACTTCGGCGGTAAAGACACACATATTGGGCCGGAGCAGATGCAAGCGGTGCGGTTGGCGCATCCGGAGGTGACGATTTTTCTATGTCCAGAGGCGGAGCATAGGTTCAACTGCGACGCACGAGCAAGCTACAACCCGGAGGCGGCGGCGCTGGCGCGAGGGCGGACGCTGGAGTTCCTGAAGGCTCATATATCTTAGAAGGAGAACTGCGAGGATTTTTATGCACGATGTATTTATTGTCTCCGTTCCTCTGATCATCATTCTCGCGGGTATCTTGCTGAATCGCGCCGATGCCAAAGAACTTCGCGCTGAGATGAAAGCTCTATGCGCAGAGATGCAGAAGCGCTTTGACCAGACTGATGCACACCTGGCGCGTATCGACGCCGATCTTCGCCAGTTCTACCATTTGACCGGTAAACTCGAAGGCCGAATGGACAACATCGAGAAGCACCGGTAAGGACCGATTTTGCTTCTCAACATCGTTTCCCGTGCCGCAGTTCATTGTCGGAGGCGGGAAGCGGTGTTATCTTAAGAGAGACACTTACGAAGAGTGAACTAGAGACGATCAGGAGTAACCCACCGCCGTGTTGGCATCCGCACAAAAGACAGACATCATCGAGAAGTTCCGAACGCACGATTCCGACACCGGAAGCCCGGAGGTCCAGATCGCGATCCTTTCTGAGCGCATTGGGCAGTTGACCGAGCACTTCAAGACACACAAGAAGGACCATGGATCGCGCCGCGGTCTGCTGATGCTGGTCAGCAAGCGCCGCCGTTTGCTCGACTACTTGAAGAAGTGCGACGCGGATCGATACCGCGAGGTCATTACCAAGCTCGGCATCCGCAAGTAAGCGCAGAGTCTCTGGAGACGCAGTTCCCACATGGCAGCCTGTATGGCCTCTTTCACTTCGACCAGAACGTCAGCGCATGGATTAGTTAGTCCGTGCGCTGCTTGTGACGGTGATGATCCAAGGCATATGCCCGCCATTCCCGTGCAGCCCTCGACCTGGAAGCGATAGCTTCGGTCTGGGCTGCCTTTTTGCGTCTGTAACCCGGCGCACCCAAGTTCCCCTAAACGACAGAAGAGAAAAGAGAACGCATATGAAGCAGGACGTGACCGTAGAACTTGCCGGTGGCAAGCAGATCAAATTCGAGACCGGACGGATGGCGAAGCAGGCCTCAGGCGCGGCGCTTACCTCAAGCGGCGACAATGTAATTCTTGCCACGGCTGTAGCCTCGCCCGATCCAAAGGAAGGCATCGACTTCTTTCCGCTTACGGTTGAGTATCGCGAGTTCACCTATGCCGGCGGGCGCATCCCGGGCGGGTTTATCAAGCGCGAGGGCCGCCCCTCTGAGAAGGAAGTGCTGACCAGCCGCCAGATCGACCGCCCCATCCGTCCGCTCTTTCCCGAAGCCTTCCGCAACGAGACGCAGGTAGTCGCGTTCGTCTACTCGGCGGACAAAGAGAACGATCCCGACGTGCTCGGCATCAATGGTGCGAGCTGCGCGCTGGCGCTGTCGGACATTCCATTCCACGGCCCCGTGGGCGCGGTGCGCGTTGGCCACATTGAAGGGCAGTATGTCGTCAATCCCACATACACCGAGCGCGCCGCGAGCACCCTGAACATCATGGTCGTCGGCACCAAGGACGGCATCGTGATGGTGGAGTCCGGCGCGAAGGAGACCTCAGAGGAGTCGGTTGTTGGGGCCATCGAGTTCGCTCATGAAGAGATTAAAAAAATCTGTGTCGCCATCGAGGACCTGGTTAGCCGCGCGGGCAAGACCAAGCGCACCGTCAACGCAGTTGAAGTCGATCAGGCTTACCTTGCCGAGCTAACGGCGAAGGTCGGCGATCGTCTGAAGGACGCGCTTGATACGCAGAAGCACCCGAAGTTTGATAGCTACGCGCTAGTGAAGACGATCAAGGATGAGCTGAAAAAGGAGTTGCTAGAGGGCGATGCGACAGGTGGTAAGAAGCTCGGCAAATACTACGAGCTCCTCCGCGAGAACATCTTCCGCGAGCAGGTGTTGAACGAGCGCATTCGTCCGGATCACCGCGCGTTTGATCAGATTCGCGAGGTCACCGTCGAAGTAGGTGTGCTGCCTCGCGTCCACGGTTCGGCCTTATTTACCCGGGGCGAGACGCAGGCTCTGGTCTCGGCCACGCTCGGCACGACCGATGACGCCCAGAGGCTGGAGAGCTACGAGGGCGAGCAGAAGCGCCGCTTTATGTTGCACTACAACTTTCCGCCGTTCTCGGTGGGCGAGGTAGGGCGCATGACGGGCGTAGGACGCCGCGAAATCGGCCACGGCGCTCTGGCTTATCGCGCGATCGAGGCCGTGCTGCCGGGCGAGGACGAGTCGCCCTACACGCTGCGCGTTGTGTCGGACATTCTGGAGTCGAACGGCTCTTCGTCGATGGCGACGGTTTGCGGCGCGTCGCTAGCGCTGATGCAGGCTGGTATCGCGCTCAAGGGCTCGGTCGCCGGTGTGGCCATGGGTCTGGTGAAGGAGGGCGACAAGTACGCCATCCTAACCGACATCGCGGGCGCGGAAGACCATTACGGCGACATGGACTTCAAGGTTGCCGGAACGCGCAAGGGCATTACCGCGCTTCAGATGGACATCAAGATCATGGGCATCACGCCGCAGATCATGCGCGAGGCGCTCGAACAGGCGCGTGTAAACCGGCTGAACCTGCTCGACACCATGGACGCAACCATCTCCGGCGCGAAGGAGGAGAAGTCGCAGTTTGCCCCGCGCATCCACACCATCATGATCCCGACCGACAAAATCCGTGACCTGATCGGACCGGGCGGCAAGGTGATTCGCGGCATCATCGACGCGACGGGCGTGAAGATCGATGTGGACGACACGGGCCGAGTGAATGTGGCTTCGAGCGACGCCGACGGCCTAGCCAAGGCCATTCAGATGATCAGCGACCTGACGGCGGTGCCGGAGATCGGAAAGACGTATCTGGGCAAGGTCGTCCGCATCGCCGAGTTCGGAGCGTTTGTCGAGATCTTCCCCGGCACGGACGGCCTGCTCCATGTGTCGGAGATCGCGGAGCATCGCGTTAAAGAGGTGAAGGACGAGTTGCGCGAGGGCGATCAGATTTTGGTGAAGGTGCTGTCGATGGAGGGCACCCGCATCAAGCTTTCGCGCAAGGCTGTGCTTCGCGAGCAGCGCGCTAAGCTCGGTTTGCCGGAGCCGGGTGCTGAGGGACAAGGTATCCCTATGGCGGCGAACGCGCCGGCGGCCGGATTTGAGCAAGCCGAGGAGGTAGAGCTCGACGGGGACGACGAGGAAGATTTCGACGGCGAAGAAGCCAGCGATGAGCCGAACTTCAACCGGGCGGACGGTGTTCCGGTCGGTGCCGCTCAGAGTGCTCCCGGCAGTGGCCCCCGTCCGGCAGGCGATCGCGGAGGACGGCCTGGAGGTCGTCGCCGCCGTGGAGGACGGCGTCCCGGTGCGGGTGGCGGTGCTCCGCAGGGTGGTAGCGGTCCGCGCAACGCGTAAGGGTGTTTTTGCTGATGAGAGAGGCCGCGGACATCGCGGCCTCTTTCTGTTGGGGGCAACATGCGGCTTCGTCACGGTATTGCCTTTGGAGTCTTCAGCCTGTTCGTGAGCAGCCATTGGCTGGTGGATGCGCAGTGGCCCGGGACATTGCCTCCGTTGCTGACGCAGAGTTTGCACTACGCAGTTGCGAGCGCGGTGATCTTACCGCTACTTCCCTTAAAGAAGATTGAGCTGAAAACGAGCTGGCCGAACTTCTTGCACATCTCCTTTGCCAGCTTGCTCCTTCTTGGCGCGCCGGCTCTGCTGCAACAGTTCGCAGGAGCGGTTAGCCCGGATACGAGCGTTTCGCTCTACGCCATGGTGCCACTTTGGGTTGTTCTCGGTATCGCTACGATGAACAACGAGGGCAGCCGCGCACTCTTGATGCCAGCCTTGGCCGGTCTCGCGGGTTTGCTGCTGCTTCTGCATTGGCAGGTGCCTTCCAGTGCGACGGGTGTGTTCGGGTTCGGTTTGGTCGCGGTGGGTGTGCTGCTTACAGCGATTGGAAGTGTGTGGATGCACAAGCTTACTCGGGACAGGTCTCGGTTAAATGCCGCAGTGGTGATCGCCATGAGCAATGCGATGGTACTTGGTTGCGTTGGCCTGGTTCGAGGTGAGCGTATATCCAATGTGGCGAGCACGGACTTTATAGCCATGCTCGTGGATGTGCCGCAGTTCCTTATGCTCATTTGGCTTGTCTGCGAGCTTACGCCGGAGCAGGTGGCGTCTCGCTTCCTGCTGGTACCGCTGGTCACCCTACTTGAAGGGGTCGTTATGCTCAGCGCACCGCTTGACGCGCGTATGGTGATGGGCATTCTGCTGTTGCTCTTTGGTGCAGGGTCGCTGCTGTTCGGAGAGCGGGAGAGCACCGTATCGCTCGGCCTGCGGTGACCACGCAGAGTGTTTGGATGGGTTCGCGCTTGCAGTGTCTATGCCCTACGGCTTTACACTGAGGAGGCATGGCAGCTTCGATGTACATCGTCGTCGAGGGCGAGGACCCGGGATACGACATCTTCGTCAACGGGCGGGCGCTGGCCCGGAATGAGGACGCGTTGGAACGGCTGGCTCTGCGTCTCGGTGCCCGCCCGCTGATCGAGTTCTTCTCAGCGGACGAGAACTCCATGTCGCTGTTGATTGAGGAGGGTGCGGGCAATCCCGACCTAATCACCCGGCTGCCCCCACCGCAGTGGTACGGCGCGGGAGATGGATTAGCATCGGTCGAGATGCTGTTGGAGACTCTGCGCGACGACCCGCAGCAACTCGGCTCCGAAGGAACGTATGTGATCGCGGAGCTGGACGAGTATGCCCGCGTGCTGCGACGGGCGGCACAGGCGGGCGACCGGTGGCATCTTGCCGTCAGCTGGCGATAGCGGCTGCGTCGCGCCGATATATGCTTAAGTTGAGGGTATCGCTTGCTGCGTTCGACGTTTATTGCACTGTCTAAGAGTAAGGGTTTGCGAAGCTTCTCGGAGCGGTCACCCGTCGGCCGCAAGCTGTCCGGGCGGTTTGTCGCTGGGATGACGGTGGAAGAGGCGTTGGCCGCGTGCGAGGCTGTCAACCGCGAGGGGATCGCCGTCTCGCTCGACTCCTTAGGGGAAAGTGTGGCGGTTGAGTCTGAGGCGCGGGCTTCAGCGGAGGTCTACCATCGCCTGCTCGACGCGATTGCAGTCAAGGGTCTGGACGCAAACGTCAGCGCGAAGTTGACACAGATGGGGATGGACTTTGACCCAGAGCTTGCGGAGCGGATTGCCGGCGAGATCGTCGCCCATGCGGATGCAGTGGGAAGTTTTCTGCGTGTTGACATGGAAGGAAGCGAGCTGACGGAGGCGACTTTAGGCGTCGTCGAGCGGCTGAACGCGCGTTGGCCGGGACGTGCGGGCGCGGTGCTGCAATCTTATCTGTACCGCACCGAGGCGGACACTGAGCGGATGTTGGCGCAGGGAATACGCATACGGCTCTGCAAGGGAGCGTATAAGGAGCCGTCGAGCGTGGCATTTCCCGCAAAACCCGACGTGGACGCCAACTATGTAAAGCTGGCGCAGCGTATGGTTGCGTCGCCGGTGTTCTGCGGAATGGCTACGCACGACGAGGCGATTATTCAGGCCATTTGCCGGTTTGTGGCGGAGCGAGGGATTGCGAAGAGCGCGTTCGAGTTCCAGATGCTGTACGGCGTGCGGCGCGACTTGCAACGCAAGCTGGCTGCGGACGGGTACGGGGTTCGGGTGTACATCCCGTTTGGGACGGAGTGGTACCCGTACTTTATGCGACGTTTGGCTGAACGGCCAGCGAATGTATTGTTTTTGGCGAAGAACTTCTTGAAGAACTAAGTTGGGCGCACAGACGCAGATTCCCTACGGGAGCGACAACCAAAAGGCGGAGACAAACGCGAATGTCTTTTGGAGGAACAACCAGCAAAGTTGTTAACGGGCGGCACTTTGGCTGAGCGCCGGTTCAGCCAGGAGCTGCTCTACCAGCGCGGTAATCTGCTTTTCCAACTGGTCGTGCGCGGGCGGGTTGGCGGGGCCGGCAAAGCCTGCATGGATCTCCTTCACCCTGCCATCGCGGCCGACAAAGAAGGAGGTGGGCCAGCAGTTGAGGTTGTTAGCGATGGTGATCTTCTCGTTCAGCTGATCGGGCACACCGGCCAGAAGCACCGGGTAAGTAATGCCGTAACGAGCTACAAAGGCGCGCAGCCGGGCTGGGTCTTTCAGCTGATCGGCTTCTTCAAACGACAGATCCACGATATCTAGGCCGCGCGCATGATATCGGGTGTAGAGACTTTCGAGCAGCGGAGCTTCGTCGTGGCAGTTGGGGCACCACGAGCCGCCTACCGCGACGAGGACCACTTTTCCTCTGAACTCAGGATCGCTGCTGGAGACGACCTTGCCCGAGAGAGTAGGCGCGGAGAAGGTGAGGGGTGCGGCGGGGTCTTTGAGGGTCGTCTGCTGCGTCGGATCGGTGGGTGCGGCAAGTTGTTCTTTACGCGCCTCTGCGGGACGCCGGGCAACGAGATCATGCTGGGTGTCGCTTAGGAGGTTGTCGACCAGCAGAGTTCCCTTCCCCTGCGGCTTCACCCTGTAGAGGGCCGGACCGGCGGCGGTAAAGTGAGAGAAGAGGACCGCGTTCGAGGCGGCGTCGTAATGGCCATACAGTGAACCGGTGTCCCCGTCGATGCGCTGGATGACGGCATGTTGGCCGGTGATGCGAAGTTGCCACGCGGACTCGCCCTTGGGACTGTGGACGGCGATCTCCCAGTCGCCGCTTAACGCCGAGGGAATGGGTGTCTCCCGCTGCATCGAGGCGCGATGCAGCGTCAAAGGGAGCTTGGCGGTGGTGATGTCAAAGGTGCCGGTCAGTGTGTCGCCCACGACGGTCGCGTCAAGGGTGCGGGCAAAGTAGTTGAAGGCGAGGACGAGATGGTCGCCGGTCAGGGTTGCGGTGCTGGCGGCGCTGGTCTCCGGGCCATTGTGCAGTGCGGCTTTAAGGTTGGGGCCGCTGCCAGAGAGCTCAACCGTGATAGGCACTTGCTGGTTCTTGACGAGTGCGCTGCCTTGCCAAAGACCGGTTACGGACACGGGCTTCCCTTGCGCGTAAAGAGAGGTGGAGAGCAGCAAAAGGCTGGCAAGCTTCTTCATGAGCGAACTCATTTCTGGTTATTTGTATGTGAGGAGAGGTGCTGAACGAAGACGCGCGAAGGGGCTTTACAAAGAGCCGCAACAACAAAGCGCTGTCAAATCAAACATAACGTTACGATAATCCAGTTTCAGGAAGCGGTCAAGGCAATCATCATCAGGACGAGAGCTAATCGGGATTCTCTCCGCTCTTCTTCGCGGGTAGGTAAGGCTCGACAGTGAGTAGACCTGAAAGAGTGGATCGTTCACTCTCGCTAAACTCCATGCGAAAGCGGTCTGAACTTAAAACAGCCTGACGCTCCGTTACAGGCATATCCCGCATGTCGCGAAAGGCGCGAGCAACGAGGCGGCGGCGGTCCGGCGCTAGACTGCTCAACTGCTGCATGGCACCGCGGACCTGTTGGCGCTGTATGGGAGAGAGCTGCTCCATCGCCTCGTTATGCTCAAGCAGGCGCTGCCGTTGTTGGGGCGGCATCGCATTGAGCTGTGTGAGTCGGTCTCGCATGCGCTGCTGGGTCTCGGGTGGCAGATTCTGAAAGCCCGGCTCATGTTCGAGTGCGCTCTTCTGCTGTTCCAGGGGCAAATCGCGATGGTGATCCATCCACTGAGCCAGGTGTTCCTGCTGCGGTTTGACAGGTCGTGTCGCAGGAGGTTTGACGGGCGCGACCCGGGAGGGCTGCGCCGACGCTACACCGGGCACGAGAACGCACGCAATCAGCGTCAGAGACAGCCCGGTTGTGAAGCAATGCCGATCTTCGGAAAAGATGCGCATAACGTCTAGATGAACTTCTAAATAGGTACTGTGGATACTAGCTTACTGCCAAAGGACTTCATCCCGTCTAAGTACGCGGAGATGCCGCTGCATCGTCGTCGGAGTTCCCGTCGTCTTGCAGAAGCTGATCCATCTGTTGAAGCGCCTGATCATTTTTATCAAGGATTTGAAGGTCACCGACGGTGGCCGATACCTGCGCGGTTCCCTGGTGGCCAGCAAGGCCGGAAAAGCCGGCAAAGGCACCGCCGCCCGCGACGAACATGACAGCCATCGCGCCCGCGAGCATAGGACGAAACTGTGCGCCGGTGTTGAAGAGCAGACGCGAACGGAGCCGCTCAAACCATCCTGCGGGTGCGGCTGCCGCCTCTTCGCGAAGACGAACGGCAAGCTTCTGGTCGAAGTAGGGCGAAGGCTCAGGAGCCTGCCAGGTGTCAAGGAGGGAAAAGGTGGACTGAAACGAGGCGTACTCCAGCCCACAAGGCGCGCAAGTGTTCAGGTGCGCGCGGGCGTCTTCGGGCAACGGCTGCTGATCGAGGAGAAAGTCAGGGAGTTTCTTTTGAAGATCGGTACAGTTCATAGCGTCCTTTCTGTGTCCAATGTGCCGCGTGGGTCTGCCGTGCAGGCTACGCTTTCGACATTTAGACGAATTCTTTGAGCTTCTCGCGTAGAGTCTGGTAAGCGCGGAAGAGAAGTGATTTTGTGGCCGACTCGGAGAGCTTCAGCACATCGCCGATCTGCCGATAATCCATCCCTTCATATTTATGCATTAGGACGGCGCTCCGTTGGCGTTCCGGCAGCGCGAGAACGTGTTGCCGGATCGCGTTGAGGCGCTCGCGGCGAAGCATGGCGGACTCCGCCCCCGGAGTGGTGTCGGCAACATCCGCCGTTGTGCCGGTTTCGGCGTCGGTCTCGTCGAGGTATACGGTCGAAGCGGTGCGTTCGTGCCGGTTGTCACGGGCGTGGTTGACGCCTAGGTTGGTTGCAATTCGATAGAGCCAGGTGGAGAAGCGAGCCTCCGCGCGGTACGTCTCGCGGGAACGATAGACGCGAAGGAAAACCTCCTGCGCCAGTTCCTCAGCGACCGCCTGGTTATGCACCATCCGGTACATAAAATGGATGATCGGCTTACGATACTTTGCAATCAGATGGTCGAACCCCGCCATATCGCCCGCACGCAAAGCGAGCATAATGTCGGAATCCTCCATGTGGGCGAAGTCACCGGGTGCGTGGAAGTCAGCCGTTCTGGATGCCGCATCGCCGAAGTGAGCATGAGTCGGGTTGAGTGCCAGCGTAGCCATATCGTCTATGACCCCGTTTTTCTCCTCGGGTTGCGCGGGAGGAGTGATTTTAGCATTTGTCGTGGCGGACGCCTCTGGGACAGGCTCTTCCCGGGATACGGGCACACGACTTGTGGGCGGCGGAAGAGGCATTGACGACTCTGCCATTGTACCGCCGCAGATTGGAGATTGTCCGGCGCAATGGTATGCTGGATGACGTGGTTACGGATCGGAGATGGGCCGATCCGCCGAACACGAGGGCGCATAACTCAGCGGTAGAGTGCCACCTTCACACGGTGGAAGTCGTAGGTTCGAATCCTGCTGTGCCCACCATAAGCGTATAGCCGGATCTAGCTCTGCCGCGAACTCAGCCTCTACTTTAGTTCGGCGTCGGACGCTCGATGCTGTCGATGACCAGAATCTCAATCGGGTCTTTAGCGGGTACGATCCTTAGGCCGAGCTTCTCTCTAAGTGCGCTGGTAAGCGAGAGGGCGTCGGGTGCGCTCGTGTCACCGGCTCCTGCAAGCGGCGTCCAGGCAAGGTCAGTCACGTCGAAATAGCCGATGAAACCAGTGTGGTTAACGATAGGGCGGTCGCCAAGATCACCACCGATCACACGCGCCAGCAACTCCATCTTGATGGCGCGTCCGTTCAGAACGCGGAGACCGTTACCGTTCGTCGTAGTCGTCATAGTGCCAGGAGGCAGTGGATCGGCGGGCTGGGGGCGCATGTGCGGAGTATCAGGGTTGGTCTCCGGGGGCGCAGGGACTGGATTGATCTTGAGGCCGGCCTTGTCGGCCACCAGCTCATAAACCGGCAAAACGCGAGTTTCAAAGTGCGCCTTCAGGTGGAAGCGTTCGGCCAGGAGAGACTGCTCCATCGTCCGGGTCTGATCGATGCGGTCCGCGCGGCTCATCTTCTGGAACAAGGACTGAAGAGCGTCGGGAACCTTGCCCTGGATGATGTAGGCGTCCTTATTGAGCCAGTCCGGGCCACCAACAATCTGCGGAGCGTACACGGCGCCATAGGCGTTCATGATGTAGCGGCGGATACTAAGCGGGTTAAAGAAGCCGCCTGGCGGGAGCTTGACTAGATTGCTGGCAGCATCCGGTGAAATCGGCTTGATGGTGGCAACCTCATAGGACACCAACAGACCTGAAGGATGGAAGAGGAGCAAGTCAGGTTTCGGCTGAGCGGTTTGCCCTTGGCCGAAAGGGGCGAAGCCAAGGCTTGCGGTGGTATTTTGCGAGGCGTCGGGATCGGAGCTGCCTATAGGTGAGAGGGTTCTTGGGTTGGCATCGAATCGTAAAGCTCGTGTGCCGGAGGACGCATTGACGATCGGGAGCTCAGCTCTGTGCACGGGGTGGAACTCAGAGCGAAGAGACAAAGCGCAAGTTGTGTCGCCAAGGCGATCAGGCCACGTCCGAGTTCCAGCGGAGTGAACGGCCGGTCGCACACTATCACGTATTGACCGGCGAGCAGCGACGGCCGGGACGTCGGGGCCGATGGATAGCGCCCGAGGAGATGCCTGCCATCCACTGACGGGTTAGCGAGCCCGCCGCATCGAGATAGAGACGGCCCAGACCATAGCTGTGCCGGGCCTCCTCGAAGTCGAGCGCCATCTCGCGAGCGAACTCGTCACGGAACGCGGCGGGATGCAGGTACAGGATCATCTCGTAGAGGCGGCGTTGAAGGTCTTTAATCACGATGTTCTTCCAGCGAGCCGCATAGAGCACCGCGCATTGCGGAGTACATCGCTGAGCCGTTCGACCTCCGCAGCCAGGACGTCCACACCTAGATCTGAAAGCTGAAACATACGCCGGGCACCAGTCACAAGGTTTTCAGGCTGCGACTCTTCGACCAGCTTCGTGGAAAGCAGCTTCTTCAGGTTGTCGTACAAGGTCCCCGGACCAATCTTGTACTGACCGCCGGACTGGCGTGCGGTCTCAAGCATAATGCCGTAGCCATGGAGCGGACCCGCGGTGAGCGCCAGCAGGATGTGTAACGTGGCTGGGGAAAGCGGAAGGTGCTTCTGGGCATCGGGGTTCATACTCGGATGACGATATATCGATGGGCGAATAGCTGTCAACGTAGAAGGTCGGAATTCGCCACCAAACAGGCACGATGCTAACGAGTCCTGTTGACTTCATGTCCAAAGATATCGGTTGGGAAATTAGGCCTTCGTCTCCTTGTCAGCGATATGCTTGGTGGCAGGCAATCAGGACTTCCAGGAGCTCCTCTTATGAAGAAGATGATGTTGTGGGTTGCCGGCGTGCTGGCGGTAGCAACAGGTGTGCTGCGCGCGCAGGACATTGCGGGGACATGGCAAGGCACGCTGGAGGCGGGCAAAAGTCTGCGCACTGTGGTCAAGATTGAGAAGGCCGATCCGGGATGGAAGGGCAACCTGTACAGCATCGATCAGGGAGGGCAGCCCTTGGCGTTAAGCAAGGTCTCGGTGCAAGCCGGAACGGTGAAGTTCTCCATTATCGCCGTAGGGGGCGAGTACGCGGGGACGCTTTCTAGCGACGGCGGTACGATGAACGGCGCCGTGTCGCAAGGCGGCAACCCGCTGCCCCTTGTGTTGACGAAGGTTAAGCCGGAGACGGCGTGGGCCATTCCCGAGCCGTCGAAGCGTCTGCCCCCGATGGCCGCGGACGCCGACCCAAGCTTCGAGGTGGCAACGATCAAGCCCACCAAGCCGGACCAGCCAGGCAAATACTTCTCCGTGCGTGATAACCGCTTCAGCACGTACAACACGACGCTGGCGGACATGCTGTCGTTCGCGTATGGCATCCACGCCAAGCAGATCGTGGGCGCACCGGCTTGGGTGCAGACTGACAAGTTCGACATCGCCGCGCAGCCGGACATCGAAGGATCGCCCAGCGACAAACAGTGGAAGGGCATGATGATCAAGCTGATCGCGGATCGGTTCGGCTTGACGTTTCACCATGATAAAAAGGAGCTTTCCGTGTACGCTGTTACGGTGGCGAAAGGTGGCTCAAAGCTCACACCCTCGCAGGGCAACGACAGCGGTCTACCCGGCAACTTCTTCCGCAATCTCGGTCAAATGACGAACTCAAATTCAACGGTGGAGGACTTCGCCCGCACCATGCAGGCGGCTGTGCTGGATCGTCCCGTGATCGATCAGACTGGCATTCCGGGCCGCTTCGACTTCACGCTGACGTGGACGCCCGACGAGTCGCAGTTTGGCGGCATGGGGATCAAGGTGCCGCCGCCGAGCGAGAAGGCGGATGCGCCGCCCGGATTGTTTACGGCGATGCCGGAGCAGCTCGGTCTCAAACTCGACGCAACCAAGGCGGCCGTCGATGTATTCGTCATCGATCATGTTCAGAAGCCGTCGGAGAACTAGCCTTAGATTGCCGGAGATCTATGACTCACCACGTTCGTACTTCCGTGTTTCTCGCGATGACGTTTGCCGTCGCTGTGTTCGCTTCCGCGCAGGACCTGCCGATGTTGATCGACCCGGATGCTAAGGCCGCCGATCCGTCCATCAAGCTACCGGACTACGAGGTGGCTTCGATCAAACCGAACAAATCTGGCGACGGCATGATGCGGATCATGACGAAACCGGACGGGTTCAGCGGCACCAACCTCAACCTAAAGATGCTGATCGTCAACGCCTACCAAGTCCGCCAGGACCTGATATCAGGTGGACCCGCGTGGGTCGGTACGACGGGGTTCGATATTGAAACCAAGATCGCGGGCGAGGATTTGGAGACCCTCAAGAAGGTCACACAGATACAACGGAAATCGATGCTTCGCAAGCTCCTGGCCGACCGCTTCAAGCTCGTGGTACATACGGAGACCAAGGTGCTGCCAAGCTACGATTTGGTGATCGCCAAAGGTGGTTCGAAGCTCATTGCGGCACCCGCTGACGAGGTTTTGGAGGACACGAGAGACCATCCCGAGACCAAGCGTCATCCAGGAGGGATGAGTGTGGGACCTAACTTCTTTGAAGGGACGGGCATCCCGTTGTTCAGCCTGACTTACTCGCTCTCCTCCATGCTGCACCGCACTGTGACCGACAAAACCGGGCTGACGGGCAAGTACGATTTCAAGCTGAAGTTCACACCGGATGACGCGCACGCACCCGTCGGCGACAACTCCGACCCCACCCTTTTCACCGCCCTTCAGGAACAGCTCGGCCTGAGGCTTGTGCCGTCCAAGGCACCTACCGAAACCATCGTCATCGACCATGCCGAGTTGCCAACGGAGAACTAACCGAGTAGAGGAGGAATCATGCGTCTTCGTCTCCAACGAAACCCGATCTGCCTGTTGGCGTTGATGGCGGCTGCCACGTTCGCGTCCGCGCAAGACGCTCTGCCTGCCGCAGCACTCCCGCAGTCTGTACATCCGGGCGCGGACACTTCTATGTTTGAAGTGGCAACGATCAAAGCTGTTCCCACAGATGTGAAGGCTTCCCGTTTCATCACAATGCAGGGCACAAACCGCTTCGTCGTGCGGGACTACTCACTCAAGTTGTTGATTGCCGCTGCCTACGATCTGAGCCCAAAGGTCATCTCGGGCGGGCCGGGGTGGTTTGAGTCGACGCACTACGACATCGATGCGCGTACTCCAGGCGAGGCGCGCCCTGGCCGTAATGATCAGATGGCCATGCTGCGAGGCCTTCTTGCCGAGAGGTTCCATCTCCAGTTCCATCGGGAACAGAAGGAGTTCTCAATGTATGCAATGGAGGTGGTGAAGAGTGGTCCAAAGCTAAAGGAGAGCGCCGCACCGGCAACCGAGCCGTCCAAGCTGGTCAGTGTCGTATACCCAAACCGTATGGTTCTTCCGGCGCACAACGCAACCATGGCTGAGTTCGCCTCCTTACTGCAGCGCGCCGTGCTGGACCGTCCCGTGGTAGACAGGACGCGACTGACAGGGCGGTACGACTTCAACCTGGAATGGGCACCGGATGAAAGCCAGTTCCAAGGGGACATTCCTGCCGCTCCTGCGGACGCCTCCAGCCCTCCTTTCTTTGTCGCGGTTCAACAGCAACTCGGACTGCAACTTCGGGCGACCAGGGGTCTGGTGGCCACGTTCGTCATCGACCGGGCGGAACAACCTTCCGCGAATTGAGGAGTAAAGCGCGCTAGAAGTGTACCGACGTGTACAAGAAAA
Source organism: uncultured Acidobacteriaceae bacterium (assembly GCA_964247455.1). Taxonomy (GTDB): domain Bacteria; phylum Acidobacteriota; class Terriglobia; order Terriglobales; family Acidobacteriaceae; genus Edaphobacter. The sequence goes on along the minus strand of CAXTUR010000028.1, from coordinate 3,732 downwards.
GGACGCGATTGGCCGCCGACGTTAGGCCGAAGAGGTTGTTGGTTGAGATGGAACGGCCGAAGAACGGCGAGCCCAGAACACCAATCGGAGCGCCTGGATTGTTCGTGTTGAAGACGTTAATGGCATCTATGCCGAGATTGAAGGAGTACGCCTGCTCGGGCTTCGACGGTGCGGCTTGGCTTGGCTTCGACGCGGCGGCTGCAGCAGGTGGCGCTGCTGGCCGTGGCCCGAACCGAAACTCCCGTTCGCCTCCTACGACGAGGAAGACGAGGCGCGGCGCGATCCCGTAGTTGAAGGGGATGACGGCTTCGCCCGGCTGCGGGTTCGCGTCGAACTTTCCAAAGGAGGTGTTGTAGAGGACGGAAGCGGGGCCGGGATTAGTCGCGAAGGCGGGACGGTCGTTGAACTGCGTGTCGTTATTGCGGTCCGTGCCTGTCGTGATGTTGAACCGGGAGCGCGAGTTCGTGGCCAGAAAGGCTTCGGAAGAGAACTTGAAGGGCAGTTTGAGATTCCCTCCGAGGAAGAGACGTTGACCGACCGGACGCGAACCGTATCCGGACGGAGCATAGTCGGCGGAGACGTTATAGGGCTGAGAAGGAAAGCTTGCAGCGCCGAAGGTGTCGGACATCTGATGCCGCGCGCTGTAGAAGCCAAAGATCGAAAGCCGCTTGGTGGGTTGCAGATTGGTATTGATGTTGAGGCTCTGCGCTTTTTCAATCCCGTCGGAGGCAAATTGATAGATGTCCTGTGACCCGCCAAGAGGGCGGACGCCATTGCTAAGCGGCGCGTTGATGTTTTCGGAGTTGTACTTATGAACGCCGCGCGTCCCAAAGTAAGTGGCCGTGATGCTGCCGAACTTACCGTCCTTGCCGAGGGAGCGCTCCACCGAAAGGCTGCCAATGATCTCGGACGAGACGTGGAGATGAGGACTTATGCCATACGTAGTAGGGGCGGTGCTGCTAAGCTGACCCACCGAAGGGATGTTGGGATAGAAGCTCGGGTTTTCGAGAAGGAAGGCTTGCTGGCTGGTCCCGTTCTGCCGGATGGAGGTAAGGATGTTGCCGGGAGCGAAGCGTTCATAGAAGATGCCGGCGCTGGCGCGAAGGGTAACGATGGGCGCATGCTTGTCCGTCGAACCCACCGCCCAAGAGATCCCGGCGCGCGGTGCGGGGTCGAAGTGGTCCGGAATCGCCGTCTGGCTCTCGATACGGAGCCCGAAGATGGCGGTGAGATTCTTGCGGATCTTCCATTCGTCCTCGGCGTACGCTCCCAGATCGCCCGTCAGGAGCTTCGCGGTCGATTGCCCGGCGGTCAGGCTGAACAGGCTCGGGGTGCCTGCCTGGTAGGCGGCTAGATTAGTAAAGGTGAACTGCCCGTTGTAGTTCGCGCTGGAGGTATTCGTCTCGGACAAGAGGCGATACCGCGCACCCACACGGAGGAAGTGCTTGCCGCGATCGATCGAAAGATACTCCTGAAACTCGTACCGGTCCTGGCTGTCGCGGGAGGTCTGGAGAGGCGACCCGCCGCCATTGAAGGCCCCCTGCACCACGATGGTCGGCGCGGTGGAGACGGGTGTCTGCGCGATCCGGGTCCGCAGGTATTGGAAGCGTGTCTCCGAGACGATCTTGGTGCCGATCAGCTGCGTATTGCCGATCTGGAATGTTTGCACAGTCGTCCCGTCGGTCGTTCCTTCGGACGGAAGCACAAGAAGCCCTACCCCGTTGTTGGAGGCGGTCGATCGGTTGTACTCGTAGCGCGAGACCAGGGTGTTGTTAGCGTTCAGCTGGCGGTCGACGCGAAGGCTGGCGGTGGTCTCAACAGTGGGTGCGGGAACGGCCACGGAGAGACGGCTACCGTCCGGGTTGAAGGCGTTGACGATGGCGTTGTTCTGCTGATCGCTGCGTGCACCGGAGGCGAAGAGGGAGGTCTTCTTGCCGAGTGGACCACTCACATCGCCGCGGTTGAACAGAAGATAATATGGCGGCTCGGCACCGGTATACGGGTTCAGCGAGTTGAGGGCCTTGGTGTTGCCAGAGGAGAAGAAGGTGCCGTGAATCTTGTCGCTGCCTGGCTTGGTAAAGATCTCGACGCGACCGTAGCCGAGGTCTTCGTACTGGGAAGAAAAGGGGTTCTGATTGATGCGGATCTCGCGGATGGTGTCCTTCGGCGGGAAGCGTCCTCCGCTGAAGCCGTCGACGTAGATCTGCGCGCCTCCTTCACCACCCCCGCCCGCCATCCCGAGGATCTGCTGCTGTAGCGTGGAATCGTTGCTGGACAAGGTCTCCAACTGGTCGCCGCGAAACACCAGAGCGCTCTTGTTGTCGCCCGACGCTGTGCTGGAGGCCGCATTGGATGGAACCTCCACCTGATCGGCGGTGGCCGCAATCGTCAGGCGGAGGTCCAACACGACGGGGCGCCCGCCGAGCGTTACGGTGCGGGTAAGGGGCTCAAACCCGACCGAAGCAACCACCACGTCGTAGACGCCCGACGGAAGCGAGACGACGAAGCGGCCCGAGTCGTCCGAGGAAATCTCTCGCTGCGGCGTTGCGCCCTCACTATGGGGACTCCCATGAAGAAAGAAGCTGAGGGCGGCATGCGAGATGAGCGCCCCAGACGGGTCGGCAACCGTTCCGCTGAACGTCACTGTCGCTGTAGGCGCGGTGGCCGGCTGGGCAGTAGGCACGTTTTGCGGGAAACATCGTCCGGCGATCACCGGGAGCAAAAGGAACACAGACAGCAAACGATAAGCGGGAGTCTTCCAGTTGCTAAGTGTCACGGGCACCATCAGCAGAGCAGGATGAGAGACGTTTCGGGTTGGACGCACGGGAAGACAAAAGAGCGTAAACCATAGTAACGCACGGTCAACTCACTTCAGCAAACAACACCCGCCAGGTCGGACGACGGAGCCGTGTGGCCCAGAGCACCTGAGAGGTGTTCCTTGAATATTCGCCTAGTGCAGGGCGGTCGTTGCAGGCAGGCGAGAAAACAAGGCGGGTTACCGGAGCTTCATCTCGGGTGGCGATACTGGAGGCGTCTTCAACAGCTCGCAGTTCCACCTATGCGAATAAATCAGCTTCCACTCGGTCCGAACTACAGACTTTGGAGATCACTCGCCTTGTATCGTTACTTTGCAGTTGTTCTTTTCGTCGTTGCTTCTTCTTGTGCATTCGGGCAAGCCAATGCCGTCGATGCAGTCGTTAACGGCTACGTCACCGACTCCTCGAAAAGCGCAATTCCTGGAGCTCATATTTCGCTCACGAATGTAAGTACGGGCATCTCGCAAGAGACGGTCGCTGATGGCAAAGGATACTATCGCTTTCCGCTCGTTGCTGTGGGCAACTACAGACTCCTGGCGACGGCAACCGGCTTTGAGCAGACAGCGCAGACGGGGATCACGCTCAATGTTGGCCAGGAGGCCCGGATCGATGCGACGCTGCCGGTAGGGAGCACAAACGAAACCGTCGAGGTGCGGGCAAGCGCGTCGCTGGTGGATAGCGGCACATCAACGGTAGGCGCAGTGCTCGATCGTAAGGAGATTGAGAACCTGCCGATCGCATCGCGTAATCTGTTCAATTTTCTTCTGCTGTCCCCGGGCGTGATTGGCATTCCCACGAGCACTTTTTCAACAACCCAGTTCACCTTTGGCGGCACGGAAAGAGCGCAGTGGAACCTGGACGGGCTGGATAACACGCAGCATGGATCGAACCGGCAGATCCGGCTGCTGATTGTGAC
>CAXTUR010000027.1:0-25824 GCA_964247455.1 uncultured Acidobacteriaceae bacterium | reverse complement strand
AGGCGCATCGTGAGGGTCTTCGTGGGGATGTCGATGGTGTCGACCCAGGCGGCGATGAAGGGGATGAGGAGTTCGGTGCATCCGGGAGAGTGGACGACGAGCAGCGGGGCGGCGTCATCGAGACGGGTGCCGGTGGCGGTGGTGGGGAACTGCACGTCGTGGACGGTGCCGATAGGGTTGCCGTGATCGAGGACGGTGCAGTCGAGGAGATCGGCGATGTATTGGGCGTCCTCCTCGGCGAGCTCGATGCGCTGCTCTTCCGGAACGAGCACATCGCACTCGGCTAACTGCTCGGCGGCTTCGATGGAGTCAATGCCGTGAAGCTTGAGGACGATGCGACCAGCGTTGCGACCCACGGGAAGCCAGTGAGACGCGACGGTGACTGGCTGTAGGCTGCCGTTGGGACGGCGGAGGGTAAGGCCGGGCCGGGTTGTGAAGTGCTCGGGAAAGTCGGTGAGGAGCTCGGCCAGGAGCTCGCCTTTGCGGCCCTGCGGGCGAAGGAGGTGGGCCAGGGTGGTCCAGGATGCGGGTGGTTCCATCAGACGAGGGTAGCAGCAGAGCCGCAGGTCCTTCGACTACGCAGATCACGATGAGGCTGTGATCTGCGTCGCTTAGGATGACAATTGTGGTGAACTAGGAGGCGGTGCGGCTGTTGTCGATGATGTCGAGCGAGTACCGGTGATGGGCCTTCATACTGGCCGCGCCGAGAATGGTGCGGAGCGAACGGGCGGTCCGGCCCTGTTTGCCGATGATCTTGCCGATATCGGTCTGATCGACGCGGAGGCGCAGCGTCGTTGATCCGCCTTCAGAGATGGTCTCGACGGCGACATCGTTGGGCGAGTCGACGAGTGCCTTAGCGATCTCGAGAATGAGGCCGGAGATTCCGGCGATGGCACTACGCGCTTCCGCTTCATGAACAGCTTCCGACATCACACACCTCTGGGAGAGTCCCGCCGTCTTGCCCTCGTTCCGCCGTTTGTCTCCTCTAAGGGGGAGCATCTTCCGGACGGGAACTGTAAACGGGCGAGGCGACAGCTAAATAGCAGATCGAAAGACGGTTAGCCGATCGATTTGCCTAAGGAGAACGCTGGAAAACGGTGCGTTTCCTCTAGATAGAGTGTACGTGAGCAGAAAGGTGTTGCATGGGATCATCGGTGCGGAGGAGCGATCTTTGGGCATCTTTGGCGAGTCCAGAAGATACCACGGCTGTGTTACGCGGCTGTAGCTTCTGTGGCCGCTGACATTGGTGCCTGGGCTAGAAGCTTGCCGACACGCTCGGAGAGCTGCGCGCCTTTGCTCGTCCAATAGTCGATGCGTTCACGCTTGAAGTCGACGGTGGCCGGGTTGGTGCGGGGGTTGTAAGTGCCGACAACTTCAACGGAGCGGCCATTGCGGGCACGATCTTTTTCGATGACGACGACGCGGTAGTGGGGCTGCTTGCGGGCGCCGACGCGCGCCAGACGGATCATTAACACAGGAGATGCCTTTCGAAGAACGGGGATGTCTGGGGACGGCTTACTCAGGCATGACCCAATGGTTAGAACGCCGCTTGTACCCAACACCTAAGTATGGCGGAAAAGCGGGGATTTCGCAATTTAATTGACGGGAAGAGGGAGTGTAGACCTGCAGCAGATGCGGATTCACTAAGGATGACAGCAGAGGCAAGAGCGAGAAGCAGATTCCTCCGCTTCGCTGCGGAATGACAATCAGGAAGGCGAGCAACATCGATGCGGAGCTTATCGCGATGGAAATAAGAAGCGAAGGACCTGCTCGAAGCGGGCGGCCCAGGCGGCTTCGTCGTGGATGGCGTTCTCCACTTCCACGTAGCGGAGGTCGTCGCCATCGCGCCAGCCGAGGCGTATGAGGAGTCGGTGGAGATGCTCTGTGTCGCGGACGTGACGCGCGCCCTCGCAGGTGCCCATGTCAAGCCAGATTTTGAGTGTGGGTTTGGGGTTGGCTTGGTTGACCGTGGAGATAATGGCGCGGTGATCCCACCAGATTGAGGGAGACATGACGGCGAGCTTGCCGAAGACGCCGGGGCAGGTCAGGCCTAGATAGAGCGAGATAAGGCCGCCGAGGGAGGAGCCGCCGAGAGCGGTGTCCGATGTATCAGGGCGGGTGCGATAGGTGCGGTCTACAAACGGTTTGAGCTCCTCGGTCACGAGGCGGCCGTAGAGTGCGCCCTCGCCGCCACCCATCTTGGGGTCGCGGGTGGGGGTGTACTCGGCCATGCGCCGGAGGCCGGTGTTAGCGATGCCGACGAGGATGACGGGCTCGATCTCGCCCGCGTTGGTGAGGCGGTCGGCGGTACTGCCAGCCTCCCATGTACGCCCGGCGACATAGGAGGTGCGCCCGTCGAAGAGATTCTGACCATCATGGAGGTAGAAGACGGGAAAGCGTCGGTCCGGTTCGCGCTCATAACATTCGGGCAGGTAGACGAGGACGCAGCGGAAGTCCGGATCGAGCAGGATTGCGGAGTGGAGGTGCCAGGTGTCCAGGCGGGGGATGGCATCGGTGCCCGGCGGGATGCGAAGAGGGTTTTCCGGCCAATCGCACGAGGCGGCATGGAGCGCGGGAAAGTGCTGGTCGAGCTGCGTGGGCAAGGTCAAAGTGAGGGCGGGTAAGACGGCTCCGTTACACTGGGGTGACTTTAAGACTAGCAGAGGGCGCGGGATGAGACGGGAGTGGCACAAGTGGTATTCGCCGCGGCTGGGGCGCGAGATGGAGCTGCTGCTGTTCGGACACGCGGGGCTGCCGGCGATCGTCTTTCCCTCCTCGTGCGGGCGGTTTTATGAGTTTGAAGAGTTCGGCATGGTGGCGGCGCTGGAGGGCCAGGTCGAGCGCGGAGAGGTGCAGCTGTTTTGCGTGGACTCCGTGGACGCGGAGAGCTGGTACAACCGCAACGTGGGTCCGCGCTGGCGGATCGCCCGGCATATGCAGTATGAGAGCTATGTGCTTGAAGAGGTGGTGCCGCTGGTGCGCGGGATGAACTGGGGACCGCTGGCGGCGGTCGGGACGAGCTTTGGCGGGTTCCACGCGTTGAACATCGCGTTGCGTCTGCCGGATGTGTTCCGGTCCGTGTTGGCGATGAGCGGCGCGTTCGATATGTCGAGCTTTCTGGGCGGGTACAGCGACCATGACACGTACCTCCACAACCCGGTGCAGTTTCTGCCAAATATGGGGGATGGGTGGTATCTCGATCAATATCGCCGTAACACCTATGTACTGGCGGCGGGGGAGCACGACATCTGCCGCGGACGCACCGAGCACATAGCGCACCTGATGCGGCAGAAGGGCATCCCGGTGCGGTTGGACATCTGGGGCGAGGGCGCGCTGCACGACTGGCCGGTGTGGCGGAAGATGGTGCAGGTTTACCTGTAGAGCAGGCAAGAGGGTATAGGGAATAGGGAAGAGAAGACTAAACTAACGCAGAGCGTAAGGAGAGTCAGGGTGAAGAAGATCGGTGTGTTGTTTGGGATGGAGAACACGTTTCCGGGAGCGTTGGTCGAGCGGATCAACTCGATGGAGCTGGACGGGATCACGGCCGAGTTTGTGCAGCTGGGCGGCGTGAAGGAGGGGGTACCGTCAGGGTATACGGTGATCGTCGACCGTATCTCGCACGATATGCCGTTCTACCGGGCCTACCTGAAGAACGCCGTACTGACCGGGACGCAGGTCATCAACAATCCGTTCTGGTGGTCGGCGGACGACAAGTTCTTCAACTACGCGCTAGCATCGAAGCTGGGCGTGGCGGTGCCGAAGACGGTGCTGCTGCCGCACAAGCACTTTCCGCCGGAGATCAACGAGCGATCGGTGCGGAACCTCGAATATCCGCTCGACTGGGATGGGATCTTTGAGTATGTCGGGTTCCCGGCATTTCTGAAGCCGCACGATGGCGGCGGGTGGCGTGATGTCTTTCATGTGGGCAATCCGCATGAGTTTTTTTGCGCCTACGACCAGACGCGCGACCTGTGCATGACTCTGCAGGCGGCAGTGAACTTCAAAGAATACTTCCGCTGCTACGTGGTGGGGCAGGAAGAGGTTCGGATCATGCCGTACGATCCAAGGCGGCCGCACCACGAGCGGTACGTGCTCGACGCGCCGGATTACGATCCGAAGCTGCTGGCACGGGTGGAGCAGGACGCGCTGACGCTGTGCTGCGCTCTGGGGTATGACCTGAACACGGTGGAGTTTGCGGTCGAGGACGGGGTGCCGTACGCGATCGACTTCATGAATCCGGCTCCAGACGCCGATCTGCACTCTGTCGGCAAGGAGAACTTCGAGTGGATCGTGGACCGTGTGGCGAAGCTGGCGGTGAAGAAGGCACAGGCGTCCGAGACGTTCGATCCGGGGATGAAGTGGAGTAAGTTTTTGACTCCCGGTGCGGCTGCGCCTAAGGTGCCCGCAAAAAAGGCAGCCAAGAAAGCGGCGAAGAAGGTAGCTGCGAAGTAGCACGCGCATTGAGTAAGGACCGGGATCGACCGAGGTGAGATGGAGGACGGCGCGGGTACGGCGGAACGGGTGGAGGGCAGGCGGCGATTGTGGATCGTCCTCTGCGTTTTGCTTGTGCTGCGGATCGCGCTGCTAGTTGCGACGTGGAGCGCGCCTATTCCGTCCGATGCGGCGGAGTATGTCGCGATGGCGGAGCAACTGCGGGCGGGAACGCACTTCGTGCCGTACTGGCCTCCGGGCTTGCCGCTTTATCTGATGGAACTTGAAGCGGCGGGTGCGGACCGCGGTCTGCTCGACGCTTCTATGCTGCTGTTCTGGGTGCTGGCATGTTGGGGCGTGGTGCGGCTGGCGGACGAGCTGGGCTTTGCCGAGAAGGTCTGGCTGCCGCTGCTGGCGTTTGGGCTGATGCCGGACTCGATGTATCTGTCGATCGTGCCGCTGACGCAACTGCCTATCATGGCGCTGATGGTTGTCGCTTTGAGCGCGGCGTTGAAGCTGGCGAAACGGATGAGTGCGGCGGAGGGCGCTCTGCTTGGGGTGTCGCTGGGAGCGATGGTGCTGACGCGGCCGAGTTCGGCGGTGCTGCTGTTGCTGCTGCCGGGATACGTGCTGTGGCGGAAACGCCGGGTGCTTGCGGTGGTGTTGCCGCTCGTGATCAGCGTGGCGATGATTGGCGGATGGCTCCTGCGCGCGCATCAGCTTTCGGGCGCGTGGGTGATCAACACGGCGAACAGCCGGAACTTCTGGTACGGCAATAACCAGAACACGCCCATCTACCGGACGTGGTACTTCGGCTCGCACGACAAGGACGATCCGGACATTGCGCCGGGGTATGCGGAGGCGAACGCGCTGCCTCCGGTGGCAAGCGCGCACGAGTTCCAGCGGCTCGCGGATGAGTATGTGGTAGCGCATCCGGGCGCGTTTCTGCTGCGGACGGCCAATCGGGCGCGCTGCTTCTGGGGCTTCGACACCTTCACCGCGCTGGAGCTTCGGATGCTGCGTCCGCGCTTCTTCTATCTAGTGTTGTTGCTGGCGGCGGGGCTGTATTGCCTGTCTTGTGGAGCGGCGGTGTTCTGGCTGGCCGGGGCGGGCGCGGCGTTTTGGAGACGCGGCGAGGTGCGGCTGATCGCGGCTTCGGCGTTGGCGTACGCCTTTCCCTATTGGTTGAGCATGTCGCACCCGACGTACCACTATCCCGTTCTGCCGCTGCCATTGTTGCTGGGGTATGCGGCGTATGTGGCGCGTGATCGCGTCATTGGACCGCGCTGGGCGGGATGGATTGCGCTGACGGTCTTTGGGTTGATCCAGGTGGAGTGGGTGGTCATCATGCTGTCGTCAGCCCGGACGGGATAATGTATTCCTGTAGTCCTAGTCAAACGGCCTGCATAGGGGAGGACAAGAGCATGGGGAATGTGGAAGATGTGCGGAAGGTCATTCAGGATTTGGTCTCTCCCGACCTAAAGACTCTGACTGCACGGATGGAAGCACATGAGAAAGAGATGAAGATGCGCTTCGACCAGGCGGAACAAGTTGAACTGGAGCGGTTTGCCGCAGCCGAGAAGATGGCCACGCGCCGTCATGAGACGGCTCTGGCAGTCGCGGCAGCCAATCATGCGTTCCTCTTGAACGCAATCGATATGGACAAGCGGCTCGCTCGTCTTGAGAGCGAATGTAAGCCTGAGCCGCAGCACGCTTAGAGGCATTCGAGGGCGATGCGGTACAGTAGGCAGCATCCATCAGGTGAGGTGAGGAGATGCGGCCGTCGTTCTCAATCGGTATTGAAGAGGAGTATCAGACAGTTGACCCGGAGACGCGGGACCTCCGATCGCACATCGCGACGGAGATGTTGTCGCAGGGCAAGCTAAGGCTGGAAGAGCGGGTCAAGGCCGAGATGCACCAGTCGGTGATCGAGGTGGGCACGCGGGTCTGCCGCAACATTCAAGAGGCGCAGGAAGATCTGTTCGATCTGCGGCGCAATATGATCCGGCTGGCTGAGGAGAATAGGCTGGTGCTGGTGGCGGGGGCCACGCATCCGTTCGCCGACTGGAAGCACCAGGAGATCTATCCCGATCCACGCTACGCCCAGGTGGTGGAAGATCTGCAGCTCGTGGCCCGGGCGAACCTCATCTTCGGCCTTCATGTCCACGTCGGGATTGAGGATCGCGAGGCGGCGATCCGAATTATGAACTCGCTGCGGTATTTTCTGCCGCATATTTTGGCGTTAAGTACAAATTCGCCCTTCTGGATGGGTCTGGAGACGGGGTACAAGAGCTATCGGGCGAAGGTCTTCGAGAACTTTCCGCGGACGAACCTACCGGATGCGTTCGCCAGCTACACGGAGTTTGAGAGCTACGTCAATCTGCTGATCAAGACGGGTTCAATCGATAACGCGAAGAAGCTGTGGTGGGACGTACGGCCGCATCCGTACTTTTCAACGGTTGAGGTCCGCATCTGCGACATTCCCATGCGGGCGAAGGAGAGCATCGCCATCGCCGCGCTGATTCAGGCGACGGCGGCAAAGCTTTATCTGCTACATGAGCGCAACATCGATTACCGGCAGTATTCGCGCGCGCTCCTGATGGAAAATAAGTTTCGCGCGGTGCGGTATGGACTGGGCGGCAAGCTGATCGACTTCGGCAAAGAGACGGAGGTTCCGGTTAAAGACCTCATACTGGAGTACCTGCTGTTTGTCGATGAGGTGCTGGACGAGCTGGGCAGCCGCGAAGAGATCGGCTACATCCATACCATGTTGGAGCGGGGTTCGGGAGCCGACCGCCAGCTGGCCGTCTTTCGCGAGACGGGAAGTCTCAAAGACGTTGTGGACTTCATGGTGACGGAGACACGCGCCGACCTGTAACCTCGTGTACATACCGGTTGTACGATGAGGAGTGAGGGACGCGATGACGACAGGTCTGGTAAGTGGCATGGTGACGGATGGCATGAGCGCCGCGGCACAGGCCGGGGCGGAGCTGCTGCGGGCGACGAGCTTTCCGCCGGAGTTCATCCCGGGGGCGCGCAATGCGGTCTCGACCTGCCTGCGCATTCAGCCGGAGGAGAAGGTCACGCTGATCGCGGACGAGGCTTGCCTTACGATTGCGGCCTCCCTGGGCAACGAGCTCGACCGGATCGGCTGCGCGTGGAGCGGATTTGTGCTCGAGACCGAAGCGGCGCGTCCGCTAGTCGAGATGCCGCGGGCGGTGCTGGACGACATGGAAAGCTCGCAAGTAAGCATCTTCGCGGTCGTGGTGCAGCCGAACGAGCTTCGCAGCCGCATGCAGATGACCGACGTGGTGAACCGCCGGCGGATGCGGCACGCCCATATGGTCAACATCACGCCCGAGATCATGACCCAGGGCATGCGGGCGGACTTCGAGGCCATCGACCGGCTGAGCCAGGCGGTGCTCGACAAAGTACGCGCGGCGACCTATGTGCGGGCGACCACGGCGGCGGGCACGGACATCCATGCGGAGCTGACGTCCGAATATAAGTGGTTTAAGACGTCGGGCATTATCTCGACGGAGAAGTGGGGCAATCTTCCCGGCGGCGAGTGTTTCACGGCCCCCGCCGAGGTGAACGGTGTCTTTGTGGTGGATGGTGTGGTCGGCGATTTCCTCTGTGCGCGCTACGGCATTCTGCGCGAGACACCGCTGACGATCAACATCGAGGCAAACCGGATCACCAAGGTGGCCTCCTCGAACAAGCAGCTCGAAAAGGACTTCTGGGACTACACCCATACGGATGCCAACTCCGACCGCGTGGGCGAGTTCGCCATCGGCACGAACATCGGGGTGGAGCGTGTGATCGGCAACATCTTGCAGGATGAGAAGTTCCCCGGCGTCCACATCGCGTTCGGTGACCCTTATGGGGCACATACCGGCGCCCCGTGGCGTTCGTCGACGCATATCGATGTGGTGGGGTTGGGCTTCAACATCTGGCTGGGGAACGCAGCGGGCGAAGAGCAGATCATGCGGGATGGGGAGTTTTTGATCGAGGCGTAGGAAAGGAAGCTGGTGATGCCGATGAAGAACCTACCCCATCCGGGAGAGTTTATCCGTACTGAGATCGTGGAAGCAGCCGGTCTCACCGTAACGGCGGCGGCGGCAGCCTTGCAGGTCTCGCGACCGGCACTGTCGAGTCTGCTCAATGCCAAGGCGGACTTGTCGGGTGACATGGCGCTACGTATCGAGAAAGCATTCGGGGTCACTATGGACACGCTGATGCGGATGCAGGCTTCGTACGACATCGCGCGGACGCGGCAGCGCGAGAACACGATTACCGTGCGTCGATTTGCTCCGCTTGAGATGGTAAGTCGATAAGCGCGGTATGGAGTTCTTTCTTGAATCCGCTCGCCTTCAGTTTCGCCACTGGATAGAGAACGACTTGCCGCTGGCGCTCGGTCTGTGGGGCGATGCCGAGGTGGCGCAGTATCTTGGCGGCGTATTGAACGAGGAGCAGTGTCTGGCGAAGCTGCGGGTGGAGATGGACCGGCAGGAGCGATTCGGGGTGCAGTACTGGCCTGTCTTCCTGCGGGAGACGGGTGAGTTCGTGGGCGCTTCCGGACTTCGGCCCTACCAGGATCAGCCTGATGTGCGGGAACTCGGCGTACATATTGGACGGCGGTTCTGGAGCGGCAGGTTCGGCGAAGAGGCTGCCCGTGCGGTGATCGGGTATGCGTTCGAGACGCTGAAGGTGAAGGCGCTGGTGGCGGGGCACAACCCGAACAATATGCATTCGGGGGCGCTGATGGGACGGCTTGGCTTCGCGTACACGCACGACGAGCCATGGGGACCGTTCGATCTCATGCACCCGTTTTACCGGATGGAGCGCATCCCGCGTATCGACGCCTAAGCGCATCCAACGCGGTATGGATACCTTAGTAAAGAAGCGATTGGGCAATTCGGATATGCAACTGACGCGGATAGGCTTTGGCGCGTGGGCCATTGGCGGCGGAGATTGGGCGTTTGCGTGGGGACCGCAGGATGATGCGGAATCCGTCGCAGCTATCGAGAAGGCACTGGAGCTGGGCGTTAACTGGATTGATACAGCGGCCGTCTACGGGCTTGGGCACTCGGAAGAGATCGTGGCGCGGGCACTTACCTATGTAGGCAGGTCGGCAAGGCCGTATGTCTTCACCAAGTGCGGTATGGTGTGGAACGACAGGCGCGAAATCGACCGCAGCCTGAAGCAGATCAAGCGCGAGTGCGAGGCCAGCCTGCTGCGGCTGAAGATCGACGCGATCGACTTGTACCAAATACATTGGCCCATCCCTGACGAGGAGATCGAGGAGGGATGGACTGCGATGGCCGAGCTGCAGCAAGAGGGTAAGGTCCGCTGGATCGGCGCGTCGAACTTCTCGGTCACGCAGATGGAGCGCGCGATGAAGATCGCGCCGGTTACCTCCCTCCAGCCACCGTATTCGATGATCAACCGGAGCGTAGAGCCTGAGATCTTGCCCTTCTGCGAGAAGCAGGGGATCGGCGTCATTAACTACTCGCCGATGCACTCCGGGTTGCTGACCGGGGCGATGACCAAGGAGCGCGTGGCGGCGTTCCCGGACAACGACTTCCGTAAGAAGGCGAAGAACTACCAGGAGCCGCAGCTCTCCAACAACCTGGCCTTGGCCGAGCTGATGAAGACGATCGGCGCGCGGCACGGCGTAAGCGCGGGGGTGGTCGCGATCGCGTGTACGCTGCATAACACAGCGGTGACGGCGGCCATCGTCGGCGGCCGGAGCGCTGGCCAGGTGGAGGGCGTCTTTCCGGCGGCGAGCTTTGTGCTGCCAGAGGATGACTATGCTGAGGTGCGGGAGTTCCTGTCTCATCGGACATAGAGCGAGAAGCAGATTCCTCCGTTTTGCTACGAAATGACAAAAATTTGTGTGGCTCCGGCATTAGACTTGGTGGACGATGCTGGAGCCACTTCGTTCCGACTTCAACGCGCGCTATACGGACGCCAAGTACAGCGAGTTCCTGTCGCGGCTACAAACTAAAACGCGAACACCGGAGATCGGTTTCCGCGTGGCGGAGACCCCGTGCTTTCTGCCGAAGACCTTGCTTGATGAAATGACGAAGATCGGGGCGGAGTTGACGCAGCAGCTGGTCGGCAACACGACATACCTTACTGCCGCAGCCGCGTCTGTGCCCGAGGCCTATCGCGTACCAGGGGACTCGCCGCATCCTCACTTCATGACGGTGGACTTTGGTCTGGTGCGGGGTGCGGATGGCGCGCTTGAACCGAAGCTGGTCGAGCTGCAGGCGTTTCCGTCCCTCTTCGGCTATCAGGACGTGCTGGCGGCGCAGTACATCGAGACCTACGAGCTTGATCCCGGCCTGCGATGGCTGCTGAGCGGATTGGATGAGGCTGGATATTGGAACTTGTTAAGTAAAGTGATCCTGAGCGGCCACCACCCTGAGAATGTGATCTTGACCGAGGTTGACCCGGAGAATCAGAAGACGCGGGCTGACTTTTGCGTCTACGAGGACCGCTTGGGTATCCGTACGGTCGACATCGCCATGTTGCGAAAAGAGGGCCGGCGGCTCTTCTACCAGCGGGATGGGGCATGGACGCCGGTGGCGCGCATCTATAACCGGGCCATTGTGGACGAGATGGAGCGCAAGCAGGTGCGGCTCGGGTTCGATTATCGAGACGACCTGGAGGTCGAGTGGGCCGGGCATCCTAATTGGTACTTTCAGATCAGCAAGTTCTCACTGCCGTTCTTAAATCATCGGTCGGTGCCGGAGACGATATTTCTGGACGACTGGTTTCGCGAAATGGGTACGGAGCGGTTACATAAGGAGAGGGAACGGACGCTGCTAAAGCCGCTCTACTCCTTCGCGGGGCGGGGTATTTCCTTTGCGCCAAGTGATGAGGAGTTGCGCTCGATCCCGGAGGCAGAGCGGCATCTTTACCTTATGCAGGAGCGGGTGAACTTTACGCCAGTAATCGAAACTCCCCATGGAATGACCCAGGCGGAGGTGCGGATGATGTATCTATGGCCTGGCGGCGGCGAGTTGACGGCGGCGATCAGCCTCGTGCGCATGGGCCGCGGGCTGATGATGGGTGTGGACCATAACAGCAATTTAAGCTGGGTAGGAGGCTCCGCGGGGTTATACCTTGGGAGGTAACCATGGTTTTTTATCTCATGCCGAAGAGGAAAGTTGCCGAAGGGTTCTAAGCTAGACTAAAGTCATCCGTGAACGTACAACGGAATGAAAGCGGGTTGTATGACGCAGCAGCTGGAAGCAAGACACAGTGCGGCGACCATCCTTCCATTCCGGCAGAGTCCATGCCGCGCGGCGGTACGGTTTCCCGTGCGTTTAGACCTTACGATCCATACGTCCAGCGGTGAATTTGTAGCGTATACGGAAAACGTTTCGGCCAGTGGCCTGCTGTTTGTTTGCTCTTACCTGCCTTTGTTAGAAGACACGATCGAATTCACGATGTGGATGCCGTCAGAGATCCTTGGTACCGAAAAGGACATCCAGGTGCATTGCGTGGGACGGATCGTTCGCCGTGAGCGCGGACGGCGTTTTTCGGGACGGCAATTGCCCGGATCACCAAAGACCGGCTCCCAAGAGGCTGAAGTCCAAGAGACCAGAGCGGCGGTCATGATTGACGAATATAATCTAAAGGCTTGAATACAATGAGTGTTGAAGTCATACCGAACGAAGCAAAAGATCCTGAAGCAGCAGCGGCCGGCACCGGCATTCGCGTCATTCTTGCCGATTCGCAAGCCATCTATCGGGTGGGCATCCGCAAGGTGTTCGCGCTTGAGGACGACATCCGCGTCGTGGCGCAGGCCGAGACGCTGGCCAACCTCCACTCCGCGCTACAGCGCTACCCGACCGACGTGGTGGTGCTTGAAGGACAGCTGCTGGCTGGAACGGTGGACGTGATTCCCGACCTGGTGCGGCGCGCGCCCGATGCGAAGCTGATCGTTCAGGTGGTGGACACCGACGAAGGCAATACGGTCGAACTCTACCGCAAAGGGGTGCGCGGTGTGGTGCCGCGGTCGATCAGCCCGGATCTGCTGGTCAAGTGTGTGAGGAAGATCGCCGCGGGCGAGACCTGGATCGACAACAAGTCGGTCAGCTGGGTAATCGACGCCTACCGGTCGCAGGCCACCTCGTTGACCAATCCAAAGTCACAGCCGAAGCTTTCGAAGAAGGAGCTGGCGATCATCAGCTGCATCACGCGCGGCATGCGAAACAAGGAGATCGCCTTCCAGATCGGCACCACCGAGCAGGTTATCAAGAACTATCTGCGCAAGGTGTACGACAAGCTGGGCGTGTCAGACCGGCTGGAGCTGGCGCTGTATTGCCTGCATCATCAGCTGTTGAAGAAGTATACCGAGAGCGAAGGCATGCCGCACCCGCCCGAAGAGGGATATGGGCAGATAAGGGCCAAGGCGTAAGGTACCAAATCTTGAAAGACGAGGGGCGGCTCACGAGGAGCCGCCTTTCGTGTCTACTTGCTGATCTCCACATCGATCGTGAACTTAACATCATCCCCCAGCATGGGAGAGCTGTACTTCTGCCCAAAGTTGAAGTCCGCGCGATGCAGCGTGCCTGTGGCGGAGAAGCCGCTGACCGTCTTACCGCCCATGCCCTTCTGCGGAGGCGCGGGGCCGTCGACGTCCAGGGTGACGGGCTTGGTGACCCCGTTCAAGGTAAGGTCGCCCGTCATCTTCAGCTTGCCGCCGGCGTTGGAAAGCGAGGTGGATTTGAACGTGATTGAGGGGTTCTTCTCCACGTCGAAGAAGTCGGGCGATTTTAGGTGCTTGTCACGACCCTCATTGCCGGTGTTGACGGTAGACGTGGCCAGAGTCGCCTCGATCTTCGATTTGGTGATGTCCTTTTCATCGAGCGCGACGGTGCCCTTAACGCCGCTGATGGAGCCGCGAACGTTCGACACGCCAAGATGGCGAATCTGGAAGTCAACCTGCGAGTGCGCCGGGTCCATTGTCCAGGTGGAGGTTTGCGCACGGAGCGTGGCGGTGTAGAGCAGCGCAGTGGCGAAGGCGAAGGCCAGTAGGTGTTTGAGTCTCATCGTGCGAGGTATCCTTTTATCTGGCGCTTCCAGATTGGTTCGAAAACTGCGCCACCGTTGTAGCGCATCCGGAGGCGACGCGCTGTAGAATGTACGAGGTCATGGATATGCTGCTCGTTTGACTGCCGGCGTGTCAACAAGTTGCGAAGAAGTTAAGGCACGGGTCCGGACCCATGTCGATGACTCTGGCGAATCGCTCGGAACGGTGTACGGGAACTCGATTTTCGTTGAGGAAATTATGGATATACGGGTTGATGGGTATCGTTCGAGCGATGAGAACTGGCTCTATGCTCACCGTCTGCCTCCGCAGGAGCTTCCCGCGTTGACCCCTGAGGAGCGTGAGGTTGCGGTCAACCTGGGCCTACGGGCTGAGGATTACGCTCGTAGCAGGCTTGCAGGCGATAAAACCAGGGCAAAGCTGGGTGAACGGGCGGAAAGAGTCGGCCTTATTATCGATTCTTGGATGAAGAAGCATGGATTGCCGGGTGAGGTCACCGCTGTTTGGCTGAAGACATTTCAGGGCAAGTTTCGTATCGAGATCGCGACAGAGGCAAGAACGATGCACCTCTTCATAGAAGAGCAAATCATGGATGACCTGCTTGACGCGGGTTCGAGGCAGGCACAGGACCTTCTCGACAGACTGCTGGAAGCGAATCTGGGGCTGAACATCACTGCCCAAGCGTCATGAAGTTTGCTGGACAGACGGTTACGGTTATACTCACTGAAGACGGTGTGCAAGTCCTCAAGTTGGGCGCTACCGGACTGCCCGAGTCTCACTCGATCACAGTCCTGGTTGAAGAATCCGAGGACTTGGGCATTTCGATTAAATTGCCGCGGGCGGACGAGATTCATTTCTTTCTGCTTCGTTGGGATTATATTGTGGCGCTTGATATGCCGGATGGCCAAAACAAGCCCATGGGATTAAAAGGAGCATAACAATGCGCGAGATTATTACCCTCCAATGCCCGGAGTGCAAGAACCGAAACTATTCGACCACCAAGAACAAGAAGACGACCACCGGCCGGCTTGAGTTCTCGAAGTTCTGCAATACCTGCCGGAAGCACACGGATCATAAAGAGACCAAGTAGTTCACCCGTTTGGGAGTGAGGCAGCCTCTCCTCCCGCCACCTCGGGGGAGTAAGCTCAACGGTTAAACTGTCGGTCTCCAAAACCGAACTTCTCGGTTCGAATCCGAGCTCCCCCGCCAGCCCTTCCGTGTCCATTTACGCACGACGCCGAAGCCGCCGACACAGTACAATCTCTACAGCAGCATCTCGCAAGGAAAGTTTTGAGGCGGCAGCATGGCCAAGGCAATCGCAATCGCGGACGAGCAAAGCACCGGTACGCAGCGTTTTAACGAGTTCAAGGCGCAACCCGAGCGGCTTCGTAGCTTTCTCGGTGATGTACGCGCGGAGATGCGGAAGGTGATCTCGCCCACTCGCGAACAGGTCCAGTCGACGACCATCATCGTCTTGATCACGGTCTTCTTCTTCGCCGCCTACTTCTGGCTGGTAGATAACATTATCGGCCACGCGATCGAGGCCGTCCTTTCCAAGCTGACCAAACACTAGAATCAAGCAGGGTAGAGAAGCCGATGAAGTACCAAGAAGGAACGACGATGGCGGCAGACGAACAGATCGTAGACGCGGCTCCTGAGGGAGCGGAGCCCACCGAGGTCCTCGCTGCGCCCGTCAACGAAAACTTCAAGTGGTACATCATCCACGCCTACTCCGGCTTTGAGCGGAAGGTGCGGGAGTCGCTCGAGAGCCGGATCATGGCGTTCGGCCTCCAGAATCGCATTGGCCGCATCATGATTCCTACCGAACCAGTGACGGAGCTGCGCAACGGCAAGAAGTACACCACGGAGCGCGTCTTCCTGCCAGGCTATGTGCTTGTGGAGATGGAACTCGACAACGATCTCTGGCACGTCATTAAAAACACGCCCCGCGTCACCGGTTTCCTTGGCACCGGCGACAACCCCGTCGCGCTTTCAGAGCAGGAAGTCAGCTCCATCCTCTTCCGTTCCGATGTTTCGAAGGACAAGCCTTCCATGAAGGTGAAGTTTTCGAAAGGCGAGCAGGTCCGCATCAACGAGGGTGCCTTCGCCAACTTCAACGGTGCGGTCGACGATATCAACGAAGACAAGCAGACGCTTAAGGTCATGGTCAGCATCTTTGGGCGTCCCACGCCGGTTGAGCTTACCTTCTCCGAGGTCGAGAAGATCGAAGAGTAGTTCCAGATTTCAGCGGCGGCCGGCACGTCCGGCTATGCGCTAGATACAGCTAGAAAGAGAGATTTAGCCCGAATGGCACCGAAGAAAATTACCGGATACGTCAAGCTCCAGGTTATGGCCGGCAAAGCTACACCCGCTCCCCCGATCGGTCCCGCGCTCGGCCAGGCCCAGGTCAACATCATGGAGTTCTGCAAGCAGTTCAACGAGCGCACTAAGGGCCCGGAGATGGTCGGCCTCACCATCCCAGTCGTCATCACGGTCTACGGCGATCGCACTTTCTCCTTCATCACCAAGACGCCCCCTGCCGCCGTGCTCCTCCTGAAGGCCGCCGGGATTGAGAAGGGCTCCGGCACGCCTAACAAAGAGAAGAAGGGCAAAGTCACGGAGAAGCAGATCATCCAGATCGCCACCCAGAAGATGCCTGACCTGAACTCCACCACAGTTGAGGCGGCCGCCCGCTCCATCCGTGGTACCGCGCGCTCCATGGGCATCGAAGTGACGGCGTAATTCACGAAGCTTTCCAGATGGCCTGTCTCTTTAGACAGGCCATCTGTGTTTAAGCATACGGATACCGAAGGAACAACACGGGATGTTACCGACTCGCGGATAATAGGACGAGCGCATGGAATCCTTCTTCTCTCGCTTCCGAAACGCCCTCGTGCTGATCGCCGTGTTGCTCGCGCAGACGGTCGGCCTCGCCGTGCAAGTGCGGCGGCCAGCGACCCTGGGAGGAGAGAGCGACGGGCGCGAGGTGTATCTGCTGCGGCTGTGGGCCAACGCGGCGGCAACACCCTTGGAGCGGCTGGCTCGACATCTCAGCTCTTCAGTGCGGAACACCTGGTCGAACTACATTGACCTGCGCCATACGCGGCAGCAGAACGAAGAGTTGCGGCAGCAGATCGCCTCGTTGCGGCTGGAGCAGGCGTCGTTTGCGCAGGACGCGGTGCAAGGACATCGGCTCCAGGCGATGCTCAACTTCCAACAACACTACGTCGCGCATACCGTGGCGGCGCAGGTAATCGGGACCAGTGGCTCCGACCTGACGCGCCTCTTGACCCTCGACAAGGGAGCTTCCGAGGGGTTGAAACCGGACATGGCGGTGATTACACCGGACGGCGTCGTGGGCAAGCTGCGGGAGGTCTTTCCCCACACCGCGCAGCTGCTGTTGTTGAACGATCAGACCTCCGGCGCGGGTGTGCTGCTGCAATCATCGGGCATACGGGCCATCGTTCGGGGAACCTTGACCGGGCGGCTGCAGATTGGCAACCTCACCGCGGATTCGCGGATCAAGCCAGGCGAGACGGTGCTGACCTCGGGCGGCGATCTGGTCTTTCCGCGCGGGCTGCCGGTGGGGGTGATCGAGTCGGTCGCGCCCGACCTGGATCATCAGCCATATAGTTCGATTCTGCTGAAGCCGGCCGCAAACCTCGCCCAGCTTGAGGAAGTGCTGGTGATTACGGGGATGCAAACGGCCATCCCGCCCCAGGCGCAGCAGGACCTTGCCCAGGGAGTCGTTACGGCGGAAGGGCTGGCAGCCCAAGCCGCGCAGGCCGCCGAGGCCAAGCGCGCGGCCGATCTGCTCTCGGAACGGCTGCCGAGCCTCCACGACGACGCTGCTCCCGGAGCAACACAGCCCGACGGTACAGCTGCGCCAGCCGAGGTGAAGGAGCCGGGAGGAGCGGTTCCGCGCCCCATGCCCACCCTCCACGCGGACCGCTACACGTCGGGGAGCACACCACCTGCAACCGCCTTGGTGCCCGGCGCGAAGGCCGTTTCGGACGCTGTAGCACCGGGAATCGCTTCCGCACCGCCGGCAGTCACAGTGCGCAAGAAAAACACGCCGCCTGCATCGAAGACGGAGCCGCCGCAGTAGCGCACCCATGGCCGACCGCAGTTATACCTCCCGCCGGGAACTCGAAGAGCACAGCTTCCACCCGGCTGTCACGCTGCTGGTGCCGGTGGCGGCCATTCTGCTGCAGGTCATGCTGCCCCGTCCCATCCCGCGCCTGATCATCCTCGATCTTCCGCTGATCGTCACCATCTTCTTCGCGGTGTCACGCAGATCACCGATTGCGGGCACACTGACCGGCGCAGCCATCGGTTTGCTTCAGGATGCGTTGAGCGGCCTTCCCATCGGCGTCAACGGCATCGCAAAGGCTATCGTCGGCTACATCGCCGCGAGCATCGGCGTCCAGATCGATGTCGAGAATCTGACCACGCGCGTGCTGATGAGTTTCGGTTTCTCGTTGCTGCAAAGCCTGATCTTGTATCTGATCGAGAGCAGGCTGCTGGGCATACAAGGAATGCACGTGCTGTGGAAGCACGAGTTGCTCCGCGCCACGGTGAATACGGCCGTCGCCGTGCCGATCTTCCTTCTGCTCGACACGGCGAAGCGGATCGACTAGCCATCTAGAAAGACAGCACGCTGGTCTGGCCGTACGGCAATGCGCCCGCGTCAAGCGACACCTGACTGATCCCCGCAACGCTGACGCCCAGGTTGCGCGCATAGGAGGCCGAGCCCAGACCAAGGTTCTCGCCAGGCACGTTGTTGAAGGCCGGGTCCTGGTTATAGAGCGAGTTATGATCGATGCCCAGCGCGATCCAAGCCGGCGTATACCAGATCGCTAAGTCGGTAGTCGCATTCATGTCTGTGCCAATAATGCCTACCCAGGTCGAATTACTCATAAACAGGTTATTACTCAGCACCTCGGAGTTATAGTCGACCAGGCGGAAGAGGAAGCAGTTGCCATCCTGACCAGAGCCCTGGCGGCGCGCGTCGAAGATGTTGTTGCGTACTATCCAACCGTTCGCCGGACCCGCGTCGCCTTCGAGCGAGACCGAGTGGGCGTAGATATTCTCAATTGTGTTGTGGTACATCTTCCCGTTCGACGAAGACGTAATATCGAAGCCGTTATAGAGCTGACCATCCGCGCTCTTCGTCATATTCTGCGCGAGGTTGTAGCTCAGCACATTGTTGTAGCTGGTATAAACGCCCTGCGCGTTCTCCCAGCCATTAATGCCGATCGCATAGCCTTGTCCGTCATGAATCCAGTTATGCGTGACGGTCGCGTTGAGGGTGTCGCGGACGGCGATGCCACCCTGGTTCATCCTCGCTTCGTTGTACGAGATCGTGGTATTTTGCGATTGCGCGCTCTGGTAGGACTGGACACGAATGCCGGAGGTGTTGACGGCGGTGACCGTGTTCTTTGTTACCAGCGCGCCTGCGGTACCTTGTACCAGAATGCCCGCCTTGTCGTAGTTGAGCGTTGCGGGCGTGTTGACTGTGCCAATCGTGTTCCCCTGGATCGTCCAACCGCGCAAGGGTACTGCGTTGGTCCAGTCGGGCCGCACCTGAATGCCCGAGGTCCCCACGTTGGAGACAGTGCAATTCGAGACCGTCCAATACTCCGTGCCGTTGCCCGCGCCGAGAACGCCGGTGTCCGTCACGTTGGTAATTGCGAGATTAGAAATGGAAATATACGAAATCCCCTGGCCAAGCACACCGTAGGTCCCACCTGTAAGGATCGGCGGCGCGCCCGTTCCATAGGCATCGACGGCGATGACGTTCGCCGCTGTGCCGGATTTCATGAGGGTAAGCTGTCCCGCAAAGGTAGAGCCCCGCGCCAAGAGAATGCTGGTTCCCGGAGCAATAGCGGCCTGCGAGAGGTTCGATATGGATCGCCACGCGGTCGAGGGCGAGCTGCCGGAGTTCGCGTCCGACCCAGCCACCGAGTCAAAGTAATAGCAGCTAAGCGTGGGGCAGGCAGCCGAAGGAGCGGGTGGCGTGGGAGCAGCGGCGGAGACCACCGGCCATAGCACCTTGCCCGCGTCGGCAATCTGTAGATATGGAGACGTAGTGGATACCATGAACTGCGCGTTTGGGTGGTTATAGGTGTGGGTCGACCAATAAGCGCTTCCCGCGTGGTACAGCACCAGGTTGCCGTCCGTCTGGAAGGCCGCGAGGCAATTGCTGCCGCTGCAATTTACTGAAGTATTGCTTGCCCAAACAGCACCGGACGCCGCGTAGGCCACGAAATTACCATCGCTTTGCAGCACCAGGTTCAAGCCGGAGAGCGAGATAGGCTGATTGACCGAGAGCGCGACCTGGCCGGGTGCAAAGGTCTGCTGGTCCGCCATCGCGGCGTGTCCTGAAAACAAGGGTAAAAGCACAGCAACAGCGAGCGAGAGTTTCATCAACTTCATCGAGGGTCACCTTTGTATTTGTGTTGAATGGCGACAGAGCGTTCTGAGGCCGGTAGCTAGGATATGCACCGAAGGAAGAAGCTCTGTGTTCAGCACGATCAACTGCGTTGCGATGTTTATCGAAGTATATAGAGCACAAGGAGTCAACTAGCCGCCTTTTTACTGAACAAAGTGAATATTCATCTTTAAAATAATGCCAATCAGTAGAATATTCCTGAACTTAGAAGAGATCGTCGCACGACACTCCTAAAACTTCGTAGCTTGCTTTCGGCGTTACACTGTAGGAGCCATGCAGCCGACGGTAAACTTCGAAGCGATCAACGAGAAAAAGGAGAAGGTTCCTCCGGCAAAGCTCCATGCCGCGCAGTACATCGTCGCATTAGTCCTGCTCATCCTGTTCGCTGGCCTGTGGCGGCTTCAGGTGCTGGGCGCGAGCAACTATCGTGTGCTGGCCGAAGCGAACCGCATCCGCAAGGTGCCGGTGCTCGCGCCGCGCGGCCGTCTGTTCGACCGTGAAGGCCGCATCCTGGTCGACAACTACCCATCCGTCTCGTGCTATCTCTTGCGCGAGCAGGTGAAGGACCTTCCCTCGGATCTTCCGCTCATTGCGGCGGGTCTCCATCTCTCCATCGACCAGATCCAGGCCACTCTTAGAAAGTTCTTATCCGCCCCGGGTTACCAGGCCATCCCGCTTAAGGAAGACATAACTCCAGACGAGCAGGCGTTCGTCGAGGCGCACCGCAACGAGCTACCGGAGCTCGAAACGCTTGACACCGAACGCCGCCTTTACCCGAAAGATGGCTTCGCTGCCCACCTGATCGGCTATGTGGGCGAAGTCTCAGAGCAGATGCTCAACGACCCTAAGTATGCCTTTTACGAGCCCGGCGATGTCGTTGGCCGCTCGGGCGTGGAGCAGACCTACGACGCCGTGCTCCGCGGGCGCGACGGCTCCCGCGACCTCATCGTCAACTCGCATGGCAAGGAGGTTGGCCGGCACGGACAGGAGCTTGCCGTACCCGGAGTCGACCTGAAGCTCACCATCGACCTCGACCTGCAGATGGCAGCCGAGCGCGCCATGGAAGGCAAGATCGGCGCGATGGTGGCCATGGACCCGCACACCGGGGAGGTCCTCGCCATGGTCTCGCGCCCCAGCTTCGACCCCAACCAGTTCTCAGGCCATCTTACCCGCGCTTACTGGAACTCCATTCTAACCAACCCCGACCATCCGCTACTCAACAAAACTATTCAGGCGCAGCTCGCGCCAGGCTCGACCTTCAAGATCGTTATGTCGGTGGCTGGTTTGCAGGAGGGCAAGGCCGAGGACTTGAAGGTCAATTGCCAGGGCGGCGCGAGTTTCTACGGCCACTTTTACAAATGCGACGCGCACCATGGCGGCGTAAACATCAATAACGCCATCCCCTATTCCTGTGACACCTTCTTCTACACGCTCGCCAACCGCCTGGGCATTGATACCATCGCCCATTACGCGAGCGCCCTGGGTCTGGGTCGCAAAACAGGCGTCGATCTGCCCGACGAGGTCAGCGGCACCATGCCGTCCAGCGAATGGAAGCTCAAGACGCAGCACGCCAAGTGGTTCGCGGGCGAGACGATCTCGGTCGGCATCGGCCAGGGCGCAGTGACCGCGACGCCAATCCAGATGGCGCGCGCGCTTAGCGGCATCGCCTCGGGCGGCGTCCTGCGCCGGCCCCATATCGTCTTCCCCGGAGAGGTCCCGGCCGACCAGCACGAAGCCATCTTGGCCAGCTTTCCCGGCTCCGGCGACGCGACCGTCTCGATCGACGCGGCGAACTGGCAGACGATTACCGACGCGATGGCGCAGGTCACGATCTACGGCACGGCGGCTGCCTCGCACCTGCAGGGAATCGACTTCATCGGCAAGACCGGCACCGCGCAGGTGATGAGCCATGACGCGCTAGCTCGCAGCGGCGGCGGCCACCGCACCAAGCCGAACTCGTGGTTCATCGGCATGGCCCCCCGCCGCAACCCCGACATCGTCGTCGGGATGCTGTGGGAGAATGGCGACCAGGGAGCCTCTTCGGCCAAGTGGGTCGCGCGCGTGGTCGAGTCGTTCGTCAACAAGCAGCGCAAGCAGGCGGGTAACCTGCTGCAGGTGGCTGAGATCAAGCCGCCAATTAGGGAGACGCCGGCACCCAGCACGCCCACGACAGAGCAGCCAGCCCGGCCCGAAGCCAAGCCTGTTGAGCCTTAGACAGCATGTAGGGAACGTAGAATAGCTGCAGCATGACCCGCTTTTCCTCCTTCCGTGACTTCGACTGGCCGCTGCTCAGCATGGTGCTCACGCTCTCCGTCATCAGCGTGCTGGAGATCAAATCCGCCACGCTCCACACCAAGTTCCACGGCTTCGACCATAAGCAAATCGGTTTCCTCGTTGCCGGGGTCGCCATGATGTTCCTTATCTCCCTCGTCGACTACCACCGCCTGCTCGACATCGCGCACTGGGCCTACGGCGCGTCGCTGGTCTCGCTGGTGGCCGTGCTGGTCGTAGGCACGAAGGTGCTCGGCGGTAGGCGTTGGATCAGGGTGCCCGGCGGCCACTTCCAGCCATCCGAGTGGGTTAAGCTCGTGCTCATCGTCGTGGCCGCCCGCTTCTTCTGGGCGCTCGCCGGCAAAGAACTCACCTGGGGCGACATCGGGCGCGCCTTCGCCCTCATCGGCGTGCCCATGCTGCTCGTCCTCAAGCAGCCCGACCTCGGCACGGCGCTCACCTATCTCCCCGTGCTGCTCTGCGGCCTCTTTCTCGGCGGCATCCGCTTCAAACAAACCGCCATCCTCCTCCTCACCTTCCTCGCGCTGCTTGGCGGCGTTTGGAAGACCGGCAAGGTTCTGAAGCCCTACCAGAAAGCCCGCCTCACCAGCTTCATGGACCCCGAAAACGACCCCAAAGGCTCCGGCTACCAAATCCGCCAGTCGCTCATCGCCGTCGGCTCGGGCGGCATCTGGGGCAAAGGCACCAACAAGGGCACGCAGACCCAGGGCGACTTCCTCCCCATCCCCTACACCGACTTCATCTTCGCCGCCTTCTGCGAGGAGCACGGCTTCATCGGCGCAATCGGCGTCCTCTTGCTCTACTTCCTTATCCTCATGCGCCTCATCCAGAACGCCCAGACCGCCCCCGATCTTCCTGGCACCTTCATCATCATGGGCGTCGTCGCTATCATCGTCTTCCAGATCGCCGTCAATGTCGGCATGGTCGTCGGCCTGATGCCCGTCACCGGCATCCCCCTGCCGCTGATGAGCTACGGCGGCTCCTCCATCCTCTTCACCTTCCTCGCCCTCGGCATCGTCATGAACATCCGCATGCGAAGGTTCGTCAACTAGGCATCAGCATAGGATAGCGGCATAGGGCGGGCCACTTATGAGGGATCTTGCACGATCTACGGAGACCCTTAAGACTGCATAGCTTTAATGATTACGTCAGTCTCTTGAACTCTGGCGATGCGGGGAAGGATCTTCTCCACCGCAAATTCGTGCATGCCTGGTGCGACGCTGCCGCAGGCATCGGATGCAATGACGACGTTGTAGTTCAACTCGAAGGCCGCGCGCGCGGTGGCTTCGACGCCGAGGTTGGTCGCTACACCACAAATCACGACAGTCTTGCAGCCTCGGCGCCGAAGTTGCAAATCAAGTTCGGTGCTGAAGAAGGCATTCATCTGCCGCTTCGTAATACGCACACCCGCTGGAAGAGTGTCGATTTCAAGAAGCAGCTTCGCAAAATTCGCAGGTAAACCCTCTTCGGGGAGTTGCCAGGGTGAATCGGCGATTCCTTGGGGTGCGTCCGCGTAACCGGAAGCAAAGTCGGTTACAGTCAACACGATAAGTGAACCTGCCTGCGCAAACACATCGCCAAGTGACGCTGCTCGATGAACAATTTGGTCGCGTCCAAACGGAACAGGTTCCGGCTCAAGAATCCCTTCTTGTAAATCGATGATGATCAAAGCCGTTGTAGATTTTTCGAGAGTTAGCATAGATAGATGGCTCCTGAATGCGGTAGGACGACGCTTCTTCTTCTAGATGCTCCGGTCTGCTTCTAACTAAGCGCCTCTAACAAATCGCTAAGTTCGGAGCCATGCATCCATGCATCTCGGTCATATTACCTAACAAATCACTAGCTAGCTCCTAAAGTCACCGCTTCGGCGGAACGTTGTTCCACACCGCGTTAAAGGCAACCATGTCAAGGAACTCGGTTGCCTTCATCAGACGGCCCTCCTCGAACTCCAGGACAAACACGTAGGTATTGTGATACGGTTTGCCGTCCATTGTCGTTCCGTCCGCTTCAGCAACGACAATGACGTCATCGCCGTTCGCCATGATCTTTGAGGGGAGAGGCACGGGTGGCTCGCTGAACCTGTTGATGAACGGCGTTGCCACGTCAGTGACAAACTCCTGCTTGCCCCAGGAGCCGCAATGTGACGCTGTGCCGGGAATGATGACGGTACCATCATCGCCCATGAGATCTAGAATCGACCCCTCCCTACAACTCCACTTGTAGAACGCGTCTTTCACCACTTCAACGTTTTGACGCATACTACCTCTCGCCGGAAGAAGTTCGATAAAAGTCGAACTGCTAACGCCAGAGTACATAAAAGCCGCTAAACTTGTCAAAGTGAAGATCGTCACTCATCCTCAGGTAAAAGATTTAAACCTGACGAAGTTACTTCAAGCCCTCAGTGATCCTGTGCGGCTGAAGCTCGTACGCATGCTTGCCGCTGAAAAAGATCTTACCTGTGGGCTCCTGTGCCTGGGCAGACCGAAGTCGAGCATGTCGCACCACTTCAAACTCATGATCGATGCGGGGCTGCTCCGGGTGGACGTTGTCGGCAACACACATCGCAACAATCTGCGACTCAACGAACTTGAGAGCCGCTTTCCCGGGTTGATGACTTCCATCCTCCAACTCAGTGATAAGACCGATGTAGAGCGGGCAAAATCACAGATCATTCGCAGGAAGACGCCAGCGCAAATCAGAGAATGATTACATTGCGTACTCGAGTGGCGTTCCGTAAGGAATACAACTGCCGTCCAGACCCTTAGCGCCAAGCCGAACAGCCGCTGGTGCAATCCTCCGCATTCATGCAATACTCATCTTGTGCAGTCACACAGGGCTATCAAAGCCGGTGAGCCGCATCGGCCGCTCCCATTGGTGCTTGGCGCCGGGAGGCGGGCACAAGCTTACGCCGTACCCACAAAATTAGAACAAAGGCCGGCCAGGCTGGATTCGACTCCGCGGGCCGGACAGGATCAGGGAATGAACGCATCCGGAAGGCAAACGGCCCCGCCTCAATTTGAGGTTGTCTCGGTCACCTCCGCGCTGTGCTCCCCACTCGAAGCCTTCCGTCAAACCAAAGATTCCCTCCGTGCCGCCGCCGTGCGCGCTTGTCCAAGCGCCTCGACAGCAGAATTGCATCGTGCACACGCACCGGTCATCGTCGACGCAGCTTCCCGCTCTCCCTTCCTGTCCGCTCCTTCGGTGAACGGCGCGTAACGGCGTCCTTCGCGATCCAGTCTGCCGTTCGCCCCGCCTGAAGATATCAGGCGTGGGCAGAAAGAGCAGACCAGCATGTCCAAAGAGATTTACATCTCCAGCACCCCGCACGAGACCCGTCTCGCCATCGTCGAGAACGACGCCCTCACCGAGATCTACTACGAGCGCGAGAACGAATACACCCTCGCCGGCTCCATCTACAACGGCAAGGTCACCCGCGTCCTTCCCGGCATGCAGTCCTCCTTTGTCGACATCGGCCTCGAGCGCGACGCCTTCCTCTACATCACCGACTTCATGGAAGAGGCCCCGGACTCGGCCGAGTTCGACACCACCAGCCTAAGCGACGGCCCCGCCCGCTTAAACG
>CAXTUR010000026.1:594-26180 GCA_964247455.1 uncultured Acidobacteriaceae bacterium | reverse complement strand
CTCACCGGCCCCGCCCTCAAACTCGCCAGCACGACCCCCCGCGCGAGTATCTCCGATAACGGCACCACCCTCACACTTCCCTTGCCGCCGGTAGAAATCGCCTTCACCCAAGCTCTACCCCAACCCGGCGCACCCACCACCCAACCCAAAATCCTAAACGAGACCCGCACCCCTCACACCTACACCCTCGACCTCGAAGCCCAGGGTGGCACAATCCTCACCCTGCCCCTCCGCCGCAACGTCTTCACACCACATCTCATCGCTGAAGGCGCTACCCTTCAAGCCGACACCCTCCACATCACCTTTCCCAACGGCAAAGGCTACCAACCGCAGACAGTAACCCTGCGCTGGTAGCCCTCATCTCAACCACAACTGTCATTCTGAGCGAGGCGGGTCACAGCTTCATCGTGATCCGCGCAGTCGAAGGACGTGCGTTTGCATTGAACGCCCTTACGCCAGAACCACTGCCTCCACGTTCGTCCGCGCCGCGATCGTGCTTAGCAGCTCGTCCGCATGCTTCTCTTCATGCAGCGTCTTCTCCAGATGCGTAACATGGTTTGAAAGCCCAAGCGCCTGTGCCCAGGTCCGAGCCGAGCCATACGACGCGATCTCATAGTGCTCGATCTTCTGCGCCGTCGCGATCAGCCCCGCATCCCGCACCGCGCCTTCTTCCGACTCGCTCACGATGTTCTCGGCCGAGCCGATCAGCGCTGTGATGATGGGGTCTTTTTTATCCTCCACATCGCCGTCGTTCACGTCCGCAATCATCGACTCCAACCGCGTCACCTGTACCTGCGTCTCCTGCAGATGTGACTGGAAGGCCTGCTTCAGCTGCGTATCGGAGGCATGCTCAATCATGCTCGTCAACCCCTTCACGATCTGGTTCTCGGTCGAAAGCAGGTAACGAAGCTGCTGCGCGTACAACGCGTGGAACGTCTTCAACTCATTCGGTGTCAGCAATCCCATGGTAACCCTCGTTGGCGATAGTGATCGCCGCCAAGTAAGAGTCAGTCGCCGCCTCGCGCGTTGCCAGACGCGCAACTGGGTGCCCACCTTCACGACGGTCTCATTGTCATTAGGTGGGTTCACGACCCTACTTCCCCACCAATCCCTCCATCGTCGCGTACACTCCGTTCGTCCACCCAAACCCCACCACGTTGCTCTTATATCCCGCCGCCACCTTCACGTTCGCCGACCCGCTCACCACGTTGTACTTCTCCCGGATGGTCCCGTCCGTCAGCCAGTTCGCGCGTACGGTCGCCATAAACTTCCGCGACACGCGCACGGCGTCGTCTTTATACCCATATCGGTCCAGTCCCCTTACCGCCAACCAGTTCGTCGGTGCCCAGCCGAACGGCAAATCCCACTGCACTCCGGACTCCGTCGCGCTCATCGCCAGGCCGCCCTCATGCTCGAACTCGGGGAGCTTCCCGCGCATGGCCGCAGCCTGCGACTGGCTCGCCATCCCCGCCCACAGCGGATAGAACGCCGTCACAAAGTCATAGCTTGACGCTTTACCGGCGGAAAACTCATAGTCCTCATACATACCCTTCGCCGGGTTCCACAGGTACTTGTCTACCGCGGCCTTCCGCTTCGCCGCCCTCTTCTCCCACGTGGCCTTCTCGCCCGCCTTCCCCAGCGCTCCCGCAAAATAAGCCATGTCCATTTCATATTTGTAGAGCAGGCTGTTCAAGCACACCGGCGCATACTGGTCTGTCGATCCGGAAAACGGTCCAAACCGGAAGCTCGTATCGAACCCCGACTCACGCATCGCTCTGTCGCCGCGATAAAACGCCGCCGTCAGTCGATGCCCGTCCACATGCGCCCGCGCGCACACCTTCGATACCCGCACATCGCAGCTCGTCTTCGCCAGCTCCTCCATCTCAGCCGCATTTGGCTCCTCCGGCGCGTCCAGCAGATACTTCTTGCCTTTGGCCGGATGCGCCTCCATCCAACGGATCACGTCCGGGTAGTACCCGCTGTCGTCCGCCATCTCCGGCACCGGCCCCATGCCGATGTCCTCGTACCGCGCCAGTCCCGTCGCTCCGGCCATATGCACTGGAGAGGTCCACAACTCATAGTCCCGCGAAGCGTACCCATAGGCCTTGGCTAGCCACGCTTTGTTGCCACTCTTCTCATCCCAGACGGCCCGCATCATCGAGGTCAGAAACGGCGGCTGCGACCGCGTAAAGAAGTACGTGCGGTTTGCGTTCAGCACCGCCCCATAGTTCTCGATCTCGAAGAAGAAGTTCTCGACCATCCCCCGCGCCAGCTCGGTCCGCCCGTCCGCCACCAGCCCCAGGATGATGAAGTAGCTGTCCCACCCGTACATCTCGTTGAAGCGGCCACCCGGCACCACATATTTGTTCGGCAGATAGAGCAGCCCCTCCTTCGGGATCTCCGCCACCTTCACATCGCCCATCTGTCTGATCTTGCGCGGCAGCCGCTCCACCTGCACCTTGCACTGCCCTTGCATCGCGGCCACTGCTGAAGGCGTCGCCATCTCCGCCGGAAGATACAGCACCGGCGTCGTCGTCACCTTCAGGTCCACCACCGACTTGCACTCCGACATCGACCGCGACAGCGTCTCCCACCCCCCGTGGATATACGCCATCACCTTCGCATCATCCGTGGTAAGCGCGGGAGCCTGCGCTCCCGCCCCCAGAGCCGCCGCCAACAGAACAACCCAAACCTTCATTGTCCCTCATTCTTAGTCCGGGTGCCCCATCCTTCGCGCTTTTGCGAAGGGTGGGTTCCACGTCCTCGACACTTACCGCACCTCACCTACCCAGCTCCCAAACGCCGGCAGCACCATCTTCCGCAACGCCACCGCTGTCTTTAGTCCCGGAGCATCCGTAACCAGCGTCTTCACCGAAGCCCCGGGCACATCGAGCGACACCACCTGCTCCATCCCTGAGCAATTCACCGACACGACCACCAAACTCCCGTCCGCCGTCTTCCGCATATACGAGATCACCGACGGATTGTTCGTATCCAGCATGGTCATCGTCCCGTTATGTAGGGCCTCGTTGTCCCGGCGCAGCGCAATCAGCTTCTTATGCCAGTTCAGCAGCGAATTAGGGTCGCCCAACTCCACCTTGACGTTCACCGTTTTGTAGTCCGCCGCCACCGGCAGCCAGGTCGTCTTCGCTGTCGAGAAACCCGCATCGAGGCTAGAGTCCCACTGCATCGGCGTCCGCTCGCCGTCGCGGCCCTTCTCCTTCGGCCATCCGGTGATGCCGATCGGGTCTTTCACGTCTTCCTTGCGCGTGGGCGTCGAGGTCACCATCCCCAGTTCCTCGCCGTAATACATCAGCGCCGTCGACCGCGTCGTGAACAGCAACGTGGCGATCAGCTTCGCGATCTCCGTGTTATGGACGCCGTCGCCGTACCGGTCCCAGCTGCGCTCATTGTCATGGTTGTCGAAGACGAACAGCGGCTGATTTGATCCAATCTGCGTTTCGGCATCGTTGATCCGCTGTCGCAGCAGGCTGGCGTCGAGCTTGTTTGTAAACCCGACCTGCATGTCCATCGGCAGTTGCAACTCGTCGTGCTTCTCGCCGCCGTACCACTTGTTCAGCTCGGCCACGTTCGGCAGATACGTCTCTCCGATCAGCACCCGATCGCCCGGATATTTGTCTGCCACCTTCCGTAGCCGCCGCATCACGTCATGCACCTCGGGCAGGTTGTTCGTGTATTGATCGCTCACAAACGGATCGCCCTGCGCGTTCAGCCCTTCCTTGACCACCGGATTGTCTCGAAGCTGCTCGTCCTCGAACATATTTGGGATCGCGTCGAACCGAAATCCGACCACACCCTTCTTCAGCCAAAACTCGATCATGTCGAACATCGCCGTCTCGACCGCCGGATTTCGCCAGTTCAGGTCTGGCTGCTGCTTGTAGAACTCGTGGTAGTAAAACTGCTTCCGCGCCGGCACCCACTCCCACGCCGATCCGCCAAACCCGCTGATCCAGTTATTGGGCGGGATCGGCTTACCCGCGGCGTCATAGCCCTTCGCGTCGCGCCACACGTACCAGTCCGCTTTCGCGTTCGTCTTTGAGCTCGCTGACTCGATAAACCACGCATGCTTATCCGACGTATGGTTCATCACCATGTCCAGGATCACCCCGATGTGCCGCGCTTGCCCCGCCGCCAGCAGCTTGTCGAAGTCCGCCATCGTCCCGTACTGCGGATCGATCGCCTCATAGTCGGAGATGTCGTATCCAAAATCCACCTGCGGCGAGGGGAACTGCGGCGAAATCCAGACGGCGTCCACTCCCAGCGACTGTAGATAAGGCAGCCGCTGCGTAATCCCGTTCAAATCCCCTATCCCATCTCCGTTCGTATCTTGAAAGCTGCGCGGATAGATCTCATAGATGAGGGCGTGCTTCCACCAGGGATCGTGCGCGCTCGCCGCTGGAACCTGTGCCCAACCGTCCACGGGCCCCAATAGGGCCGCCGCCAACACGCCTGCGCGCCATCCTATCCAAGCCATACATTAGCCTCCGAAGCACCGCTAAACCATATCATTCGCCCTACAGTGAGCGATACGTGGCTCCGCTTACATTGTTGCGAGGTGTATGCTTGTCACAATCAGTCCACGGAGCGTTCACATGAGCTTGTCCCTATGCTTGCTCGTTGTACTAGCTTTCCTGCTCGGAACAACCGCGACGGTCGCCCGTGCCGATACATTCACCTACTCCTACTACGCCTATCCCGGGGATGGTTTCACCAATAAGAGCCCTACCTTGATTACATCGCCCGTTGACTTCACCGGACCCACTTCCTGCGTTGTGCCGTTGCCGTCCCCATTTGTTTGTAAAGATGTGCACATCGATCCCGTTGTGGGAAGGGTGACCTGGCAAGGAGTGCATGCTGTTACACAGCCTTACTTTGATTCGTTTTCACCGCGCCCACAAACTTTCTGGCCCCCGGTAACTACGGTGTTACAAAGCCCTTCTACGACGTTGCTGGAAAGCCCTTTTCGATCGTCGATAACGCGACGAGCGTGACGCCCGAACCATCGTCGATCATCTTATTGGCAACGGGTATCTTCGGCATAGCCGGGGTGATGCGCCGAAGATATTTCACGGTATAACTCGTGGGCGCGCGAGAACGGCTTCCTCGGAGCAGGCGAGAGACCGGTCTTTAGTTGGCGGCACGAGTTATGCTGGGCGGCGAAGGGTTCTGCCGCACTCTCCATCTTTCGATGGACGTCGCTTCTCATCCGCACCCGCTATCATCATCTTGCCGATACAATCAGCCGAAAGCCCACCCATGCGTCGCGCCGTTCTACTTCTGCTTCTCGCTGCCTCCCTTCGCGCACAGAACCCGCTGGAGTCCACTGACCACAAATTGCAGGAAGGTGCCCAGCCCCCCGCCCACGGAGGCTCCGCCACCGGCACCCCGCAGCCCGCCGTCCTCGATCCCAGCCACCGCCCCATCACCGCTGGTGGCTTCGTCAAGACCGGCCCCATCGTGTTCAACGACATTGCCGAAAAATCCGGTCTTGCCACCTGGCACCACCGCATGGGTGCCCCCGAAAAGAAGTACATCCTCGACACCGTCGGCTCAGGCGTTGCCCTCTTCGATTATGACAATGACGGCTGGCTCGACATCTACCTCGTCAACGGCGGGACCTACGCCTCGCTCGCCGGTAAAGAGCCCGCGCCGCATGCCGCCCTCTTCCACAACAATCACGACGGCACCTTCACCGATGCGGCCGCAAAGGCCGGTGTTCAGAACGACCGTTGGGGTTTCGGCGTGGCTGTCGGGGACTTCGACAACGATGGCTGGCCCGACCTCTACGTCTCGAATTTCGGCAAGAACAGGCTGTACCACAACAACCATAACGGCACCTTTACCGACGTGGCCGAGAAAGCCGGCGTCCAGCTCGGCAACTGGTCCACCGGTGTCACCTGGGGCGACTACGACGGCGACGGCCGCCTCGACCTCTTCGTCGCCGGCTACGTCCACTACGACCTGGCCCACCAGCCCGACCCCGACGGCAAAGTCTCTTTCTGCGAGTTTCGCGGTGTCAAAACGATGTGCGGCCCCCGCGGCCTCCCCGGTGAACCCGACCACCTCTTCCACAACAACGGGGACGGCACCTTCACCGATGTCTCCGTCAAAGCCGGCGTCGCCGACCTCACCGGCTACTACGGTCTGGGCGCGGCCTTCGTCGACATCAACAACGACGGCAAGCCCGACCTAGTCGTCGCCAACGACTCCACCCCCAACTTCCTCTACCTCAACAAGGGTGACGGCACCTTCGAAGACGTCTCCTACGCCTCCGGCTACGCCCTCAATAAAGACGGTCG
This sequence comes from uncultured Acidobacteriaceae bacterium, assembly GCA_964247455.1. Classification (GTDB taxonomy): domain Bacteria; phylum Acidobacteriota; class Terriglobia; order Terriglobales; family Acidobacteriaceae; genus Edaphobacter. Next base: position 19,860 of record CAXTUR010000026.1, on the reverse strand, counting down.
CGAGACTGCCTCCATGGGCATCGCCATCGGCGACTTCCGCCACAACGGCCTGCTCGACCTCTACCACACCACCTTCTCCGACGACTACAAGCCCCTCTACCGCAACGACGGCGACGCCAACTTCACCGACATCGCCTACGACGCCAACATCGCCGAAGTCTCCATCCCCTTTCTCGGCTGGGGCACTTCCTTCCTCGACTACGATAACGACGGCTGGCTCGACCTCCTCACCGTCAACGGCCACGTCTACCGCAACGCCGATGTCAGCCCCTGGGGCACCTCCTACGCTCAGCGCCCGCTGCTCTTCCACAATGAGCAAGGGCAGAAGTTCTCGCTCGTGCCCGCCGTCGAAGGCACCGGCCTCGCCCGCGTCATGGCCTCTCGCGGCATGGCCGTCGGCGACCTCTTCAACTCCGGCCACCTCGACGCTGTCGTCAACAATATGGATAGCGCTCCCGCTTTACTCCAGAACGTCGCCGACTCCAAAAACCATTGGGTAGCCTTCCACCTCATTGGCGGCCCTAAAAGTCCACGTGACGCCATCGGTGCCACCCTCTATCTCACAGCCGGTGGCCAGACCCAGCGCACCGACATCGTCGCCGGAGGCTCCTTCGCCTCCAGTCCAGACCCCCGACCCCACTTTGGTCTCGGCTCCGCCACCATAGTCGAGAAGCTCGAAATCCACTGGCCCAGCGGTGTCAAAGAGACCGTACCAGTTTCAGCTTCAGACACCATCCTGACGATCACTGAAGGAAAGGGCATCACGAAGTAAGTACGGGTACTGTTCGTACTCCGCAAACAATCTCGTAGGGAATTGTTCCGGCAACCGCCGCGTGATCTTCAGCCGTAATGCCGTTTCCGAGCAGGACCACCTCATCGCCAACAGCTATTTCTTCAATTGCGGAAACATCGACCGTAGTCAGGTTCATCGAGACCCGGCCAACCACCGGCGCACGCTGTCCCCGCACCATCACCCATCCACCCGCTTTCGCGTTGGTTGACGACAGCTCCCGCCGCAACCCATCCGCGTAGCCGACCGGCAGCAGCGCCAGCCGCAGCGGCTGCTCAGCCACGAAGCTGCCGTTATATCCCACTCGCGCCCCAGCCTCCACGCTGCTGAGGCTAAGGATGCGGGTCTTCCACGTCATGACCGGCAGTACCTTGCGATCAAGTCGCGAAGCGTCGCCGTCGCTCGCAACGAGACCTTCAAGCGGCAGGCTGTACCCATACAAGCCCAACCCCGCGCGCCCCATCGACCTGGCGCCAAGCTGGTCCGCCAGCCGCCCAAGCCATGCCAGTGTACCGCCATCGGCTCCATTATTAAGCGCCGACGTGTTGCCGACATGGACCCAGTTTGGCCGTAGCCCAGCCTTGGTGACGCGCTCCAATGCGGCCTCGAAGCTCATCCGCTGCGTCTCCGTTTGCGCCGATCCAGCCACTTCAGCCGAGGCGAAGTGCGTCATCACGCCCTCGAGCCGAAGATGCGGCTCACGCGCCAGATACGTCAGCACAGCGGGAAGCTCACGAAGCGCAACCCCCTGCCTCGACATCCCCGAGTCGATCTCCAGATGCACCTCGACCGGCTCCGCACCGGCGATTTCGGCCAGCGCCTCCATCTGCGCGACCGTCCAGATCACCGGCGTCAATCGATGCTCTACGATGGCCGCAGCATCTTCCGGGAGATGCCCGCACATCACCAACACACGCGGCTGCCGCTCCCTGCTTACGAAACGAAGCGCCTCCCGGACCACCACGCCTTCCGCCGCGTCCGTCACGCCCAGCCACTCCGTGCCAGCGTTCGCCAATACGGAAGCGCACACCGCCGCGCCATGCCCATACGCGTTTGCCTTGACCACCGCCAGCACCGCCGCTCCCGCTCCCGCCTCTTGCTCCAGCACGGCACGGCACCTGCGATAGTTTGCCGCCAGCCGCTCGACCGACACCTCAATCCAGCTCTTCACAGGTCCAATGGTATCGTCCGATTAGAGGGTCCTGCCCATGCTGTGCGACTTACGGTAAACTTCGCTAAATGTTGGAGCACTCTTAGCCGCGTCGTGCAGCCCGCATGGGGACCCTACGCACGAAACCTGTGGCGCTGATCAGCTCTAAACAACATCGCCCGCCATCTCACGCCGATTGCCTGGTCGAGCAGGACTAAGGGGTCAACAATGCTCTTTTGGCCCCGGGCATCCGCCAACCAGATACCGCGGAAATAAACGAGCGCAAAGCCGCCTCGCCCGTCTGTCGAAGTAGAAGGGAACCCACTTCGTGACTTCCTCAGAGGGCTACAGCTTGGGTCTGCCGTACACGGAGCGTGCGGAGTCGGTCTCCGGTGTCGCGGCTCCGGACCTCGCCGCTCTGGTGGAGACCTACTCCGCGCTGCTCTTTCGCGTCGCCTACTCGGTGCTGCGCAGCCCGGCCGAGGCGGAAGACGTGGTGCAGGATGCCTTCGTGCGCGTCCTCGAACACGAGCGCGACCTGCCCGCCGTGCGCGAGATGCGCGTCTGGCTAGTACGGATCGTCTGGAATCTCGCGCTCGACCGCCGCCGCCGCATCCGGCCAGAGCAGATGGACGAGCAGTTCGCCACGGGCCTCGTCTCGCGCAGCATCCCGGTGGATCAGGCGGTCGGAGAAGCCTGCCGCGTGAAGGCAGTCATGGCCGAGATTGAGCGTCTGCCTGGTAAGGAGCGCCACGTCCTTCTGCTCTCCGCGGTCGAAGAGCTCGATACGGCGGAGATGGCGTCTGTGTTGGGCCGGAGCGAGTCCGCCGTCCGCGCCTTGCTGTTTCGCGCCCGAACCCGGCTGCGCGAGCGGCTGGATAAAGGAGGAGTATGAGCAATACAAACGAGGAGATCGTCGGCAGGGTATTGCATGGTCTGCGTGACGCAGCACCGCCCGACGGCATGGAGAGCCGCATCGTGAGCGCAGTCCGGCATCGTCCTCCTTCGATGCCCGCACCGCCCCGCTCGCCGTGGAGGACAGCTCCGTTCGCGGGAGGCGCGGTGCTGGCGGGCGTAGTCTGCGCGCTCTTCTTCACCGCCCATCGGAAGCCGCCGCGAGCCGCTTTCCCGCGTCGGCAGCCAATCTCCATGCACGCCGTAGATGGACTCGTGATCCCGCCCGCTTCTGCAACGCGGACACTGCATAACCCGTCAGTGCGAAGAGCCCGGCTTGTAACAGCTTCGCGGCCTCGGGAAGAGCTTGCCGCGATCAGCTATCCGGCTCCGCCGCTGCCTTTGACGGAGCAGGAGGAGCTGCTTCTCAAGCTCGCTCACAAGGGCGATCCCGTTCAGCTCGCCATGCTCGATCCAGTACAACGAGCGGCGCGGTATGCCGAGGAACGGGCCGAGGTTCAACAGTTTTTCCACCCCACCCACACAGGAGATGACCAGTGAACCGCACGCGTTTCGCCCTTTCGATCTCAGTTGTGTTAGTTCTAGCGTTTTGCGGGACCGGCGCATCGGCCCAATCAGCCGACAAACCGCGTCCCTCGACCACCGACAATCCTACGCAGACGTTCTACCTAACAAACATCAGCGAACAACATGAGGTCACAGAAGTACTGACCGCGATGCGCAATATGATGGACCCGACAGCGAGGGTTTATCTGGTGCCCAGTATGAACGCTATCGTCATCAACGCACCGCAAAACCAGATACAACTCGCACAGAAGCTGATCGCCGATCTTGATCGCCCAAGGAAAAGTTACCGGCTGACCTATACCCTCATCGAGAGCGACGCGGGCAAGCGCATCGGCATACAACACTTCGCCATGATCGTAGTCTCCGGCCAGAGGACAACCATGAAGCAAGGCAGCAGGGTGCCTGTCGCCACCGGCTCCTACGATGCCGGCAAATCCAATTCGCAGACCCAGTTCACCTATCTTGATATTGGTCTGAATTTCGATGCGACGTTGAACGAGTCCGTAAACGGAGTAAACCTTCGCACCAAGGCCGAGCAGTCGAGCATCGCGGAGGGCGGCCAAAATGGATTCGGGCAAGACCCAGTCGTGCGGCAAACTGTGCTTGAAGGAACAGGTATTCTCACCCCCGGCAAGCCCCTCGTCCTCGGCTCGCTCGACATCCCCGGCAGCACGCGGCATCAGGATGTCGAGGTGGTGATGGAAGTCGTAAAGTAGGCGCAGAGAGTGGCGGGAGCGCGGCTAGTACGCGCCCTCGCCGCCGCTCGCCAGGTTCTCGAACCGCGTGTAGTCCGCCAAATACGCCAGGTGGACGCTGCCCGTCGGGCCGTTGCGCTGCTTGGCGATGATGATCTCGGCCTTGCCTTTCAGGTCTTCGTTCTCGCGGTCGTAGTACTCCTCGCGGTGGATAAAGCAGACCACGTCGGCGTCCTGCTCGATCGATCCTGACTCGCGCAGGTCGCTCAGCAGGGGCTTCTTGTCGCCGCCGCGCTGCTCGCTGGCGCGCGAGAGCTGGGAGAGCGCGACCACCGGTACCTTCATCTCCTTGGCCAGCGCCTTTAGCCCGCGCGAGATGGCCGAGACCTCCTGCGTGCGGTTCTCGAAGCCCTTCCCCGAGCCGGTTGAGCCGGTCATCAGCTGCAGGTAATCGATCACGATCATGTCGAGCTGACCGTGCTGCTGCCTCAGCCGCCGCGCTTTGGCTCGCATCTCGGCCAGCGTGATGCCCGGGGTGTCGTCGATAAACATCTTCGACTCCATCAGCCGTTCAAGCGCGGCGACCAGCTTGCCCCGATCGTCGCGCATCAGCATCCCGGTCTGGATGGCCTTCGAGTTGACCAGCGCCTGCGAGGCCAGCATACGGCGCAAAAGGCTGGCCTTTGACATCTCGAGCGAGAAGACGGCGACCACCTTGCCCCCGCGCACCGCCGCGTTCTCGGCGATGTTGATCGCCCAGGCCGTCTTGCCCATCGAGGGCCGCGCCGCAATGATGATGAGTTCGGATTCCTGCAGCCCGCTCGTCATACGATCAAACTCGAGGTAGTGCGTGGCGAGGCCAGTGACCTCACGGCCCTGTGCGTAAAGCTCGTCGATGGAGCCGAAGGAGTCCTTGACGATGGCGGCGATGTCGGAGAAGCCGCCGGTGATGGCGTGTTCCGAAATCTCGACCAGCCGCTGGCTGACGGTGTTCAGCACGTCGAGCGCTTGCCGGCTCTGGTCCGCCGCCTCCATCATGCCGCCGTCGCACACTGTCATAAGCTGCCGCATCAGGCTCTTGTCTCGCACGATGCGGACATAGGACTCGATACTCAGCTTCCGCGGAAGACCTTCGCTGAGAGAGGCCAGATAGGCGACGCCGCCGACCGAGTCAAGCTCTTTCTTACGGCGCAGTTCTTCCGACACCGTCACGATGTCGACCGCATGGCCTAGCTCGGTGAGCGCGAGCATGGTGGCGTAGATACGGCGGTGCGAGTCGAGCGCAAAGTCGTCGGCGCGCAGCAACATCGTCGCGTCGACAATGGCGACCGGCTCGACCATCATCCCGCCAAGGATGGTCATTTCGGCGTGGGCGGAAAAAGGCCGGTCGTTGTCGTCAGGAGCAGCTGCTGCGGAGAAGGGATAAACTGTTGCCATCGACTTTGGACACTACCGAGCAAAGGCTTGTTAATGCGAAGTGGTGCGGTTAATACCTTGCAAAACAAGACTTGAACTCATCTTAGAGATTCTGCTTTGAGTAAACGAATTCACTTAGAACGCGACGCCGAAGCTAACAGGAGCATTCATTGGGAGCCGAAAAGATCCTCGCCATTCCGCCAGCCGCGCAGCGCGACAAAGCCTCCTTCGAGGTGATGCGCGTGTGGATTGCCGAGAAGGGCCAGCACGTCTCCATCCAGACCGGCGCGTGGGACGACCCGTTCGCCTGGGGCATCGTGCTCGCTGATCTCGCCCGGCACATCGCCAACGCCGATCAAATCCAAAATAAAAGAGCCGATCCGGACGCCTTCCTCGCGCGCCTCTTAGAGGGCTTTCAGGCGGAGATCGACGACCCCACCGACGAGCCGGAGGGCGAAGTTACGCAGTAGCTTACTTGCGCCGATATTCCACGAAAAGCTCCGGGAACTGCGCCTTCAACGCGGCCGTCTTCGGCACATCGCAGACCTGAATGTACGGATTACCGGGATTCTTGACGGCGTAGTCCTGGTGATAATCCTCGCCGTTGTAGAAGGCCTTCAACGGCACCAACTCCGTCACGATCTTCTTCGGAAAAGCTTTGGCTTCATCGAGTTGTGCGATGTACGCAACTGCCACTTTCTGCTGCTCCGGCGTAGCGTAGAAGATCGCCGAGCGGTATGACGTGCCCACGTCCGGACCTTGCCGGTTGAGCTGCGTCGGATCATGGACGACCGAAAAGAAGATCCGCAGCAGCGTTCCATAGCTCACCTTGGCGGGATCGAAGACGACCTTCACCGCCTCCGCGTGGCCGGTGTTCTCGCCGGAGACCTGATCGTACGTTGCCGTCGCCGCCGAGCCGCCCGAGTAGCCAGCCACTGTCGAAGTTACTCCCTTCACCTGCTGAAAGACCGTCTGCACGCCCCAGAAACATCCGCCGGCAAAGACCGCCGTCTCGCTGTGCGCCTGTGTGGGCTCGTCCACTGCTGGAGCCGGCAGCGGCTCCTTCCTCGTCTCCGCACCAAACGCCATCGATCGTACCCCCCAGAAAACTCCCGCAACCACCAGCACGCAAACCACAAGCAGCATCTGTCGCATACTCATCCTGTTTAGACGCTAAACCTACTTGCAAGATACACGCTCAAGCGTATTCTATACGAAGATAAAGCGAACAACTTATCCGTTCTACTTCAATGGACACGCCCAGCCAACCCGACCGTTTCAGCTTCCTCCATATCGACCTGAACAGCTTCTTCGCGTCGGTGGAGCAGCAGCTGCATCCGGAGTACCGCAATCTACCCCTCGCCGTGGTGCCGACCATGACGGACACAACCTGTTGCATCGCGGCAAGTTACGAGGCAAAGGCGCTAGGCATCAAGACCGGCACCCAGGTCGGCGAGGCCAAGCGCCTCTGCCCCGGCATCGTGTTGATTGAGGGTAGTCATACGGAGTACGCGAAGTATTCGCACGCCATCGCGGACGCGGTGGAGCGCTGCTGTCCGGTCGCGCATACGCCATCGATCGACGAGGTCGTCTGCCAGCTCATTGGACGCGAGCAGGAGCCGCCTCGCGCCCGGGAGATCGCGCTCGCCATCAAACAAGCTATCCGCGACGACGTCGGCGAGACGCTCCGCTGCTCCATCGGCATGGCGCCGAACCGCTACCTGGCCAAGATCGCCAGCGATATGCAGAAGCCCGACGGGCTCATCGGTCTTCTCCCGTCGCAGCTTCCCCGTGCCATCGAGCACCTGGAGCTGCGCGATCTCCCCGGAGTGGGCGCGCGCATGGAGAAGCGCCTTAACGCCAAGGGCATGACGACCATGCGGGACCTGCTCGCGCTCGACCGCACCGGCATGCACAAGCTCTGGGACAGCGTCTGGGGCGACCGCCTCTTCCATTGGCTGCGCGGCGACGAGACCGGCGACGACGGCGCGCCGATCGCGTCAGACATTCAGAAGTCGCTCGGCCACTCGCACGTCCTGGGGCCGGAGTTCCGCACCGACGAAGGCTCCTGGGCGGTCGCGCACAAGCTGCTGCATAAGGCGGCTATGCGGCTGCGGATGGAGAAGTTCTACGCCGGCTCCATGTCGCTGACTGTCCGCTACGCCCTCAATCGCGAGCAAGTTGCACGCATTGAGGGACGTAAAACCAAGAAGCACACCAGCGGCATCATGCATATGGGTTGGCGCATGGAGACGCGCTTCGCCGACGCGCAGGACACGCTGACCCTGCTGCAGATGCTCCAGACCGGCTGGAAGCAGCGCCCCCACGGCCCAGAGTACGAGAAGCCCTTCTTCGTCGCCATTACGCTGTGCGATCTCACCCGTGAGGACGAGCACCAGGAGACGCTCTTCGGTGACCCCGACCGCCGCACCGAGCTCTCCCGCACCATGGACAAACTCAACCTCAAGTTCGGCCACACCACGCTGCACTTCGCCGGAATGCTGCCCGCCCGCGAGGCCGCGCCGACGCGCATCGCCTTTACCCAGATCCCTGTGCAATATGGCGCGGACTATATGTAGAGCAGTCACCTCTCGATTGCTGTCATTTCGCAGCGAAGCGGAGGAATCTGCTTCTCGTCCTTGTTCTTGCATTTCTGGTTGTCATTCCCGAAGGGAATCCGCGTTCTTAGCTTCACGCTCTCGCACGAACGACGCTCACCACAAATGACACCTGTCACGCCGATTCGTGACAGCCGCTCCTTCTTTCCCTTCGCGTTTGAGCCCATGATGGTTCTCGTAGATGGAACTCAGGAGGAAACGATGACCCCCACAATATACCCCGAAGAGATCACTTTATACCCACCGGCGCGAAGCGTTACGCCGCAGTTACAGCCCGCCGCCTCGCTCACCGCCGTCACCAAAAAGTATGGCACAACCACCGCGCTCGACGGCCTTAGCCTCAGCCTGCATCCGGGCGAGATCGTCGCGCTGCTCGGCCCCAACGGCGCGGGCAAGTCCACCGCCGTCCGCCTAATGCTCGGCCTCACCGCCCCGACTGCCGGAGCCGTCCGCGTCTTCGGCAGCGATCCCCGCACCGCCGCCACCCGCAGCCGCGTCGGGGCGATGCTCCAGGTCGGCAGCGTCCCCAAGACGCTGAAGGTCCGCGAGCACATCGACCTCTTCCGCAGCTACTATCCCGCGCCGCTTCCGTTCGGCGAGGTTATCCGCATCGCACAGCTACACGGGATTGAGAACAAGTTGTACGGACACCTGAGCGGCGGGCAGCGGCAGCGGCTTCTTTTCGGCCTCGCGCTCTGCGGTGATCCCGACCTCGTCTTCCTCGACGAGCCGACCGTCGGCATGGACATCGAAGCCCGTCGCGGCCTGTGGACGCAGATCCGCTCGCTCGCCGATCGCGGCAAGACCGTCCTCCTCACCACGCACTACCTCGAAGAGGCCGACGCCCTCGCCGACCGCATCATCGTCATCGACAAAGGCCGTGTCGTCTTCGAGGGCACTCCCGCCGAGATCAAGAGCAAGAGCGCCGGACGCACCATCCGCTGCACCACGCAACTCAGCCGCGAGTTCCTCTGGACGCTCCCGTCCGTCACCAGGGTCGAGCAGGTGCGCGGCATCACCGTGGTCACGGCGGTCGAAGCCGAAACTGTCCTCCGCGCCATGCTGCTCGAAGATCCCACCGTCAGCGGCCTGGAAGTCGCCAGCCCCGCGCTTGAAGACGCCTTCCTCGCCCTCACGTCGCACTAAGCAAGGGAGACGCAGATTCCCTCCGGGAATGACAACCAAAAGCAACACAAACAAGGAGATGCACCATGGCAACCGCATCCATCACGCTTCCCGTCCGCCGCTCCACCCCGGCGCTGCCCATCTACCTCAAAGAAACCAAGTACGAGTTCCTCAAGCTCTTCCGCTTACGCTCCTTCTCGCTTTCGGTGGTCGCCTTCCCGGTGATGTTCTACGTCCTTTTCGGCGTGGCCAATCGGCACGTCTACGACGGCAACTTCAGCGTCGCCAAGGCTCTCCTCGGAGGCTATGCCTGCTTCGGCACCATCGGCGCGGCGCTCTTCGGCATCGGCGTCGGCATGGCGAGCGAACGCGCGATGGGCTGGCTTGAACTGAAGCGCGCCAGCCCGATGCCGGTCGCGGCCTATCTCTTTAGCAAATGCATGACGGCCATGGCGTTCGGCCTGCTGATTGTCTCGATCTTGATCGTCATCGGCGTGGCGTTTGCGCAGGTGTCCGTCACGCCCATGCAGATCGTCGAAATGCTCGGCATGACCGCCGCTGGTGCCGTTGCCTTCGCCAGCATGGGTCTGCTGATCGCGCTGCTCGTGCCCGCCAACGCCGCGCCCGGCATCGTCAACCTCATCTATCTGCCCATGTCATTCATGAGCGGCCTCTGGATACCTGTGCGCTATCTGCCGCACCTGCTCCAGAAAGTCGCGGTCTTCCTGCCGACATACCACTTCGCGCAGCTGATGCTCAGCATCTTCGGCTATCGCGATGCGATCTCGCTCGGCGTGCATTGGGCCGGCCTTCTTGGCTTCGCGCTCCTGATGCTCGGCGTCAGCTGGGCCGTCTTCCACCGTCAGGAGAACGCTGCATAATCGTAGGGAAGGGACTAGCCTCCACCATGCAATGCGATGACGCCAAATCGGGGACGGTGCAAGCGCATAGCGCCAGCCAGACCAGCCGGATGTGGAGCTACATCTGGCTGGCCTACTCCGGCTTCTACTTTATCGAGCCCGTGATCCGCCGTACCCTGGCCTATTGGCTGGAGACAGTATGCATCTACGGCGTCTTCCTCGCCATGTACTTCGCATTGAACAAAGCCACCACCAGACGCCAACAATTCCTCTATCTGACCGCCTTGCTGCTGCTTGGCGTCGTGGATTACCCGCGCAACGAAGGCGCGTCCAGCTTCTTTATCTACTGCGCCGGATACCTGCCGTTCTTTGTCCCGCACATGGCCACGGTGCTGGGCCTCATCCTCGCCGACGCCTGCCTTCTCTTCGCCGAAGGATACTGGCTGATCGGGCACCCCATCTGGCGCGACTATGAACGCGGCCCCATCAACCTCGCCATCAGCGTCTTCTTTGTCACTGTCGTCGGTGTCAGCAATCTGGTCGTCGCCGAGGGCAAGCGCAATGACCGCAAACTTCGCCGCGCCGAACGTGAGATCGTCGAGCTGGCCGCCGTCGCCGAGCGCGAACGCATCGCCCGGGACCTCCACGATGTCCTCGGCCACACCTTATCTGTCATCGTGCTGAAGGCCGAACTCGCCGGGAAGCTCCTCGAACAAAACCCGGCCCGCGCCGCCGCCGAGATCGCCGATGTGGAACGCACCGCCCGCACCGCACTCGCCGAGGTTCGCGAAGCCATCGGCGGCTACCGCACCCAAAGTCTCCACGCCGAGCTTTCCCTCGCCCGCCGCGCCCTCGACGCCGCCGGAGTCGCCCTTACGCTGTCCGCAGTCGAACCCACCATCCCCATCGGTCCCGAAGTCCAGACTGTTCTGTCGCTTACCCTCCGCGAAGCCGTCACCAACATCGTCCGCCACGCCCACGCCACGCACTGCCGCGTCAGCGTCACCAGCGCGGAAGGCCGTCTCGCCCTTACCGTCGAAGACGACGGCCTCCATCCCGCGCCCCGTGAAGGCAACGGCCTGCGCGGGATGCGGGAGCGGGTCCAGCGCATCGGCGGCCGCTTTTCGCTCGAGGTCGCCGATGGAACGCGCGTGCGTGTCGAGCTTCCCGCGACCGCCGGGGCAAGCTGATGCCGCCGATCCGCGTCGTGCTCGCCGAAGATCAAGCGATGGTCCTCGGCGCGCTCGCCGCCCTGCTCGATCTTGAAGCCGACCTCATCGTCGTCGCCACCGCGCCGGATGGCCGCGAAGCCCTCACCGCCGTGCGCAAGCTCGCCCCCGACGTGCTGGTCACCGACATCGAGATGCCCAAGCTTACCGGCCTCGAACTCGCCGCCGAACTCACCCGCAGCCATCCCAAAACGCGCACCGTCATCCTCACCACCTTCGCGCGTCCCGGCTATCTTCGCCGCGCCCTGGACGCTGGTGCCTGCGGCTATCTGCTGAAAGACCGCCCCGCCGCCGAGCTCGCCGACGCCGTGCGCCGCGTCCATCGCGGCCTGCGCGTGGTCGATCCCGCGCTCGCGGCCGAAGCCTGGAACGTCGAGCCCGACCCGCTCACAGCCCGCGAGCGCCAGATCCTCCAGCGCGCCGGCGACGGTCGCACCTCGGCGGAGATTGCGGCCGATCTTCGGCTTTCGGAAGGCACCATCCGCAACAATCTGTCGGAGATCATCAGCAAGCTCGGAGCCGCCAACCGCATCGACGCCGCCCGCATAGCCCGCGCCAAGGGCTGGCTCTAGGCGTAGCTACTTAAGGCGCACCGGCTGCGCGTCCACCTTAATCCGGAACAGCTGGTACGGCTTCTGCCGCAGGTCCTTTCCATTGTGCATCGTCGGTTGCCGATGCAGCTGGTTCGCCGTCACATACAGGTAGCCGTCGTCGGCCAGGCTCATCGTGTCCGGCCACAGCAGCCGCGGATCGTGCGCGATCGTCTCGATCAAACCCGTCTTTGGGCTGAAGCGATGGATGGAGTCCGTCACCGGATCGGTCAGGTACACATTGCCGGCAGCGTCCGACTCCATGCCGTCCGACGGCATCTTGCCCGTCAGCACCCGCACCGTCGCGGCCACTTGTGCGTCGGACTTTGAGCGGTCGCGTAACGTCTCCGTGCTGACGCTGTAGAGCCGCGTGGAGTTGATCGGGCAGTAGTACAGTTCCCGTCCATCGGCGGAGATGGCGATGCTGTCCGCCGCAAATACTACCGGCTCGGCGGGCTTGCCCGGCTCCGTCTTATAGACTGGCTGCCCTTCGGCAAACATTAGAAAACCTGACTGCGCCACCACACTCTCATGCTGGTTCAGGCGGCGAAAGCTTTTGCCCGTGGCAAGATCGACCACGATCAGCGCGTTCGGCCCCTCTGAAGAGGAATCCGTAATGTACGCCGTCCCGTGAATCTGCCCCGAAGACGCTTCCGCAGTGCCGGGACTGCGCTCAGCCGTCGGGTGCGAAGGATCGGGAGCCGGCTTGTTCGGATTGGCGGCCGGTTTGCTGCCGATCATGGTCTGCGAGTCCTGCGGTCCGGAGTCGCCCACGCGCAGATCGAAGCGCACATCGTTCATATAGCTGTTCGTCCCGGCGGTCTCGGGCGGCAGCAGGATCGTCCGCACGATCCGATTTGTCACCAGATCGACGCACACCAGCTTCGCCCCGCCTGGCACAACATTCTTCAGCAGCGGCGCGCCCGTGTCCAGTACCCACAGCCGGTTCATCGGGTCGACCACCACCGACTGCACGCTGACGAAGTGCGTCTGGTTCGCCGCCTCATCCATAAAGGCGTTCGGATTAGGTAGCGAACGCCCCGGCCATTCGTTCACCTCCGCGTTCGGGTAAGCGACCGCCTTGCCGCCGACGATCTCGGCCACGGTGAACGGCACCTCGTCGCCCCAGCGCGGAAAGTTTACAAAGATGCGATGGCTGTGCGAAACAGTCACGCCGGTCGGCATAGGCCCGTTAAATGTGGCGACCGCCTCCAGCTTGCCCACTGTCTGGTCCGTCGGGGCGGGTTGAGAGAAGGCGACACACGGAAGCAAAGCGGCGGCAAACGGTAGGAGGGTAAGCTTCATGGGGCGTATGAGTGGACGTACCGGTGCACGGTTGCTCTCAATCTCCTACCCGCGCTGGAAGAGCCGTATTCCCGCAACCCCCGCCGCGCCCGCCTCCACGCATGCGGCGGTGTTCTCCTCCGTCACGCCCCCCAGCGCGAACACCGGCACAGCCCCCGCACGCTGGCAGGCCTCTCGCAGCAGCGCTAACCCTATCCCATCCATGACGCGCTCCCCCGCCACCGTTTTGCCGAACACCGGCCCAAAGAGAATGCCGCTTGGCGGCTCGTCAACAAAGCGCGTGATGTCGTTGAGCGAATGACACGAGATTGTCACCTGAGGCGTGAGCCGTCCTGCCGCGGCATATACCCGATTCACCTGCCGCACCGTCAAATCATCAGGCGAGGAAGTGAGATGAACACCCTGTGCGCCAACAGCGGCAGCCACATCCGCGCGATGGTTCACAAGCAGGCGGGTAGTTGTCCCTGATAGGCACTTCAACAGCCCACGCGCCATCTCGACCAGCTCGGCTGCGAGAAGATCTTTATCCCGCAGCTGATAGAACTCCACTCCCTCGGCGGCCAATCGCCGGGCTTGTTCCATAGGCGGCGCGAAGCCGTCCTGACGGGCCGAGTTCCGATCTGAGATCGCGTAATGCAAGGGCGGCAGATTCATTCCTCCAGTGTAGGGGGCTTGGCGTCGCTGTGTTACTTTTAGCAGGATGGGCGGATTACGCCTACAGTCATTCACGGCCCCCCGGTCATGCGGTTCGCCCCACCGGAAGGACATTACAGAACCCTCGGTAGCCCCGAGCGTACGCGATGCAAGCAACGCGTGTCCACCCGCGTTGAGGTCAAGCAATATGAGCAGTGTTTACGATCTGATTGTCATCGGTTCCGGCCCCGCCGGCCAGCGCGCCGCCATCTACGCGGCCAAGCTGGGCAAGAAGGTAGCACTGGTTGAGATGCGTGAAGTTGTTGGCGGCGCCTGCATCAACACCGGCACCATCCCGTCCAAAACGATGCGCGAAGCCGTCCTCCACCTCTCCGGCTACAACTACAAATCCATCTACGGGATGAACTACCGGGTCAAAGAACGCATTACCATGGCGGACCTTGCCTTCCGCGTCCAGCACGTCATCAAGACCGAAGTGGACGTCACCGAGGCTCAGCTCTCGCGCAACAACATCGAAATGCTGGTCGGGGTAGCCAGCTTCGTCGATCCGACCCATGTAAAGGTCACCAACTCGCGCGGATCGTCCATCTACGAGGCGAAGAATGTCCTCATCGGCACCGGCACCAAGCCCGCCTCTTCGCCCAAAGTCCCGATCAACGGCCGCAGCATTATCAACTCCGACTTGGTCCTCGATCTGCCCAGCCTGCCCAAGACCCTCATCATCGTCGGCGGCGGCGTGATTGGCGTCGAGTACACCTGTATGTTCTCCGCGCTCGGCGTCCGGGTCACGCTGGTTGAGCGCCGCCCTCGTCTGCTTGAGTTTGCCGACCAGGAGATCATCGAGGCTCTCAGCTACCATCTGCGCGACTCCCGCGTCACCATGCGCCTCAACGAAGAGGTGGAGTCGGTCGAAGAGATGCCCGACGGCACGGTCGTCGCCAACCTCGAAAGCAAGAAGAAGCTTCAGGGCGACGCGCTGCTCTACGCCGTCGGTCGCCAGGGCAATGTGGACGAGCTCAACCTCGCCGCCGTCGGTATCGACTCCGACTCGCGTGGCCGCATTCCGGTTGACAAGGATTACCGCACCAAAGTCCCCACCATCTTCGCCGTGGGCGACGTCATCGGCTTCCCGTCGCTCGCCTCTGTTTCGATGGAGCAGGGCCGCGTGGCCTCTGCGCGGGCCTTTGGCGATGAGAGTATCATCTCCAATCCCAGCTTCTATCCCTATGGCATCTGGACCATCCCCGAGATCAGTTTCCTCGGCAAGACGGAGGAGCAGCTCACCGAAGAGGACGTGCCCTACGAGGTCGGCGTGGCGTATTATCGCGAGATCGCGCGCGGGCAGATCCGCGGCGATACCACGGGGCGGCTCAAGCTGATCTTCCACCGAATGACCCATCAGCTGCTCGGCGTCCACATCATCGGCGAGGGTGCGAGCGAACTGGTGCACATCGGACAGGCCGTCATGGCGTTGGGCGGAAAGCTGGATTATTTTGTGGATACAGTCTTCAACTACCCAACGCTCGCGGAATGTTATAAAGTAGCGGCTTTCAACGGATTGAACCGCGTGAGCAAATTCGACTAGCTCCCGGCACCCCGAACCAACGAGGCCAAGGCGAACGATGACGACCATTGTGGGTGTGACTTTATCGGAGCGGATGCTGGCGGGCCTGGTCGTAGACCACAAGCTGGCGGGCGAACTCCGGCGCTTTCCGGAGAATGAAGACGACCAGTACGCGCTGGTCGAGATGCCCACCGAAGGCTTGATCCGCACCATCTGCGAGCGGGTTACCGCGGCAGCCGACACCGCGAAGAACGTGACGGCGGTGGGCGTCGCGCTGCCCGGCATTATCAAGAATGGCGTGATCGAGGACTCCCCCAACCTCCCGCAGCTTAAGGGCGCGCGTGTGCAGGAGCTGCTCACCATGCAGCTCAAGAACCATGGTCTCGACGTCGCCGTCAACGTTCTCAACGACGCCGATGCGGTCGCCTCCGGCCTTGCCGCCTCAATCGGCAAGCTCGACCACACCATCCGCGTCTGGAGCATGGGCGTCGGCATCGGCTATGGCCGCTATCCGTTCATGCCGTCCGCCGGCGAAGGCGGCCACACCGTTGTCACCCTCGACGACAAAGAGCGCTACTGCGGCTGCGGCGGACGCGGTCATATGGAAGGCATTATGGGGCACCGGGCGATGCGTCTCCGCTTCCTCGACATGGAACCGGACGAGGTCTTCGAGGCGGCCAACAAAGGCGACGCCAAGTGTATGGAGTTCAAGCGGCTCTGGCACAAGGCGCTCGCTGCCGCCACCGCCAGCTCCATCCATCTTGACGGCCCGGGCAAGTTCTTCCTTACCGGCTTTAACGTTCGCTTCGTCGACCTTCCCATGTTGCGCGACTACGTCCAGCAGATGGTGACGATGAGCCCGCTGCAAAGCTATACCATGGAGATCGTTCCCGACGACGCCGCGACCCGCGTGATCGGCGCGGCCGTGGCGGCGCAACAGGCAGCCATTCGTTAGGCTCTCATCACCAATGATCCCACCGAAGGCGGAAAGGCGCGCGATGCGTCTAGCCCTCCGCTGGGCGCATCCGTTCCACAGCCTCCTGTCCTGAAGTAACTGTTTGCGAAAACTCGCCGATGAGAAGCCTATGTGCGGAGTGAAGTCCGCGCGGCCTGCCCGTCCATGCTTGCAACCAGCGTGGAACGGGAGGAGCGGAGGAGCGCGAGATGCAGGCAGAGTCGACGGCGTTGGCGGCACCGGTAAAGATCAGACCCCACAATCTGCTCGCCGAAGGCCGGTCGGGCAAGTACCTCATCATCCAGCTCGGCAAGGAAGAGTTCGGCACCAGCGTCCTCCGCGTGCGCGAGATCATGAAGGTGCAGGAGATCACCGCCGTCCCGCAGACCCCCGACTTCGTCAAAGGCGTCATCAATCTGCGCGGCCGCGTCATCCCTGTCATCGATCTGCGCATGAAGTTTGGCCTGCCCGAGCTCGACTACACCGAGCGCACCTGCATTGTGGTGGTCAGCGCGGACTCGGGCGGCACCGACCTCCCCGTCGGCATTGTGGTGGACGGCGTGGTCGAGGTCCTCACATTGGTCCCGTCCGACATTGAAGACACCCCCGACTTCGGCCACGGTCCGGTCACCCCGTACATCTCCGGCATGGCCAAGATCAAGGGCAAAGTCAAGATTCTGCTCGACATGGACCAGGTACTCAGCAGGCCAGAACTGCAAGGCATATCCGCCGGCTTTTAGAGTACGCACCAGCAAATAAGGAGAGTAACGTGGGTTCTTCGATGACGATCGGCAAACGGTTTTTTGTGGCCTCAGGCATGGTGATGTTGATGAACGTCATCCTCTCCGCCGTGGCCCTCTTCGGGTTCAACTCGGTGGGAAAAGAGATCCATGACGTTTCCTCGACGGCTATTCCAAAGCTTTTCGCCGCTTCCGAGATGCGAGGCAATCTGAACACCATGCGTGGAAACATGCTGCGCAGCGTGCTCGATCCCGAGGCGGCGGAAAAGCAGAAGTTTGAAGCCGACGCCTCAAAGAACAAGGCCGGGTTTGTCGAGGCGTTGCGATCCTACGAGGCTTCGACAGCCGGTGAGAGCGGCCGTGAAACCGCCGCCAAGCTGCAACAGCGCATGGACGCCCTGGCTCCCGGATGGGAGAAGATGATGGCCTTCAGCCATCAGGGCAAAACCGCCGAGGCGTATGCGATGTACAAGGCGGAGGTGGCGGGTCCCATGACCGCCGCGCGCGAGCAACTCGACACCATGGTGGTCGAGCACAAGCATGAGTCGGACGCGGCGACCGAAGAGGCTATCCGCGCCGGACAGATGGGCTGGTGGATGTCGATCGGCATGGGCTTGCTCTCCATTGTCGTCGGCATTGCCGTGGCGTGGCTGATGGTCAGCGGTCTCAACTCGCAGATGGGCACCATCGTCGCCGAGCTCTCCGACGGCTCCGAGCAGATCGCCAGCGCCGCCGGCCAGGTCTCCTCCTCCAGCCAGTCCCTCGCACAGGGATCGTCCGAGCAGGCCGCCTCGCTCCAGGACACCTCCGCCTCGTCTGAAGAGATCAACTCCATGGCCCGCAAGAACAGCGACAATGCCCGCCAGATGGCCGGTCTCGTTGGCAAGTCGCAGGACATGTTCGTCCGCACCAACGAGCAGCTGGAAGAGATGGTCATCTCCATGGACGAGATCAACGACTCTTCCGGCAAGATCTCGAAGATCATCAAGGTCATCGACGAGATCGCCTTCCAGACCAACATTCTTGCGCTCAACGCCGCCGTCGAAGCCGCCCGCGCGGGAGAGGCCGGCATGGGCTTCGCCGTCGTCGCCGACGAGGTCCGCAACCTGGCCCAGCGCTCTGCCCAGGCCGCCAAAGACACCGCCATGCTCATCGAGGAGTCGATCTCGAAGTCGAACGGCGGCAAGATGAAGGTCGACCAGGTCGCGCAGGCCATCCGCGATATCACCCGCGACTCCGCCTCGGTCAAGACGCTGGTCGATGAAGTCACCCTCGGCAGCGAAGAGCAGTCGCGCGGCCTCCAACAAATCTCGAAATCCATCATGCAGATGGAGCAGGTCACGCAGACTACCGCCGCCACCGCTGAAGAGAGCGCCGCCGCAGCCCAGGAGCTGAACGCCCAGTCCGAATCGCTCAAAGACATCGTCGGCAATCTCAGCGCGATGCTCGGCGGCCATGGCGCACCGCTCAACCTTAACCGGTCGCGTTCCAAGCATAAGAAGGCCGCCCCCGTCTCGAGCGGCATGGGTGCCTTTGGCGGCGGAAAGTCCGCATCCGCCGGCGCAGCGTCCCGCCGCAGCAGCAGTGAAGAGATGGGCGCCTTCCCCCTTGAGGCAGCCTTCAAAGAGTTCTAGTTCTTGCTTCGTAAACGGCGGCACCTCTCCCAATCCGCATCGCCCGGCACCCCACACGCCACGAGGAAGTTATGTCCGAAGGTCTAGCGGCAGACAACACGACCGAAACCCTGTTCACGCGCGTCGACGAGCTCTCGACTGTGCTGATGGTCGAGGGGATCGACGGCCTCTTCCCCGAGCACCTCGATTCGCTTGCGGCGGAGGCGGAGGACTATGGCCGCCACTCCATCGCCGCGCTCGCCCGCGACCTGGCCGCCTGGATGCGGGCGCGCACCCTCGACGAAGAGGCGCGCCAGCCGCTCGGCGAGGCCTTGGCCAACATCCGCATGGCGATCGAAGCGCCGGAATCCGCCTTTGCCGCGTTGGCTCCCACCGAAACCGCAGCGCCAGCTTCCCCCGTTGCCCCTGCTCCACCTGCAGCCGCTGCGCCGGTCGCTGTGGCGGCCGCCGCACCCGTCG
>CAXTUR010000026.1:0-584 GCA_964247455.1 uncultured Acidobacteriaceae bacterium | reverse complement strand
GCCGAAGACGAGCCGCCCGCCCCCACCGCCGAAGAGACCGCCGCCGCCGAACTTGAAGCCAGTAACGCCTTCTCCGAAGACACCGAACTGGTCTCGGACTTCGTCATGGAGGCTCGCGAACACCTCGCCCTGATCGAAGGGCAGATGCTCGAACTCGAGCAGGACCCCGGCGCGATGGAGACCCTCCACTCCGTCTTTCGCACCTTCCATAGCATCAAGGGACTGGCCGGATTCCTTGAGTTCCACATGATCCAGGAGGTCGCGCACGAGGTCGAAACTCTGCTCGACCTCGCCCGCAACGAGAAGATCACCGTCACCTCAGCCGTGGTCGACATCGTCCTCGAAAGCGCCGACTACCTGAAGGCCGAGCTAAGCCGCATCGAAAGCCAGGTCGCCGGAGCCGCGCCCCGTCCGCCCGGCCCCAACAAGGAACTGATCCGCAAGGTTCACGCCGTCGCGAAGTCGGGCGGCCTGGCTCCCCCCGCCGTAGCGGAAGCCGCACCCGCAGCCACCCCGGGCGCCGCTCCAGGCGGCGTCGCCGCACCCCCGCCTGGATTACCTTCAACGCCCGCGCCAGCAGCAGG
>CAXTUR010000025.1:10405-29362 GCA_964247455.1 uncultured Acidobacteriaceae bacterium | reverse complement strand
CAAACACGTCCTCGCCGTTCTGACGGCTGATGAAGCCAAACCCCTTGGCATCGTTGAACCATTTTACTGTTCCCTGTTCCATGTCCTGTTCCCTTTACCCTGTCGATTTGCCGCTGAAGCCACTTGGGATTCGTACCCACAAACGCGCTACAAAAAACCAACATGACCTAAACGATGGAAAAAGCCTAGCATAATGTCCCGGTAATCCACAGAAGAATCCGTCGGCAATCACGTGCCTTGCACACGTTCCGGTGCAGCTCTCCACTTGTGGAACTACGCTATTTCTGTGTTGCAGAGGACGGAAGGCTTGCAACAGGGCGGCCCGTTATCCCGCCAGGTGTGTCCGCACGATCTCCTCCGCCGCAGCCAGCACTTCTTCGAGCGACATCGCCGTTGAGTCCAGCACCACCGCATCCTTCGCCGGGACCAGCGGCGACTCCGCCCGCGTCCGGTCACGATGGTCCCGTTCCTTCAACTCCGCCACCACTGCCGCCTCATCGATCGGCTTGGGCGCTTTCTCCCCCGGCATCGCCTGCCGAAAGCGACGATTCCCTCGAATCTCCGGCGCGGCGTCCAAGAAGATCTTCACCTCGGCGTCTGGGAACACCGCCGTGCCAATGTCCCGCCCCTCCATCACTACGCCCGTCTTCGCTCGCAATCCCAACGCCCGCTGCTCAGCCACCATCCACGCCCGCAGCCGCGGATGCACCGAAATCTGCGACGCCGCCGACGTCACGTCCTGCTCCCGGATACGGCGGCTGACATCCACCCCATCCAGCATCACGCAATTGCCGTCCCGCTCGGGCTCTAGCAGGATGCGCGTCGTCTCCGCTAACCCCAGCAGCGGGTCTTCCTCATCGAAGCCGTAATCGTTCTCAATCGCCTTGAGCGCGAGCGCCCGGTACATCGCGCCAGTCTCCAGGTTCAGAAAGCCGAACCGCCGCGCCAGGTGCGCCGCCAACGTGGACTTGCCCGCGCCCGCCGGTCCGTCGATGGCGATCACCGGACCGGCGCGCTTCGCCCCACCTGTCTCGCGATTGCTCATGCCGCCGGTCCGCCTTCCTCCGGCTTCCACTTCTTCGTGGGAGGCCGCTTGCCGAACGGCTTCGCATTGTTCTTGAACTTATCGAACGTCCCCGCTGGCTTACCAAATCCCGGCTTGCCCGCGAACTTCGCGCCCAACTTGGCACCCGTCCGCTTTCCCTCAAAGCCGCCGCCGGCAGGCTTGCCCGCAAATCCCCCTGGACGCGGCGGACGCCCCGCACCGCCTTCGGGCCGAGCCGGACGTTCGGAACGATCTGTCCGCTCCGTCCGGTCTGACCGATCCCCGCGCGGTGCGTCAAACTTACGGAACGGTGGACCAGATGTCCGTGAGCGCCGATCCGTGCTTCCCGCCCCCGCGCTAAACCCACCGCTGAACTTCGCGCCAGGCCGCGCCGCGCCGCCCTCACGCGGCACGAACGGTCGCCGCTCCTCCGTCCCGCTTTGCGGCCGCGCCCTGAACGTACCCGGCTTGCGTGGACCATCAGACGAAGGCCGATCTCCACCGGCTCTCGGGGTAAACTCCCGCCGTGGTGGACGCATCCCGCCCTCCGCGCCGGCGTTAAACTCCCGTCGCGGCGGACGCCCCTCGCCCGAGCCGTCCGAACGCCCGAACACGGGTCGACTGGGCGCGCCGTCCCCAAGATCAAACGTGCGCCGTGGCGGTCTGCCCTCGCCGAAGTCCCGGCTCTTCCCGCCAAAACCCGCCGCCGGTCGCGCCGGACGATCGGCACGGTCCCCGCCAAACCCTGGCTTGCGCCCAAACGCCGGACGATCGCCACCGCCCTCCGTCCGGGGCCGCGCCGGATAACTCCGCGCCGGACGCTCTTCACCTCGACCTTCCGAAGCGGCCGGTTTGCCCTCCTGCCAGGGCTTCGTAAAGCTTGGCTTCCGAGCCGGACGCTCCCCGCGCTGCGGACGGTCTTCACGCGCAAACGGGCGTCGCTCGCGGTCCGGTGCTCCAAACGCCGGCCGGCTCCCAAAACCAGGCTTGCTCCCAAACGCGGGCTTAGCCGCAAACTTCTTCACGAACCCCGTGCCTACCTTCTTCGGCTTCGGCACAAACTTCGAGATCCGCTCTGGCCCCTCCACCAGCTCGAGTGTCGCCTTCGCCTCCTCCACTGGAGCTTCGACCGAGGCCTCCGCGTCGATCAGGATACTTCCCGCCGGAGCCAGAAACGCCGGAAGCTCGCCCGCGACGTGCAGCACCGTCTTGCCCTCGATCGCCAACGTCTCCAACTGCCGCGCCGCCATCAGCGCATGGACCACATCGCGTATCCGGCTCCGCGCCGCTAGCGGAGAGAGGAAGGTTTCGATCTCTTCTTCCGTGGCCACAATGGCCGTGTTCAGATACAGGCTGATCAGTGCCGAGAGCGCGCTCGGCTGCCCCGCGTTCGCGCCCGCCTTCATGATCTTCGTAAACCGTGCGCTGGTCAGCTCCCACAGCGTCGCCGCCCCGTCCGGCTGCGGAACGGGAAGCACCCGCAGATGGGCCCAAAGCTCATTCAACGCGCGCAGCACCGCCGATTCCGTCACCTCTTTGCCCAGCTGCGTGGCCAGATCATACGCGCTCAGCGTCACCCGCTCCGTCAGCATCTCGTAGGTCGCCAGCGCCAGTGGCGACACCTTCAGCGCCCCACTCGTGGGCGGAGGCTGCTTCCACGCCTTGTCCCCGCGCAGCGTAAAGATATACGCGAACACCGGCGCGGCCACCACAAAGTCCGGCGTCTCCCCCGGCGTGCCCAACAGGTTCAGCGGCACCGCCACGCCCTCCGTCACCAGCCGCGCCAGCAGGCTCTTCGCCGTCTCCAGATCGGCCATCACCGGATTCGCATTCGGAGCACCCAGCACGGCCTCCACCAGGCTCGGCGCGGGCGCGGGCAGCTGCCCCGGACGCGCGGCAAACAACGCCAGCCCCGTCGCATTGATCCAGCTGCGCAGATTCTCAAACGTCAGCAGCGCTTCGCCGCCCTGGTGCCACTGCTGCAACCGCGTCTCGTTCAACTGCTCTATCGTGGGGATACCACCCTCAGAATTGCTCAAATCCTACTACCTTCCCGCCGCGCGTCTGGGTGAACCAAGCGTCTAGCTCCTCCGCATCGCAACACGAAGGTCCTGCTGAATTGTCAAAGATGGTGCTTGTCCGTGCTCTTGCTTCCTGTTTGTCATTCCCGAAGGGAGTCTGCGTTTCGCTCGTAGCACTCGCGATCTAAATCCGCTGAAACGCCTTCTGCACGTCCTTATAAGAATACCGCAACGCGATCGGCCGCCCATGCGGACAGCTCGTCGGATGCTCCGTCTTGCCCAACTCCCGCAGCAGCCAGTCGATCTTCGCCGGTTCTAACGGCGTGTTGATCTTAATCGCCGCATGACACGCAATGCTGGCGGCAATCCTCCGGCGACGGGTATCGGCGTTCTCCGCCTGCTGCTCCCGCTCCGGCACGCCGAGCACCTCCTCCAGCATCCGCTCCAGCTCGCGCCCTTCCAGCCCTACCGGGGCCGCCTTCACCGCCAGCGTGCGCGGCCCAAACGGCTCGGCCTCAAAGCCGTTCCGCTCCAACTCCTCCGCCAGCCGAGCGAACCCCACCATCTGCGCTGGCAGCAGATCGACCAGCAGTGGCATCAGCAGCCGCTGCCGCTGCACCCCCTCCACCTCGCGTTCGCGCAGGATCTTCTCAAAGAGCACACGCTCATGCGCGACGTGCTGGTCTACAATCCACAACCCTTCGTCGTTCACCGCCAGGATGAAAGAGTCACGCATCTGACCGAGCGGCTTCAGCGTGGCGAGCGCATTCAGGGTCGCTCCCGGCATCTCCTCTGAAACCCGAGCTTCCTCATACCCAACGGCGATTCCATCTCCCGCAAACTCCAGCCGTCCGGGACTCTCCGGCACCACCGGCGGTGCCAACGAAAACGGTTCCGCATCCCCCCACGCCGGGTCCGGCTCCGACTCTGGCGCGGCCTCCACAAACCCCTGCTCCACCCCCGCCAGCGGACTCACATCCAGCAGCAACGAGCTGCTCGCCGTATGGAGCGCCGGTTCCAACGCTGCCGCGAAACTCGTCGCCGGACGCGCGTTCATCAGCGTCGTCCGCACCGTGTCGCGGATGAAGTCATGGACGAAGCTCGGCTGCCGGAAGCGCACCTCGGTCTTTGCCGGATGCACGTTCACGTCCACCTCCTCAGGCGGCATCTCCAGAAACAGCAGCACCACGGGATAACTTGCCGGCGGAATCACATTCCGGTACGCCTCGATCAGCGCGTGGATCACCAGCCGATCCCGGATCAGCCGCTGGTTGACAAACACGTACACCGAGTTGCGGTTCAGCTTCTGCAACTCCGGCTTCGACACGAAGCCCGTCACCCGGATATACCCCGGCTCGGCCGCCTCATAGCCTTCCTCGCGCTTCCACGGCGGAGGCTCTGGCAGCCCCGCGCGCCGAAAGTCCATCTCAGCCGCGGTCGAAAGCATCAGCCCCGCCGTCTCTCGCCCAAAGATCTGGAACAGCCGCTCCCCCGCGTCGGCCACCGCCGGAGCCACCAGCAGCGCCTGCGTCCCCGTATGCAACTCCATGTGCTTACCCGGATGCACCAGCGCATAGTGCGTCACCAGCGCCGCAATGTGCGCCAGCTCCGTCTGCTCCATCTTCAAAAACTTGCGCCGAGCCGGAGTGTTGAAGAAGAGGTCGCGCACTGCAATGATCGTCCCGGCAGGCATGCCGGCCTCCTCGACGCGCAGCATCTTGCCCCCGGCGATCTCAATCTCCGTCCCCGCCTCCTCCTCCGCCACCCGCGTTTGGAGGCTCACCCGCGCCACCGACGCAATCGACGGCAGCGCCTCGCCGCGAAACCCTAGCGTCGCAATTGACAGCAGATCGTCCGAGCTGCGCAGCTTGCTCGTCGCATGGCGCTCAAACGCAAGAAGCGCATCGTCCCGCACCATGCCGCAGCCGTTGTCGACGATGCGGATCAGCTTCCGCCCGCCGCCCTCCACCTCGATCCGTATGCGCGTCGCCCCCGCGTCGATCGCGTTCTCGAGCAGCTCCTTCACCACCGAAGCCGGCCGCTCCACCACCTCACCCGCGGCAATCTGGTTCGCCACCTGGTCGGACAAGATGCGGATGCGCCCCATGCTCCGATTGTAGGGGATGCGCCCGTTGTGCTCGGGTCCCACCGCACAACCCGTGCGTCCGTCACCCTCCACCCACCTGTCACCTACACCCTGTTCTGTCATCTAAGCCCGAATAAGCTGTCATCCTGAGCGAAGCAGCTCGCAGCTTCATCGTGACCTGCGGAGTCGAAGGACCTGCGGTCGTCTCAGAACGCCTCTCCCTTTGCCGTAGGCGCAAACGCCGCATCGACCATGCACCTTAGCCTGCCCCCATCCCCCCAGGTAGCCCTCGCTTCTCTGGTTGTCATTCCCGAAGGGAATCTGCGTTCCACCGCATTGCCGTCCCGCCTCACCCAACCCACAAGACTTGACAAAGTCGCGCCCTGGAGCACCCTGCTGGCGGACGAGCCTGCAACCGCCAACAGAGTGATCCCCAGCTAAGTCCTTTTGTTTGTTAGATCACCTATCAAAAAAATGAAATATCCGCCAGGCCCTCCCGCACGCGACGCCTTTATCTCTCGGCAGGCCGAAACCCGAACGTCACCGTGAACGAGAAGCTCCGCCCCGGCGTCAGCGTCAGGAAGTCGTTCGTGCCCGGCGTATACGCCTGCACCGTCGCCGCCTGGCTTACGCCGATGATGTTCCGCGTGTCCAGCAGATTATTGGCCGTAAAGCGAAACTTGGTCCCGTCGAACTGCCCGCCGTTCCGCACCGTGTAGTTCACATACACGTCGTCCATGTTGAAGGGGTCAATGGGGATCACCTGGTTCAACGTCGCCCCGGAGGTGTTCGTCCCGTCGTTCCACATCGGTCCCACGCGCTTATGGAAGAAGCCCGCATCCACAAACTTGCGCTGGTACGTTAGCCCGATCGCCTCCGTGTTCGCGGGCGCATTGGCCACCCACTCGCCATAGTTGCCCAGCGTGGCGCCGTTCAGTGTCTGGGTCGCATACTTCGCCGTGCCCGCCGTCCCGTTCGCATACAGGCTGAACCCGTGCGAGATATAGAAGTTCGTCTCGCCCTCAAACCCCTTCGTCACGGAGTCGCCCGACTGCGTAAACTGCGTCGCCGAGGTGGCGTTTGGATCGGGCGACGCCGCATAGGTGTTCTGAAAGTGTGTGTAGTACCCATCCACATTCAACGTGACCCGCTTCAGCTTCAACACCGATCCACCCTGGTACGTCTTCGCCGAGGTCGGCTGAGGCAGGACCAACGTGTTCGCGCCCGAGGTGTCGAAGACGCTCGACGGAGGGATAATCGAGCCGGTCGCAAACTGCCCGTAGACCGACCAGTTCTCCTTGATGCGATAGTTCGCGTCCGCCGAGGGCAGGTACGAGTTATAAGCGCCCACGTGGTTCACCGAGCCCGCGCCGCCCGTCGTGCCGTTTGTGACACTCTTGCCGTTTACCGGCGCGCTTCCCAGGAGGCCAATCGTCTTTCCGTTGTCGGCCAGCTGCGTCAGGTTCTGGTTGTAGTGAGCGTACTTGAAGCCGCCGGTAATCGTCAGCCGCCGCGTCGCGTGCCACTCATATTCGCCAAACGGCTGGTAGGAGTTCGTGTAGAACTGCTCGTTGAAGTTGGGCAGCGCGTCGTCCTGGTGTGTGATCGGGTTCTGCGGAGTCTGGTGGCGGCTGGTGGTCGCCCACTCGTACCACATCCCCGTGCGGAACACCCCGTACTTCGAGCTCTGGCTAACCGTGCTCACTTCGCCGTACTTCCGGTAGCTGTTCAACTTATCTGTACCGCACGGCTGAATATACACGTTGTACGTCTTGTTGAGCGTCGGAACGCACGTCGCCAGAGTAATTCCACCCTTGGGAGCGGCGGCGTAGTTCTGCTGGTTGTAGTAGCTGTAGGTGTACGGCTTTGCATCCACGCGCCAACGCTTTCCGAGTTCCGACTTCACGCCCACATACTCGAAATCCGTCGGAACATGGTAGTAGTTGTAGTTCACATAGTTCGCCAAGGTAGGATCGGTGTTCTCAAGCAAATACGTATAGCCGAGCGTCGCTACCTGCTGCCGCGTCGGTCCTTTGGAGTTCGGCGTATTGGTGTCCAGCCAGAGCACACCGGAAAACCCCGTAAGCACGGTCTTGTCCGTCAGCTTGTACTGCATCTTCAGCGCACCGGCATTGCGCTCCTGCGCATTCAACGTCTCGAATCCGTCCGACGTCAGCCGATTGAAGTCCAGCGTCATGCTGACCCGCTTGCCCGCTCCGCCGAAGTTTCCCGAATCATATTGCAGATCGGTCAAGATCGTGTTGTACGAGCCATAGGTCATCCCTCCACGGATGTTCATCAATGGCGATAAATCCCTCGACAACAGGTTGATCGATCCACCGAAGGGCGTAGGTCCGATCGTCGCCGCGTCGCCCGGGCTGCGGTCGAAGTCCACCCCGCCGATCCAGGGCGCGGGAAAGAACGCCCAGGAGTGGTGCGTCGGCGAGTTCGTATCTTCGAACGGAATGCCGTCAAAGGTGATGTCGTAGTCCCCGTCCGGGAACCCGCGGAAGTACGTCTTTGAGTCGCCCAGCCCGATCCCGTTTGGATTGACGGAAAAGGTGCCTGGGGCCATCTGAATGATCTCGGAAAAGTCCGAGGTTGGCGATGTAAAGTTCTGAACAAACGCCGAGCTGATCTCCGTGCGCGCCGACCGCGCCTCCAACAGGCCATCCATCGGCGCAAGCGACGCCGCGATCGACCCCGACGCATTCGACTCCACTGTGATCTGGTCGCTCGCCGTGCCGATGTTCAGCGCCAGCGGCACCTCCTGCGTCTGCCCCGCCGTCAGCGGCAAGCCCGTCTTGCGCGTTGCCGCGAACCCCAGCGCCGCCGCCTCCACCGTGTATTTGCCCGCCGGCAGCCCCGCAACGCCGAAGTGCCCAGCCGAATCCGAAGTCATCTTGTAAACCTGGTCAGTGGCCTCGTTCTTGACGCTCACCGCCGCGTTCGGCAGGATCGCTCCGGCGGAATCGACCACCGTTCCGCTCAACGCGCCCGTACCCGCCTGCCCGAAGGCCGAAGAAGACAGAAAAAGTGCGCAACCAAGAGCCGAGGCGCAAGCAAGAGACCGCAGTATGTTCGGCGTCACAGATCCTCCAAAAGATCATCCGAGGGATCGCGCAGAGACATAACGGGGCGCAGTCGTGCAATCTCCCGCGCACGCCACTATTGCCGAAACGGTCGACTCGAATAAGCTCAATCTACGTTGGAAATGTGACAGCAGTGTTTCTAGATTGTGAACAAAGCGATGCCTGCTAATCCGCCGTCTTTCCTTCGCGGTCCCCCACCATATGCAGCCGCATGAAGTTCGTCGCCCCGCTCCGCGTTC
The DNA here is from genome assembly GCA_964247455.1 of uncultured Acidobacteriaceae bacterium. Lineage (GTDB taxonomy): Bacteria > Acidobacteriota > Terriglobia > Terriglobales > Acidobacteriaceae > Edaphobacter. The sequence continues at coordinate 20,879 of CAXTUR010000025.1, read as the reverse complement.
GCGTGCCCGCCACGATCCCCAACACCTGGCTGCGCCGCACATACCCCAGCCGCTCCAGCGTCTCTTCCGCCATCGTCACCAACTTGTCCGTGTCTACAAACCGCTCGCACAAGATGGGATACGTTCCCCACAGCATCATCGACCGGTGGATCACGGCCTCATAAGGCGAAAGCGCATAAATCGGTGCCGCGGGCCGGTACTTCGACAGCACCCGCGCCGTCGACCCGCTCTCCGTGAAGATCGCGATCGCCGCCACGTCCAGGTCTTCCGCCGCGTGCGCCATGCACTCGCAGATCGTCTCCGCCACGCTCAGCCGCGGGCTCTTCGGCCGCAGTTCCGCGCCGTGCGGATCGATGCGCATCTGGTGCTCCGTCTCCACCATGATCTTCGCCATCATCGCCACGGACTGCACCGGATACTTGCCCGCCGCGGTCTCCGCCGACAGCATCACTGCATCCGAGCCGTCGTAGATCGCATTCGCCACGTCTGACACCTCCGCCCGCGTCGGACGGGGATTGTCGATCATCGATTCCAGCATCTGCGTCGCCGTAATGACCGGCTTGCGGTACTCGGCGGCCCGCTTGATGATGTGCTTCTGGATCGCCGGCACCTTCTCCGGCGGCACCTCAACGCCCAGGTCGCCGCGTGCCACCATGATCCCGTCCGCCACCTCCAGGATCGAGTCGAGATGCTCGATGGCCTGCGGTTTTTCAAGCTTCGCGATGATCCAGGCGTCGGACTTCAGCACCGCCAACCGGTTCTTTACATGGCGCACATCCGCCGCCGTCCGGACGAACGAGACCGCGATGGTGTCCACCCCCTCGCCGATCGCGAAGATCAGGTCCTCTTCATCCTTGTCGGTCAAGGAAGGAACCTTCACTGGAATTCCCGGCAGGTTGATGCCCTTGTTCTCCCCCAGCATCCCGCCGTTAACGATCTCGCACACGACATCCGTGCCTTCGACCGCATGCACCCGCAGTTCGATCAGCCCGTCCGACAACAGGATGCGCAATCCCGGCTCCAGGTTCTCCGCCAACGTGGTGAAGGTCGTTCCCACAATCGCCGCCGTGCCTTCGATGTCGCGCGGCGTAATCCGCAGCCGCTCGCCGGCGATCAGCTGCACCGGCTTGTGATCCACCAGCTTGCCCGTCCGGATCTTCGGTCCTTGGAGGTCCGCAAGGATGCAGATCGGCTTACCCTCTTCGTGCGCCACCTTGCGGACCATTTGGATTAGCGCCGCCTTTTGCTCGTGCGATCCGTGTGAAAAGTTCAGCCGCGCCACATCCAGGCCCGCCCGCAACAGCTGGCGAAACACCGGCTCGGTACTACAGGCCGGCCCCAGCGTCGCCACAATCTTGGCCCGGCGGGCAGGTTCCAGCAACATGGTGGGTTCGTCAACTTCGGCAGGCATCGAGTTCAAGAGCGGCATAGGATCTGTCCAGTTTCTTTCCGAGCTTCCGCAGCTAACCCGTAGCCGAGAAGCGGATGGTTGTGTTGCGATAGAAAACGCTTGGCTATTCTAGCCGTCTACGGCACCCCGCGCGAACCCGCCGTCGACGAAGATCGCAGTTGTACGTTGAACTCCGCTCCGACCAACACACAGAAACACGTGATGTACAGCCAGAACAGCAGCGCGACCCCGGCCCCGAGCGACCCATAGACCTGGCTATAGTTGGCGAACCGCGTGACATACCACCCGAACACCAGAGTCGTCCCCAGCCACAACACCGTCGCGACCACTGCCCCCGGCACCACGGCTCGCCACGCCTGCCGCTTGGGCGTCCCCATCGAGTAGAGCACGGCGATTAGCCCCACCGTGCCGCCCAGCGCCACCGCCCAACGCACCGCCAGCGCGGCCACAAAGAACCCCTTCCGCACCTCTTCCGGAACACGCCCCGCCAGCCCCATCACCAGCCCATGCCCAAACACGACCAGCGCGCTCGCCACCAGCAGCGGCAAGAGCGAAAACGGCACCAGCAACAGTGCCCGTGTCCGCCGCTGCCAAAAGCTCCAGCAATCTTCAGGCAGTCCGTGCGCCCGCCGTATTCCCTCCATCAGCGTTGCGATCACCCCTGAAGCCCCGCTCAGACTTACCAGCACCGCGACCAGCACCGCCCGCACGGTTGGCGCCTTTCCCGGGCTGCCCACAAAATAACTCTCCAGCAGCGGGGTCACGTCGGAAGGCAAGATCCGGTCGAAGAACGCTCCCACCGCGGCCCGCAGCGGCGCACTGTCCGGCAGCAGCGAGATCACCGCCGCCGCCGCGATCAACGCCGGAAACAGCGCCACCATGCCCGAGTACGCCGTCGACTGCGCCAGATTGACGGCGTCATGGTCGAGCGCGCGCGCTACAGCCCGGTACGCGGCCCGTCCCGCTCGCTCGATCCCTAAGGCTTCCATCGCTCGAGAAACGCCGTCACCGTCTGCGAATCGATATGCCCCGTGTTCGCTCGGCTGCCATCCTGAACATAAACCGCTTTTCCGTTCGGCTCCGCCACCACCAGCGCCGGCACGCCTTTGTGGATCGGCACCCCGTACTTCTCCGGGATGTCCAGGTTCACATCAATATGCCCGACGAAGACATGCACCACCACGAAGTTCTTCGCCAGGAGCTCCTCGTTCGGCGCTTGATGGAGATAGAGATCGAGCACCTGGCAGTCGCCACACCAATCTCCGCCAAAGTCGAGCAGCACTCGCTTATGCTCCCGCTTCGCCCGCGCAAACCCTGCGGCCACATCCTTGTGCGGGTCCACCTGCTCGTCGTAGATATGCTTCTTTCTAAATGGAGCTGCCGTGGATGTACTTACCTGCGCCCCAGCCAGCGCAACCATCAACCCGAGTGCCGCAGCCGCCATCTGAGCGATCTTCATGCAACCAGATTATAGGAATGCGGTCCAGGTCAGGAATGCTTCTGGTGTTCACCGTCGCGACCACAACGCCAATCAGCACACTTAGCAACGATCCCAGGGCGACATACTCCTTCATGCGATCCGTATGGCCATCGCAAACCACCCAAGAGCAAATTGCACACGGTGCTTAGCGAAAGGAGCTGATTTGATGAAAGCCCTGGGGCAAGAGGCCTTGTGCGGAGGCTGCTTTAGAGACACTCTGGTCAAGTTTTCACTTGGTAGGGCGGGCTTAGCCCCGCCGTAAATGGCATAACCGCGGCGCGGCTTTAGCCGCTGAGGGTCTTGAAAGACTTAATCAGAGCTTCCTTAGAAGAGCAGCTTAACTGCGAACTGCAGCTGGCGCGAGGTGCCGGCCGTCTTGCTGATCTCGCCGAAGCCGGAGCCGCGCAGGGTGTTCGCGGGCAGGCCCATGTTGACGATGTTGAAGAGGTTAAAGAACTCCGACCGGAACTGCACGTCGAAGAGCTCGCCGCCGCCCGCGCGGGTGCCGACTGGCGTGTCCTTGATGAGCGAGAAGTCGAAGTCGTAGAAGGCAGGGCCGCGAAAGGTGTTGCGGCCAAGGGTGCCGAAGCTGCCGGTGGGAATGGAGAAGAAGTCGGTATTGGCCGCTCCTCTGCCGAAGTAGTCCTCGCGCACCTTGCGGGCGGTGGAGAGGACGGGTTGCACAATCTGATTGGGCCGGTCGACGCCGCCCGAGCCGGCCTGCGTCTGTTGTACGCCGGAGTAGACGGTAAAGGGCGAGCCGCTAGAGATGGTGGAGATGCTCAGCAGCTCCCATCCGGCGGTCGCTTTGCGGCTAAGTGGATCGAGCAGTGCAACCTTTTCTAGCTGGAGGTCCTGTGCGAGGCTCATGGTGAAGCCGTGCGTGACGTCGAAGCTGGATGGCCCTTTCTCGGGATGGTTGTCGAAAGGGTCTTGCGAGTAGGGGATGGAAATGGCTCCGGTGCTACTTCCGCCCGAGACGCCGCTGGTGTCGTCGATCGATTTGGACCACGTGTAGCTGACCTGCAGGCCGGGGCCGCCGTGAGGTAGCGTGCCGGAGAGGGAAGTCTGCAGAGCGTGGTAGGTGGAGTGCGCGGTGGCTACGATAGTCTGCTCGACTCCGAAGCCCCCCACAGCGTTGCCTGCGGAATCGAAGCGCGTGTACGGCGCGAAGGCCGGGCCGGCGCCGGAGTAGCCGTTGGTGAACGCGGTGCGTGGCAGGTGGACGGAGGCGGTGCCAATATAGGCGGCGTCGGCGGTCAGTTTGCCAAACTGCCGCTCCGCACCGAGCGTCCAGGTCTGGAGATAGCCGTTGCCGAAGCGGCGATCGATCCCGGCGAGTTGGAGAGGCGTGAACTGCGCGCCGGGAGTCAGGGCGGCGAGATCGCGCTGGTAGCGGTCGATGTCGAGGACGGTGTTCGGCGCGACCGTGTTCGTCTTTCCGCTGGCGAAGACGTTCTGGCCGCCGGGCGTGTAGAACGTCGGCAGCTCGGCCGAGGTGATCTGAAAGCCGTACGGAATCGGCGCGAGCGCGGTAGCCGTAATGTGCGGATAGATGACGAAGGGGACCGCGCCTGTGAGGAAGTTGTCCTGCCAAATATTGGGCGGGATGGTGGTAAGGCCGCCGCCGGCGTGGACGTGGAGGGAGTCTTTGACCTTCCAATCGAGCTGGACGCGCGGGCCCAAGCCCTTCCAATCGAAGCGATAGCCGGGCTGCGGATTGGCGACATACTGCTGCTGGCCGTTGGCGAAGAGGAAGCCGGAGGTGCGGCGGGCGCGCTCGGAGATGGGCGAGTACAGCTCGTAGCGCAGGCCGTAGTCGAGCACGAACCGGGAAGACAGCTTGAAGGTGTCCTGCAAGTAGACCGTGCCCGCGTTGCGCGAGATGGCCGCCGGGCCAATGTGGTTGCCGCCGGAGACATAGGGCGGCGCGACGGCGGTGGTGTAGACGAAGGCGCTTCCGGTCAACAGAGCGCTGAGTGTGTCGGGGAGGGGATCGCCCGCGCGGACGTTGTGCGTGCCGCTCTGCGAAGCGATGTTGACGGGCGAGTAGGCCGTGCCGCCACCAAAGTCGTACTCGCCATTAGGGCTGATGCCGAAGAAGGTGGTGTCGCGATTGATGCGAGCTTCGGCACCGGCTTTGATGACGTGGCGGGCGGTGGTCCAGGTGAAGCTCTGCCGCGCTTGAAACAGGTTGCCATAGGCCGACATCACCGAGCCGCCCGCTGCGTTGAACGACTCGTAGAGACCATCGTTGAACTTGACGGCGGGGTCGGTGTGGTTGGGCGTGGGGAACTGCGGGGTGGTGCGTGTTGCGCTGAGGGAACTCTCGAAGTCGAAATGGGCTGAGGGGGTGTTGGTATAGGTGAGAACGCCGTTGCGTTGATGGTCGACGTAGATGACGCCGAAGCTGGGGTCGATGGCGGTCTGGTCGGGATTAGTCGTGGGGCCGAAGAGATTGTTGAAGTTCAGGCGCAGCATCAGGTGCTGCTTGGGTGTAAGGACGCGGTCGAGGCGGAGAGAGAACTGGTTGGCGTTGGTGGTGACCTTGGAGGAGGCGGCGTAGGTGTTTGCGCCGAAGGGGCCGGTCGGATTGTTGGGAAGCGGATAGCGGGCGAGGATTTTGGCGATCGCGGGTGTGGGTGTGATGTCGAATGTGTCATAGGTCGTGATGTCGCCATTTTTGTAAGCGACTGTATCAACCCCAGAGCGTTGCGCCACCGTGGGCACCGGCAGCACCTGCGTGGTGCCCAGCACCTGCCGGAAGCCTTGGTACTGGCCGAAGTAGAAGAGCTTGCCGGAGCCGTCGTAGAGATGCGGAATCACCACTGGGCCGCCGTTGGTGAAGCCGAACTCATTGCGGCGAAAGGGCGGGATGCGTCCCGGTTCCGCAAGGGAGGGATGGTCGAAGTAGTTGCGGGCGTCGAGCGAGGAGTTGCGGAGGAACTCGAAGACCGAGCCATGGAAGCCGCCGCTGCCCGACCGCGTGATGACGTTCGTGAAGCCCGCCGCGCCGCGCCCGATCTCCGCCGGCATCCATCCGGATACGGAACGGATCTCTTCCACGGCGTCGACATTGAAGTTGCTGAAGGTCGCGCCGCCCATCTCCGGGTCGCTGGTGTCCGCGCCGTCCATGGCGAAGACGGCCTCCACGCCGCGCTGGCCATTGATGGCGAACTGCTGGGTGAAGTTCGTTTGGCCGTTGGAGTCCGTCATGGTTCCGGCGGCGAGCAGCAGGAGCTGGCTGAAGTCGCGCTTGTTGAGCGGGATGGCGCTGACGGTCTGGCTGGAGAGCGTCTCGCCGCCCGTCGTTCCGGAGCTGGTGGCTTCGTCCGGCCGAACCAGCACCGAGACCGTGCCCTCGTTCGACAGCGTGACCAGCACGGAGACCACGCCTGTCGAAATGTTCAGCGGCTCTTGCGCACGGTGGGCCGAGCCGCCGCTCACCACCTCCAGGGTGTAGGTTCCGGCTGCAAGCGCGGGAAGGCGGAACGCGCCGTCTGGGGTGACGACCGCTATCGGGATCGCGGCCGTAGCGCCCATGAGACGTATCTGCGCGTCCTTCACAGGGCCGCCGGTTGCGTTAAGCAAGGAGCCTTGGAGAGAGCTTTGCAGGGCGTCCTGCGCGTTTACGAGCAGAGGAAGCAGCAGCGCGAAGAGTAGCAATCGAAGGACAGAAGGCATGAAGAGCCATTATAAGGAGCGGGGCCGCCGCTTGTTTGCACTCGCAAGGCCTTCGGGCGCATCCAAATGCTTATGACCGGATCTTCAGTCGCCGTCGCCGAAGCCGCCGAACTTCGGACCCAACTTACGGCGCTGCTCGAGGGCGGTCAGGCGCATGTGACGCTCGAGGCTGCGGTGAAGAACTTTCCCGCCGCCCAGCGCGGTATCGTGCCTGCGGGTTTGCCGCACTCTGCGTGGCAGATCCTGGAGCATATGCGATTTACGCAGCGCGACATCCTGGACTTTTCCGCTCCGCCAACCGGCGGCTACCAACATAAAGAGTGGCCTGCCGCTTACTGGCATAAGTCGCCTGAACCGCCCTCGCCAGACGCCTGGGACCGGACGGTGGCCACAATTCAGAACGACCTCGCCGCTTTTCTGAAGTTGATCCACAATCCCACGGCTGACCTGAGCAAGCCGTTCCGCTGGGGCGATGGCCAAAACCTTCTTCGCGAGGCGCTGCTGATCGCCGACCACAATGCTTATCATCTAGGCGAGCTGGTCGTCTTGCGACGTCTGCTCGGCATCTGGCCCGCATGAACGAGCCCTCACTCCTTCGCGAGATGCTTGGCCTCAAGACGATCGCCGTCGTGGGTCTCTCCGACCGGCCGGACCGCCCTAGCTTCTACGTGTCGGAATACATGCAGCAGCATGGCTTTACCATCCTTCCCGTCAACCCCGCCCTCCAGACAGTTCTTGGCCAGCCAGCGTTCCCGACCCTCGCGGCGCTTCCCGTCAAGCCGGAGGTGGTCAACGTCTTCCGCAACGCCAGCTTCCTTCCGGCTGTTGTCGACGAGATGATCGCGCTGGGCCTTACGCATCTGTGGACGCAAAAGGGCATCGTCGACCTTCCGACCGCCGCTCGCGCCGAAGCTGCGGGCATCCGCGTCGTCATGGATCATTGCCTTATGGTGGAACACCGCCGGCTCTAACTCGTAAGTATGTCCGGTGTCCTACTATTAGAACTAACTTCATGATGCTCTTTCGCCGCCTCGCCGTCGTTCTGCTGCTTCTCTCTAGTGTCATCGTTTCGCGCTCCGCCCACGCGCAGTTGCAGGAGGTGGGCGATGGCGGTCCCGGTCCCGTCAAGTCGCAGCACCTGACGGCTGAGTTGGTCTCCCTTGCGCCCACCATCGCGCCCGGCGGAACGCAGCAGGTGGGGCTGGTGCTGACGCTCGAAGAAAAGTGGCACGTCTATTGGTTGAACGCCGGAGACGCTGGCGAGCCACCGAAGATCACCTGGACCCTCCCCCCCGGAATTACTGCCGGGCCGATGCAGTTTCCCATCCCGACGCGGCTGCCGAACGGTCCGCTGATGGATTTCGGCTATGAAGATGAGGCTGCTTTTCCCGTCCTGGTGACCGCCGGGAAGTCGCTGAAGCCGGGGCCTGTGCACCTTGAAGCGCACATCCGCTGGCTGGTCTGCCGCGAGGTCTGCATACCGGGCAAGGCGCATCTTGGCCTGACGCTCAACGTGGACAAGGCCGCGCCCGTCGCTCCGCCAGCCAATCCGGTCGGTGCGCTCGGTGAGGCGATGAGCCTTCTGCCGCAGCCGTTTCCGCCGAATGCGACCATCACGATCACCGGCGGAAAGTCGGGTTTTCTTCTTACCTTGATCGATGGACAACGTGAGCCGGACGCCGAGTTCTACCCCGCCGACCAGGACCAGATCGTCAACGCAACCGAACAGGAGATTACCGGGCGGCCTGACGGGATTGCTCTTACCCTTCCGCGTTCGCCCGATCTTACCGCCCTCCCGATGCGCCTTCATGGCTTACTGAAGCTTAGCGAAAAGGTGGCGTATACGGTCGATGTGCCGGTCGTTCCGGGGGAGGTTGCGCCTGTTTCGCCCGCCGGTGCGGCCACGCCCGCCACCTCCGACGTCACCACCATGACGGCCATCGGCCTTGCGTTTGTGGGCGGCATCATCCTCAACCTGATGCCGTGCGTCTTTCCGGTGCTCTTCCTGAAGGGCCTTGCGCTGGTGCAGTCTTCAACCGAAGAGCGCAGCCGGCTGCGAGCGCATGGTCTGGTCTATACGTTGGGCATCCTTGTCTCATTCTGGGTGATCGTGGGCGCGCTGCTGATCGTTCGCGCGGGCGGCTCGCAGGCGGGATGGGGATTCCAGCTGCAGTCGCCCACCTTTATCGCGATCCTTGCGGCGGGCCTCTTCTTCTTCGCGCTGTCGCTCGCCGGACAGTTCGACCTTGGCCTGTCGCTGACCTCGGTTGGCGGCGAGCTCGCGCAGAAGCAGGGCTACACCGGATCGTTCTTTACCGGCGTACTGGCGACGATCGTCGCGACCCCGTGCACCGCGCCGCTGATGGGGGCGGCCATCGGGTTCGCGCTCGCCCAGCCTGCCGGGATCACCTTCGCCGTCTTTACCGCGCTTGGCCTCGGGCTGGCGACGCCGTACCTTGCACTCAGCTTCCAACCCGCGTGGACCCGCATCCTACCGCGCCCCGGTGCGTGGATGGAGACCCTGAAGCAGCTGACCGCCGTGCCGCTCTTCGCGACGGTCATCTGGCTGGTGTGGGTGTATGGGCGGCTTTACTCGTCGACCGCGGCATCGGGGCAGGGGACAGACCATCTCGCTCTGCTGCTCTGCTGCCTGCTGCTGCTCGCCATTGCTGGATGGGCGCTCGGGAAATGGCCGGCGCGCTCTGGCAGCACCCTCGCTGCCGTTCTGCTGGCTGCCGTCGGCCTTGCCATCCCGCTCTACCAGCCTAAAGACAAGAGCCTGGCATGGGCTCCCTATACCCAGGCCGCGCTCGACCAGGCGCGTGCCCAGGGGCATCCCGTTTTCATCGACTTTACGGCCGCGTGGTGCCTCTCCTGCCAGGTTAACGAGCGCACAGTCCTAAAGTCGGCGGGCGTGCAGCACCAGTTCAGTGCGCGGAACGTGACGCTGCTTCGCGCCGACTGGACCTCCTACGACCCCGCCATCACGGCGCAGCTGGCGTCCATCAACCGTAGCGGCGTGCCAACCTATGTGATCTACCCGACTGCGAAGGACGCCCCTGCGGATGTGCTGCCGGAGCTTCTGACGAAGGACATCGTCCTCTCCGCGCTTGCCAAAGACACGAAGTAGCCAGTCACGAGCAAGCGCCCTGTGCGGTAGGCGGCTGACGGTGATTGGCGTGGACAATCGTGCCGGTTCGCTGGACGCAGTGCGGAGCGAACCATGAGCATGACGATCGCGTGCGATCCCACCACAGTGGCGGAGCTGGCGATAGACGTGATTCACGCCGCGTTGACCAAGCACCCGGTGCAGAAGCTGATCCAGACGGAGGCGGTCCCTTGACGAAGGAGAACGTGGATTCGCCCATGGCGCGGCGATTTGTTCAGCTCCCGGCGCGTGACAACGTTTTTACGGAAGAATGGGAGCTGGTTGACTGCGCGTGCATGGCGCGGCGAGCGAAGAGCGGAGCGCAGCCGAATCCGGGTTGAAGCCAAAGGCTCGCTCGAGGGTACCGCGGGCTCCGACTGTGTTCTTTGCGTCACATTGCGCGGCGGCAAGGCGCAGGGCAAGAGCGCTGTCGGAAGGATTCTGAGCAAGTGCCTGCTGCCAGAGAAGCGTAGCGCGAAGGGGATCACCACTGCGGACGGCGGCTTCGGCAGCCTTTGCAGCAGCGCCGGGGTACGTCGGGTCGATCTGGAAAGTGCGTGCGTACAGGTTACTTGAGGCGGCGAGGTCACCTTGTGCTTCAAGGAGAGCGGCGAGGGTGAAGGCGATGGCGGGGTCTGCCGGGGTCTCGGTGAGGGCAGACCGGAGGAGCCGAATAGATTCACCGAGCGAGAAGAGGTCTCCTTTGCGCGCGAAGGTGGCATAGGCGAGGCCGAGCTCGCGCGGCGTGTGG
>CAXTUR010000025.1:0-10395 GCA_964247455.1 uncultured Acidobacteriaceae bacterium | reverse complement strand
CGGCGCGCCAGCGCGCCGGGCTGGCGCGGCCGGCCGCGGGGGGGGGTGGGGGCGGGTGTAAACCCCCGCCACAAGCCGCGACGAGGAGTCGGCAAAGCTGGCATCCAGGCCGTCTATTTCCGCCGGGGGAGATGGCCGCTTTAGGATGCGGTGATCGGTGGCTTGCTCGTGCGCGATGTCCATGGTCGGGCGTGTGGGCATATGGCAGAAGGTGCAGTCGGGCTGTTCAGAATGGTGCTGAGCGGCGATTGCGGGGGAGGTATGGCAGGCGAGACACCGGGCGCGATACCAGGCCACGCGCTCCGCCGGGATCACGGTGCCATGCGGAGCATGGCAGGAGGTGCAGACGAGGTGATCGCCGTTTTCGCGCTTGCAGACGCTCTGCGCGAGCGCCTCGACCTCTGAGACGGCGCGAACGGCAAGGTCACCCTCCGATGCGTGAACGAAGTAGGCTACCGTGTCGAAGAGGTCGTCTCCGGGTTGGTAGCTCAAAGGGTGGCGGTTCGGGAGCAGGACGGAGACCTCGCCCTCCAGGTGGCACTGGGCGCAGATGGCGTCGCGGCGGGGTGCGGCAATTTTCGCGGGGTTGAGGATGGGTGCTTTTCCGCCGCTGGCGAGATGGGCGGCGGCGTCGCCATGGCAGCGGGCGCAGGTGATCCCCGCGCCGGTGAAGGGATGATCGCCGAAGTGATTGGCCGTACCACTGGTGGCTGGTTGAACGCCGCTGGTATGGCAGAAGAGGCAGCCCTCATCCACGGCCAGGTTGAGCGGAAGTGTATGGATGCCGGCGTACCCGGGAGCCATCTCCCAGGTATTCGAGCGTGCGTAGAAGTTGATGGGGGCCTGGAACCAGAAGCCGTCGGTCTCGAACAAAAAGGTGCGTCCGCGTTTGCCGGAGCCGATAAAGAACGGGAGCGCGCGAGCGCCTTCCAGGAGCGGCCGGTCCCCTTCAGCGGGGCGCATGAAGCGCAGTTGGAGGGTGGCGGAGGGCGAGCGTTCGAGGGTGTATCCGACTCCGGATGGCCTGTGGCTGTACTCGGCTGGGGGAACATCAAGATGGGTGGTGGACCCGCTACCCTTGGCCATGGGGGTTTGCCGGTAGCGATCGTAGAGCGTTCGATGGCAGGGCGCGCAGGCGCTGTCGGGTGGGTCGCTCCCAGCTGCCGGACCGGCGATCAGCAGTACGAGCGTGAGCAGAAACATGGGTCAGCTTCGGGCCGAGCGCGCAGCTGCGGCCTGGGGAAGAACGTGGCCCGTAAGACCGGAGATCTCGTCGATCAGGGCGAGCCGGTTGGCGGGAATAGCGGAAAAGGTGTCTGTCTTGCCGCTGGGCCAACGGATCGCCAGATCGGCTGCTTTGTTTGCGCCTAATCCAAAGTGGAGGCGGGTGTCGTTGTTGGAGAGGAAGGAGGACTGGCTGAGAACCTCCTGCACCTGCAGATGGCCGCCGTAAAATGCGGTGACCCGCGCCCCGATGGCGGAACGGTTGGATTTGCGGCCTGTCAGCTTTACCTTCAGCCAGTTACCGGAGCCGGCGGGAAGATCGTTGCGGAGCAGCGACGGCGGCTCGTTAAGATTAACGATGAGCGCGTCGAGATCGCCATCGTTGTCGAAGTCGCCGAGGGCCAGTCCGCGGCTGCAATGCGGTTCGGCGATGCCGGGGCCGGCCTCGTCAATCAACTCTTCAAAGCTGCCGTTTCCAAGATTGCGGAAGATCACGCGCGGCGTTTTGAGGGGGTACGCCGGGAGCTTGGCGGCGATCTCGGGGTAGACATTGCCGGTGACGAAGAGGATGTCGGGCTGGCCGTTGTTGGTGAGATCGGCGATGGCCGCGCCCCAGCCGATAAAGCGCGTTTCCACCCCGATGCCGGAAGAGCTGGTGGCGTCGTCGAAGTTGCCCTTGCCGAGATTGCGGTAGAGGATGTTGGTGTCATCGGCGAAGTGCGTTTTGAAGAGGGCCAGGCGGCCTTCGCGGAAGGGGTCACCCACGCCGACGCCCATCCCGGCCTGCTCCATGCCATCATCGGACAGGGCAACGCCGCGCTCAAGCGCCTCCTCACGGAAGGTGCCGTCGTGATTGTTCATGAACAGCACGCTGGGGGTTGAGTCGCAGGCGACGTAAATGTCCGGCCAGCCGTCATCGTCGAAGTCGGCGGCGACCACGTTGAGGCCGTAGGTCTCGCGCGCGGACGCGATGCCGCTTGCGACAGAAACATCGGTGAAGGTGCCGTCGCCGTTGTTGCGATAGAGAAGGTGCCGGCCATAGGGAAGGCCGCGCGGACCGCAGTTGACGGGAACGCCCTTGAAGTTGCAGTGGCTGTCGGCGCCGGGAAGTGGCGCGTGGGAGAGGTCGAAGCCGACGTAATTGCTGATAAAAAGATCGAGATGGCCGTCACGGTTGTAGTCGGTGAAGGTGCAGCCCGCGCCCCAGAGAGGCGGCCCGGAGCGAAGCAGGCCGGCGGCTTCGGACACATCGGTGAAGGTGCCATTTCCATTGTTGCGGAAGAGCTTGTTCTGACCCCATTGGGAGATGAAGAGGTCTTCGTGGCCGTCGTTGTTGTAGTCACCGATGCAGACGCCGGACGCCCAGCCTTCCGACCAGAGGCCGGCCTCGCGGGTGACGTCGGTGAAGGTGCCGTCGCGATTATTACGGTAGAGGCGGTTGGAGTTGTCAGGGGTGGGGCCGTGGACGCGGGTGCCGGTGAGGACAAAGATGTCGAGCCAGCCGTCGTTGTCATAGTCGAAGAAGGCACAGCCGCAGCCAATCGTTTCGAGGATGTAATCCTTATGGCTCCACTCACCGTAGAGGGTGGGATGGTGCAGACCGGCCGCGGTGGCGATGTCGGTGAAGTGCGCGGCGAACGGGAGACCCGAAGGTTTTCCGCGCGGCTGTGCCTTAACACCGCGGGTGGCGACGCCTTGGCCGAAAGCGTGGGCGGCGGCAGCGGAAAGGCCAAGCTGGCAGAAGGAGCGGCGGGAGAGCGTCATCGAGTAACGTCCGGCTTGGAAGAGGGAGCATCGAGGATAAGGTGGGTGCGGTTCTTCTCGACTTCTTCATCGCGTTCTGCGGCAACGGTGGTGGCGAGCTGCGCCGAGACCCGGGTGGCGTCCTCGGCTCGACCGGAGCGACGGTAGGCGGCGATCAGCTGGTTGAGCGCGGTACGATCTTTAGGTGCGAGCGCGACCGCCCGCTCCAGATGCGTCATAGCTGAGGGCAGGTCGTTCGCTTTGAGGGCGAGCTTGCCGAGCGACGCATGGGCCTGGGCCAGGTTGGGGTCAGCCTGGAGCGAGCGGGCGAGGAGCTGCTGGGCGCGTGCAAAGGATGGATCGCCGGGGTTGGCCCCTTCGCGAATCAAGACATCGGCCAGCATATAGTTGAGGACCGGGTCGGCGGGGGACTGGTTGAGTTTGCCTTCGAGCAGATGCTGCGCCTCCGGCAGGTTGCTCTCGTCGCGCAGCAGAACGCCCAATCCGAGCGCGCCGAAGGTCTCGTTGGGAGCAAGGCGTTCGGCTTGTTCAAAATCTGCCTGGGCGGCGTCGTTCCTGGCAACTTGAGCATAGACAGAGCCGCGCATGGTATAGAGGCGGGCAGACTTGGGGTTGGCGGTAATGCCGCTGTCCAGGACGCCTAGCGCGACGGCGGGCGACTGGTGGTCCATGGCGAGAAGGGCCAGATCGATGTAGTTGCGGTCTTCGTGCGGCTGTATGGAGATCGTCTTGCGGTAGATGGCGATGGCTTCGGCGACGCGCCCCGATCCCGCGTAGCTTGCGCCGAGGAGGTTAAGCGCGTCCGGGTCGAGAGCAGCATAAGCTTGCTGGGCGAGCAGGAGTGCGGAAGCGTCGGCGAAACGCTCTTTGTCCACATAAAGGGCGGCAAGATCGAAGGTGATAGCGGGATCGCTGGGTGTTTCCGCATGAAGCGGCTCTAGAATGCCGGTTGCTTGAAGAACTTCGCCGGCCTCGGCATAGCAAAGGGCGAGAGCGGTGCGAGTGCGGCGGTCGAGCTTCAAGAGGATCGGCGCGCCCTCCAGATGAGCTATGGCTGTGGGACAGTTGTGCGCTTCGATGGCAAGCACGGTGCCCATGGCGTGAGCTGTCGGACTGTGAGGGTCGAGGGTGAGCACCTGGTCGATGCGGTTGGTGGCGGAGGGATCGTGCGCGCTGTAGGCGATTTGAGCGCCAGCCTCGGCGGCGGGAAGAAAGCCGGGCCGGAGCTGGAGAGCGTAATCCACGCTGCGGAGGGCTTCGGCGTGCCGTTGTGCGCCCTCAAGCGCAAGAGCCTGGAGCACCCACGCGCGGACGTTGCCGGGATGGGCCTTCGTTTCGGACGCTGCAAGGCGGATCGCTTCGGGATAGTTGTGGCGGGAGAGGGCGTCTGCCAGAAGATCGGGTTTGGATGCTGTTTGGGCCAGGATTGACGAGGCGAGAAAGAGACCGGGAAGAAGGCGAGATGGGAAGAGGATTGGCATAAAGGCGGGTTGAGGGGCGGACCGCGCCGCGCACTCCATAGTAGAGCAGAGAAGCATACCTGATTGAGCATCGTGAAAGCGGTGCCCGTACATCCATTGGGCACCGCTTGGGTGATTGCGGCCCGGAGCTCAGAATTGGAAGCGGCCTCCGAGTTGAATGGTGCGAGGTTGAAAGGTGTCGGTCGATCGGCCAAATGTGTTTGAGCCAACATTGTAATCCACGGTGCGGAGGTTAACCCGATTGAGTACATTGAAGAAGTCGACGCGGAGTTGAAGGTTTGCTTTCTCGGTGTGGAACCAGGGAAGGCTGTTGTTCTTCAGAAGGCTGGCGTCGACGGCAAGCAGGCCGGGATTGCGGAAGACATTGCGGCTGAGATTGCCCAGTGTGCCGGGTGTGGGCGCGCTGAAGGCGACGTTAGCACTTGGAAACATGCCCTTGATATAGTCCTGGCGGGAGTAGCCATTGATCCGTGTACCGGCGTTGATGTTGGGGCGGTCGTTGTTGTAGCCGTCCGCGTTGTAGTCGCCACACCGGACGTCGGTGCCCGTGCAGGTGGCGTCGTAAGCGTTGTAGTTGGTGGGGCTAAAGGGCGTGCCGGATTGCGCGGTGGCGATCGAGGCCACCTCCCATCCGCTCACGACATGATCGACGACGGCTTCGATGTGTGACGACGGAAGCGTGTAGCTGCCCGACACCTTGAAGTTGTTCCGCACATCGAAGGAGCTGTTGCCATAGTTTGCGTTGAAGTTGTGCTGGTCGCCGGGGCAGTCCGTGCCGCCATTGAAGTCGAACCGTGTATTACAGGTGCCGTAATCCAGAGCGTGCGACCAGGTGTAGGACGCCTGGTAGTTCAGGTTGCGGAGCCGCTGGGTAAGCGTGAAGATCAGTCCAGCGTAATTGGCCGTGTTCAGGTTGGTAACGTAGCTGACGTTGGAGAAGCTGGGATTGAGGCGAACGAGTTTGCCCTTGTTGCGTATCAGATCTCCGGCTGAGCGGTTGAAGTCGGTGCCGCTGAGCTGGTCGTAGGCATACGAGCCGACGCCGTTGACGCCAAACACGAAGTGCGCGGGAAGTTCCGTAGTGACCCCAAGCGCGAAGTTGAGCGTCTTCGGAGTTTTTGCATTCGCATCAAGGCCCGTCACTCCCGCCCCGGAGCCCGGCACACCACCGCGCGAATCCAAACCCGTGGCGGGAATGGCGGGCAGCGTGTAGCCATAGGGCAGCGTCTTTGTGGTGCCGAGCGACAGAATGGGCTGGATGGCGTTCTGGGGCGAAAAGTACGGGAAGACCCATCCGGGGGGATTGCCGCGCAGGCCGTCGACCACCTGCCCCAGGGTGATGATGTCGCGGTACATGCCCACCCCGGCATGAACGACGGTCTTGCCGTTGCTGAACGGCTGCCAGGAAACGGCCACCCGAGGCGACACGTTGAACGCCTGCCGGCCGGTGAAGACGTTATTGGTCTGCTTGACGAAGGCGTTGGCGATCTGTGCGTCGAGCGCCGCCCCGGTGGCGAGCGAGGTGGTGGAGCCGGCGGGGTATACGTTGGCGATTTTGGTATAGGTGTTATAGCCGTAGGTATACGGGTTGCCGAAGTCGTCGTACCGCACACCGAGGGTTAGCGAGACATTCGACGATACCTTCCACTGATCTTCGAGGAAGATGCCGTAGTTGGTGCCCTGTACGCCGAACTGGAGGGGCTTGAACTGCCCCGTCAGGGGATCGTAGGAGAGGTTGCCTTCGTCGTAGACCTTGTCCTGGATCAGATCGGTCAGGCTCTGGAAGCCGAAGTTAGGCCGGCCGTTGCCGCCGCCGAAGTCAGCCGAGTCGTCGCCGTGCTCAACCAGAACGCCGAGGCGCAGGTTGTGTTTGCCGCGAACATAGGTCACGACATCGCGCCAGGAGTAGTTGTGCTGAATGAAGCTGCCCGGTCCCCAGCCGCCGCCGAACTGCGTGACGGACTCCTGGTTGTTGATGTGGATGAAGGGGATGGTCGGGTCGGTGCCGGGTGACGCTCCTTCGACCTTGTAAGCCGCGAATTGGGCTTCGTTGAGGAGGTTCGGAGAAAAGGTGTGCGTGTAGTTCAGCGACGTGAACCAGCTGCGGTTGGGATTGATGTAGGTAAAGCCGGCGCGGGGATCGATGGCTTGCGAGTCCAGCTTGATGTTGTAGTAGTAGCCGTAGATGCGGTCCTTGCTGCCGTGGATGTACTGGTCGCCGCGGGCGGAGTACTGCAATCCGTTCTGGTAGGGACTGGTCCGGCTGGAAGCGGAGTCGATAAAGGGGGTGGTGCACGTGCCGGTCGGCGTCGCGCAGGTGGTCAGGAAGTCCGGGCTTCCATAAAGCAGGACGCCGGTCCGGGTAGCGTTGTTCGTAACGGGGTACTTTGTAAGAAAGCTCGTTCCGATGGTGTTGGGGTAGGCCGACTTGGCATACGCGGTGAAGGCCGGGTCTTCCACGGAGAACTGGCCTGTCGAGCTTACCTTGTTGGCGAGTTTTTCAACCGAGCCGAAGAAGAAGGTGTGGTCTTTGATGATGGGACCGCCAAAGGTCGCGGAGAAATCCTTATTGCTAAACTTCGGCAGGCTGG
The DNA here is from genome assembly GCA_964247455.1 of uncultured Acidobacteriaceae bacterium. Taxonomy (GTDB): domain Bacteria; phylum Acidobacteriota; class Terriglobia; order Terriglobales; family Acidobacteriaceae; genus Edaphobacter. The sequence goes on along the minus strand of CAXTUR010000025.1, from coordinate 3,335 downwards.
GATTGAACTCGGAGCGGGCCACCTTGAGGCTTTGGTCATCGTAGGTGAAGTTCGCGGTGCCGTGAAACGTGTTATTGCCGGCCTTGGTGGTCACCTCCGTCGTCAGGCCGGAGCCGCCGGGGAAGTCCATGCGGAAGGTGTTGACCTCGAGCGCGATCTCCTGGAGCGAATCGGCGTTAGGCGAGATGTTGGCGGTGCCGGTGGTGATGTTCGAAGTGATGGAGACGCCGTCGAGCACAAAGAGATTGCCGCCGTAGTAATGCCCATTGGCGCTGCCACCTGGTGTCTGCTCCACGGCGAAGTTGTTCAGGCCCTCTGTATAGCCGCTGACTCCGGGCGCGGTGTTGACCAGATTCAAGGTGCCGCGGCCCTGAAGCGGAAGGTCGCGGACCTGCTGCGTGTCGAGCGTGGCCTGGATGCGCGTCTCTTCGGGGTTGATGCCTTCCACCTCGGCGGAGACTTCAACAGTCTGCTGGTTGGATTGGACGCCGAGGACGATGTCGACGCCGGCGTCTTCGCCGTTGGAGATGCTGGTGGTCACATCCTTGATCTGAAAGCCGGCGGCTGTGACGTGCAGGCGGTAGTGGCCGGGAGAAAGGCTGTTGGCGCGATACTGGCCGGAGCCGTTGCTGACGATGGTGGCGCTGACGCCAGTCTCAGTGTTGGTGACGAGGATGGAGGCGTTGGGAACGACGGCGCCGGTTCCATCCTTGACGGTGCCCTGAAGATTGGCGCTGAACTGGCCAAATGCGTTTACGGCGCAGAGAAACACCATTGTCATAACAAGCGCGAGATAGATGCGGAGGCTGCCACAGGAGGAGTTCTGCGAGGCGGTATGGAGAGTCGGTGCGGTCATCAAGGTCCTCGGCCGTGCTGAAATAACGAGATGAACCATTCGTGGATCGTACGGCAGGTTGGCCGTGCCGCCATTACGCCGCCACAAATAAGTCATACTTGGGAACGTATGTACTCTAGATCAACTGGCGGAGAAAAGATAGGGCCAAATGGCTATAGTAGAGAAGGCCGCATGCCTGTAGACAGGCAAGGGAGCTGTCCTGTAGGTTTCGTGATCGGGGTGAACTATGGCGGAGACGACGCGTCGGCGGGTGTTGCAGCTTTCAGCGGGTACGGCGGCGGCGGCGGCCTTGGGGCTACGCGCGGAGGCCTCGCCGCACGAAGCTGCATCGGGAGCCACCGCCTCGAATGACCCTAAAGGAGCTGGCGGCAAGCTGGCTGCCCCGGCGTTTAGCCTGCTCCCGCTGGGTGAAGTTCGGCCAGCCGGGTGGCTTCAACGGCAGTTGCGTGTGCAGGCGGACGGGCTTGGCGGACATCTGGATGAGTTCTGGCCGGACGTGGGGGAGAACAGCGGGTGGCTGGGCGGCAAGGGCGAGAGTTGGGAGCGCGGCCCTTATTTTCTCGATGGGCTCTACCCGCTGGCGGTCCTCCTGAACGATGAGACGCTCCGCGCCAAGGCGATGCGCTTTATCGATTGGACGCTGAACCATCAGGCGGCCAACGGCATGATCGGCCCAACGAGCAACGATGACTGGTGGCCGCGCATGGTCATGCTGAAGGTGCTCACGCAGTTCCACGACGCGACCGGGGACGCGCGGGTGCTCCCGGTGATGACGCGCTACTTCCACTATCAGCTGACGGCGCTGCCGGGCAGGCCGCTTCAGGACTGGGGCAAGTACCGCTGGCAGGACGAGGCCATGGTGGTCGAGTGGCTCTATGACCGTACGGGCGATGCGAAGCTGCTGGAGCTGGCGTCATTGCTTAAGCAGCAGGGATTCGATTGGGTGGGCAGCTTTGCCGACTTCAAGTACACCGGGGTGACGACGAAAGAGCTGCAGCGCGATGCGGCGACGGGCGAGAACTCTGCGGCGGGAATGCAGACCCACGGCGTCAACAACGGGCAGGCGCTGAAGACGGCGGCGATCGAGTACCGGATGACGGGCGGCGCGTCTTCGCATGAGGGCTATAACCGCCAGGTCGCGATGCTGGACAAGTTCCACGGGCATCCGAACGGGATGTTCTCCTGTGACGAGCATCTGGCAGGCCTCGACCCGAGCCACGGCACAGAGTTGTGCACAGTTGTCGAGACGATGTTTTCGATGGAGACGGCGCTGGCGGTATTTGGCGACGCGGCGATCGGCGACCGGATCGAAAAGATCGCCTACAACGCGCTGCCGGGGACGTTTACCGACGACATGTGGGCGCACCAGTACGATCAGCAGCCCAACCAGGTCCAGGTGGGGCTGAACTCCAAGCCGTGGACGACGAACGGGCCGGAGGCGAACCTCTTTGGGCTGGAGCCGAACTTCGGTTGCTGCACGGCGAACTTTCACCAGGGCTGGCCGAAGTTGACGGCGAGCCTCTGGATGCGGTCGGCTGCGGAAGGGTTGGTGGCCGCGCTCTATGCTCCGTGCGAGGTCTCGACCAAGGTGGCGGGGACGGCGGTGCATCTCAAAGAGGAGACGGAGTATCCGTTCCGCGAGACGGTGCGGATCACGGTGACTCCAGCGGCGGAGAAGGCGTTTGAGATCAAGTTTCGCGTACCCGGATGGGCCAACGGCGCGACCCTACACGTGAACGGAGCGCCGGCAGACGCCGCGGTGATGCCGGGTGATTTTGCGGCTGTGCGGCGGACGTGGAAGGCGGGCGACGTAGTGGAGCTTCGCTTCCCGATGAAGCCGGTGGTGTCGCGATGGTTTCACCAGTCGATGGCGATCATGCGCGGGCCGCTGGTCTTCTCCCTGTCGCCGGGCGAAAACTGGGTGAAGCTCCGAGACCGCGGCCTAACTGCGGATTGGCAGGTGTTCCCGCGCGAGGCCTGGAACTATGGCCTGCGGGTGGATGAAGCGTCGGCGGCGAAGATCGAATTAGTCGAAACGCCGATCGGGGCGCGGCCCTTTACATCTGCGGATAGCGGAGTGCGCCTGCGCGTGGCGGGGCGGCGGCTGGACAAGTGGCGGTCGGAAGACGGCGTGGCGGCGCCGGTCCCCGAGGGCACGCAGACGAGCATGGCTCCCGAGGAGGTGCTGACGCTTATCCCGTATGGGGCGGCGAAGCTGCGGGTGACGGCGTTTCCTCAGCTGGTGTAGCGGAGGGAGTAGCTACGCCTTGAACCCAAACTTCTCCGCGGCCTTCTCCACCTCGCCCGTTGAAAGCTTCGCGATGGGGTACGAGAGCGACCAACTGTGGCCGAAGGGGTCGTTCACCTGGCCCCAGGGGTCGCCCCAGAACTGATCGGAGAGCGGCATCCCGACCTTCGCCCCGGCGGCGACGGCTCTCTCCCAGGCAGCATCGATGTCCGGGCACGTCAGCGCGATCAT
>CAXTUR010000024.1:0-29533 GCA_964247455.1 uncultured Acidobacteriaceae bacterium | reverse complement strand
TAGACACGGCCCTGAGCCGGAGTAACTTTCTCGCCGGAGCGGGGACCATGGCGGCCGGCACGATGATGGCGGGGTGCAGCAGCAGCACACCCCCAACGCCGGCACCAACGCCCACCCCCACTCCGACCCCTGCCCCGGCGGCGTTGACGGATGTGGATTACCTTAATTTCGCATTGAATCTGGAGTACCTGGAGGCCGAGTTCTACCTTCACGCGGCCACCGGCAGCGGCCTGTCTGCAACCGATGCGGGCCAGGGTGCAGGCGCGGTTACTGTTCCTTCCACCACACTGGTGCCGAACCTGACCCCGATGCAGACCTCGTTCGTTAACGAACTTGCGCAAACGGAGCTGGATCATGTGCGCTTCCTCCGCGGCGCGCTTGGTTCGCAGGCGGTTCCTCGGCCGGCAATCGACCTCACCTTCTTCGGTCCGCTTTCCAAGGTGGCGGGGATTACTACCGATGCTTCATTCACTCCGTTTGCAAGCTACCAGGCTTTCCTGATCGGCGGGTTCATCTTTGAGGATGTAGGCGTAACGGCGTACCATGGCGCTGCACTTCTGTTGACCGACAAGGGTCACCTGCTGGCTGGTGCGCAGATCCATGCGGTCGAGGCATATCACGCGGCGTCGTTGCGGTCGCAGATTGTGGCCACGGACGCGGCTGCCGGCAACACCACGTATACCGACATAGCCAACAAGGTGATCACGCTGCGCGGCACGCTTGGCGGAGCCAGCGCGGAGACGATGTTGGGCCCGTCGAGCATCGTCGCGTCGGACCCGGTCACGTCGATCGGCTTCAAGCGCAACACCGATCAGGTGCTGCACATCGCTTACGGCACCGGCCTGGGTGCCGGCGTCGGCAAAGGCGGCTTCCTCCCAGCAGGAGCCAACGGCAAAATCAGCGTCACCCTCGCGTAAGGACGGAGATCCATGGCAACTTTAGAGACACAGCAGTTAGATGAGATCATCGTCAATAGCCGCCGCAAGATGCTTACCCTTGGCGGCGCGGCGCTGGCGGGCATGGTCTTCTCCTCCACCAAGGCGGAGGCGCAGGCCGCAACGTTAACCGATGCCGACTACCTCAACTTCGCACTGAACCTCGAGTATCTTGAGGCGCAGTTCTACACCCTAGCCACCGCTGGGCTGACCATCGATCAGCTTGGCGTCGGCATCAACGGCACCGGAACTCAGGGGATGGTGACCACCAAAGGAAATAACAACTACAACCTTTGCAAGATCAACTTCCTCAACCCTGTGGTCGAGGCGTACGCGGTCGAGACGGCGCGGGAAGAGCGCAACCACGTCATCTTCCTTCGCGGAGCACTTGGTTCAGCGGCGGTCGCCCAACCGGCGATCGATCTGGTCAACAGCTTCAACGGCCTGGCTTCGTTGCTGGTGCTGAGTCCCCCGCTTACGGCGTTCGATCCGTTCGGGGGGGACATCCAGTTCCTGCTCGGTTCGTACATCTTTGAGGATGTGGGCGTCACGGCTTATACCGGCGCGGCTCCTAAGTTGACCGATCCGAAGAATCTGGATGCTGCCGCCGGTATTCAGGGTGTCGAGGCATACCATGCGGGCCTGATCCGGACCACGCTCTACGGGCTTGATCAGCAAGCGACGGTGTTAGGACCAGCCGGTACGGCCCGCGCCGTGGCGAGTGCGATCTCGGCACTGCGCGCGAGTGTGGATGGATCGAACTCGGTGACGAGCGCCAATCCTCAGGGCGACGACATCGGTCTCGGTACCGAGCAGGTGGCTCTGAACACGTCGACGCAGAACTTCACCTCGGCGACGCTGGCGAACGCTTCGATCACCGGCTCGCTGAATCCGCCAGTCACCGGCACGACCACGGCGAACGCTCTTGTGTTCTCGCGCTCGGCGGCGCAGGTGCTGAAGATCGTCTATGCGGGTGGCACGACCAGCGGCGGCTTCTTCCCGGCCGGTCTGAACGGCACGGTGAAGTCGGCAGCTTAAAAACAGAAGCACCAGGAACGGCATGAGGCGGTATTCCTGCGGGGATGCCGCCTCTTCTGTTTGAGCTTAGAGACGATACTTCCGGGCGGCTCCCACCTCGATACAATGAAGACATGATTGTCAAAACACGCTTATTTACCCCTGGACCGACGCCTCTTCTTCCCGCCGCGCAGTTTGCCATGGCGGCCGCCGACATCCATCACCGCACGGCCGAGTTCCGCGCGATGTACACCCGCGTGCTCGGGCAGCTCAAGGAGTTCGTCGGCACCACGAACGATGTCATCATCCTGTCGAGCTCGGGGACGGGCGCGATGGAGGCGGCGGTCTCGAACCTGACCTCGCCGGGCGACCGTGTGCTGGTGCTGACGGCCGGTAAGTTCGGCGAGCGGTGGTCGGCGCTGGCGAAGGCCTTCGGCTGCGCGGTGGATGTGGTGAGCGCGCCCTATGGCCAGACGTTCTCGGTCGACGCGGTCAAGGCGGCGTTGAAGTTGGAGACGCGCGTAGTCTTTATGCAGGCGACGGAGACCTCGACCGGGGTGCGGCACTGCGTCCCGGCAGTGGCCAAGCTGTTGAAGGACGCGGGGCACGAGGCGCTGCTGGTGGTCGACGCGATCACCGGGCTGGGCACGTCGCACCTCGACATGGACGGCTGGGGCGTCGATGTGCTGATCGGCGGGTCGCAGAAGTCGGTGATGATCCCGCCGGGGCTGAGCTATCTGGCGGTCAGCGAGGCGGCGTGGGACCGCATGGAGGCGAGCTACAATCCGCGCTACTACTTCGATCTCCGCAAGGAGCGAAAGAACGCGAAGAACGGCGAGTCGGCCTACACGCCCGCGGTCGCGTTGATCGCGGCGTTGGGTGCGGCGCTGGACTATATTGCCGCGCAGGGTGGCGGTAGCTTGGTCGAAGGGCGCAAGAAGCTGGTCGAGAACGCCGAGACGATCTCGGCCATGACGCGCGCGGCGGTGCAGGCGCTGGGCATGACGCTGTTCGCGCCGGACGCGTCGGGCACGGCGGCGACGGCGGTGCTGCCTCCGGCGGGCGTGGACTCAGGCGTGATCGTGAAGGAGCTGAAGAGCCGCTTCGGCGCGATCATCACCAACGGCCAGGGCGAGATGAAGGGCCAGATCTTCCGCATCGCGCACCTCGGCTTCTTCGACTACATGGACACCATCGCGCTGATCGGCGCGCTGGAGCAGGTGGTGGCGAAGAGCTTTCCTCCGGCTGGATTCGCGTGGGGACAGGGATTGATCGCCGCGCAGACGGTGTATGCGGAGCGGTCGGCCACGGCAGCGGCGGACGCGAAGTGTATTTGCGGGCGGACGGATGCTTGCTGCTCGTTGTTGAATCCAGCCTTTGGGGCGAAGTAAGTCGTTGAGACGCTCCGCCCAAGTCGCCGCTCCTCTGCTTGCCGCCGCCGCGCTGGCGATGATGGGGGCCTGCCGTCAGCCTGAGATGCAGCGATGTGTCGACGAGAACGATCGTGTTGTGGCGGATGACCTTTGCCGGACGATGACGGTCGATCAGCAGCGCAGACCGGACGGGCATGGCGGCTTTATCTTTATGCCGGGACCGTATCGCTTCTACTATGGCGGGTCGGGCGGCATGGGTCTGGGATCGTCCGTAAGCGGTGGAAGCTTGACGCCGACTCCGGGCCGCGGCTTTGCAAGTGGAACGACGCGGGGCGGGTTTGGCGGCTTCTTTAGCGGCAGCCATGGTGGCGGCGGTGAAGGAGCGGGAGAGTGATGCGGCGTGTTGCGATGACACCACGCGAAGACTGGCAGCGTAAGGTCGAGGCTGTCGGGCTGACCTTCCATACCCTCGAAGACGGCGCGCCGTACTGGGACGAGTCGGCGGCGTATGAGTTCACCGCCGCCGAGATCGACCGGTTGGAGGCGGTCGGCAACACGTTGCAGGAGATGTGCTTAGCGGCGGCGCAGCACGTCATCGACCGCAAGCGGTACGCGGAGATGGGCATCCCCGAGGCCGCCGTTCCGGCCATCGAGCGGGCGTGGGCGAACGAGCCGCCCGCGCTCTATGGCCGCTTCGACCTGATGTGGAACGGGACGGGCGCGCCGAAGCTGCTCGAATACAACGCCGACACGCCAACTTCGTTGCTGGAGGCGGCGGTTGTGCAGTGGGACTGGCTGAAGGAGATGACGCCGCAGCTTCCAAAGGGGAGCGGCGGCGGCGATGCCGACCAATTCAACTCCATTCACGACAAGCTGATCGCCAAGTGGAAGGACGTGACGCCGTACCTGCAGCAGCCGGTGTACTTCGCGGGTGTCGCCTCGCCCGAAGATCAGTTGACGCTCGCTTACCTGCGGGACACCGCCGAGCAGGCCGGGCTGAAGACGCTCCAGATGTATATGGAGGAGATCGGCTGGAATGAGGAGCGGCGGGCGTTCGTCGACCCGAACGAAGAGGCGATGCGGTCGATCTTCAAGCTGTACCCGTGGGAGATCATGCTCGGGGAGGAGTTCGGCGTCCATGCGCTGGCCACCTACACGGAGATGCGTTGGATGGAGCCGATCTGGAAGCTGCTGCTCTCGAACAAGGGGGTTCTCCCGGTGCTGTGGGAGCTGTACCCGGAGCACGAGCTGCTGCTGGAAGCGCACTTTGACGGGGCCCCGCATGGGATGCGCGAGTATGTCTTGAAGCCGCTCTTCTCGCGCGAAGGGGCGAACATTGCCGTCGTGCGGGACGGGCATGAGCTGATGCGGACCGATGGGCCATATACCGGGCGGCGCGTAGTGCAAGCGCTGGCTCCGAACGCCGAATTTGCCGGACGGCATCCAGTGCTGGGCTTGTGGATGGTGGATCAGGAGTGCTGCGGCATGGGGATACGCGAGTCGGCGGGGCTGGTGACGGGGAATCTGAGTTCATTTGTACCGCACTGGTTTGTGTAGGTACGATGAGGTGTACACGGAGGGTCCATGTCATCCTGCTTTCTCGGGCTTCCTTTTCCCATCACGATTATTCCGGCGGGACCGCTGACGGACGACGAGTTGATCCGGTTTTCCGAGGCGAACAAGCCATGCAAGATCGAGCGCAACCGCAAGGGGGAAATTGTCGTAATGACACCGGTGGGTGGGATCGGCGGAACGCATGAGATTTATGTAGCGTCAGTGATGTTCAACTGGTCGGAGCAGGATGGGCGCGGGATCGGTTTCGGTCCCAACACCGGCTTTAATTTACCCGATGGTTCTTGCCTCACGCCGGATGCGGCGTGGTTATCTACGGACCGGTGGAACGCGCTGACTCCGAAGGAGCAGGCAGGCTATCCGCCGCTATGCCCGGAGTTTGTAATAGAGGTACGCTCACGTAGCGATTCACGGTCTATGGTGGAAGAGAAAATGCAGCTTTGGCTGGAGAACGGAGCGGAGCTGGCGTGGCTAATCGATCCGATGGACAGCACTGTGACGATCTACGAGCCGGGCCGACCGCCTAGGAAGTTGGAACGGCCCGAGGTAGTGATAGGAAGTGGACCGGTGGCTGGTTTCGAACTACGCGCGACGCGTCTCTGGGTGGGCCTCAAGAGCTAGGGTTCCGACGCCTTATGGAACTGTAAGATAGACCCATGAAGATCGTCCTTGCCGAGAAAGTCTCCCCCGCCACACTTGCCGTCTTTCAACAGGAACCTGGGTGGCAGATCGTCACGCCGGACCAGATCAAGAACGGGCTGGCGGCGGAGCTGGCAGACGCGGATGCGCTGGTGGTGCGCTCCGCGGTGCAGGCGGATGCGGCCCTGCTGGCGGCGGCACCCAAGCTGCGGGTGATCGGGCGCGCAGGCGTGGGGGTCGACAACATCGACACAGCGGCGGCCACCCACCAGGGCATTGTCGTGATGAACACACCGGGGGCAAACGCGGTCGCCGTGGCTGAGCTGACGCTGGGGCTGATGATCTCGCTAGCGCGGTCGATCCCCCGCGCGAATGCGACGATGCACGCGGGCAAGTGGGACAAGAAGACACTGCAAGGGTCGGAGCTGCGCGGCAAGACGCTCGGCATCGTCGGGCTGGGCCGGATCGGCCTGGAGGTGGCGCGCCGGGCGCTGAGCTTCGGGATGGAGATCATCGGGTACGATCCGTTCGTCGCGCCGGTGATCGCACGCGAGAACTCGGTCACGCTGGTACCGATCGACGAGATCTTCAACGCGTCGAACTACCTGACGCTCCACGTCGGGTTGACGACCCAGACTGAAGGGCTCATCAACGCCACGTCGCTTGCGATCATGAAGAAGGGCGTCCGCATCATCAACTGCGCACGCGGCGAGCTGATCGTCGAAGCGGCCCTGGCAGAGGCGATCAAGTCGGGGCAGGTGGCGGGCGCGGCGCTCGATGTGTTCCACCAGGAGCCACTCAAAGATTCTCCGTTTTACGGTCTGGATAACGTGCTGCTCTCGCCGCATATCGCGGGCGCGACGGATGAGGCGCAGGAGGCGATCGGCATCCAGTTGGCGAGGCAGGTGCGCGATTACCTGAAGCTCGGGGTCGTACAAAACGCGGTCAATTTGCCTAGCCTGTCGCATGAAGAGTACGTCGAGATCGCTCCTTCCATTGAGATGGCCGAGCGGCTGGGGCGCTTTCTGGCCCATGCAGTGCCGGGCAATCTGGAGGATATTCAGATCGCGTACTCGGGGCGCATCGCGACAGGCAAGACGGACCTGATCCGCAACGCGGCGATCGCGGGCATCTTTGCGGCGTCCGAAGGTACGTCCGAGGTCAATCGGATCAACGCGGCGGCCGTTGCCACGGAGCGCGGCATCCGCATTCAGGAAGATAAAAAAGAATTTATCGTGGGCGGAACGGGCTCCGTGCTGAAGCTGGTGTTGCGCATGGCGGGCGGCGCGGAGACGAGCGCGTCGGCCACGGTGCTGCACGGGACCTCGCCTCGGCTGCTAAGCTACGACGGCATCGACATCGAGGCTCCGCTGCATGGAACACTCATCGCCATCCGCAACCACGATGTGCCGGGTGTGATCGGTCGCATCGGCACAATCCTGGGGGAGCACTCGCTAAACATCGCCAACTTTGCGCTCGGCCGGGCGGCGGAGGCGGGTGCGGCCAGGGCAAAGGGTGTGCCTCAGGGGCAGGCGCTGGCCGTGGTGCAGATCGATGTGGAGGAGACGCTCTCGGCGAACGCGGCGGTGGTCTCGCTGCGAAGCGTCGATGCCATCGCCAGCGTAAGGCTTGTGGAACTCGGACGGCTCTAATTGCGTAACAGGCACCATGCTATGCTCTTTGCACTCGACTGCAACGTAAATGGCTGAGGTGCTGTATGGTCCTGTCCGTTCGCCGTCTTCTTTTCTGTGTCTGTCTTCTTGGGCTTTCCGCGCCGGCCCTTGCGACCTTTGCCGCCGAGTCGAAGCCCGTACCGGTGGCGCAGATTGTGTCACATCCAGCGCTCGGGGCCATCCCGGCCGCGGCGCAGTTCGACGCGGCGGGACACCTCGACTCCAATCAAGCTACGAAGGCGTATCTCGACACCTTTGCAACGGAAAAGCGCGCCGCTTCCAACAAATACTTCGAGGGCGGTTACTGGCTCTTGCTGTGGGACACGCTCTACAGCGTCGCGGTGTTGCTCTTCCTTCTCTACAGCGGCATTTCGGCGCGCCTGCGAGACTATGCCGTCGCCCGCACCACGCGATTCCTCCTGCAAAGCGTGCTGTACGTGATGCCTTTCCTGCTGCTCTACACGGTGATGGAAGCTCCGCTGACCTGGTACGAAGGCTTCTACCGGGAGCATCTGTACCAGCAGTCGCATCAGGCGATCGGCGGATGGCTAAAGGATCAGGCGATCGGGCTGATGTTGACGCTGGTGGTGGGCGCGTTGGTCGTGGCGGTGCTTTACGCCATCGCGCGCCGCCTGCCGCGCACCTGGCATCTTTGGGGCGCGGCTACAACATGGTTATTCACGGGTGTCCTTGTGCTGACTTTTCCAGTCTTCATCGCGCCGCTCTTCAACACCTATACGCGCATCGAGGACCGTGCCGTGACCGTGCCGATCCTCAAGATGGCCGCCGCGAATGGTATACCCGTGAGCGATCTCTATCAGGTGGATGCCTCGAAGCAGACAACCAAGATCAGCGCCAACGTAAGCGGTCTGTTCAACACCACCCGGATCACGTTGAACGACAATCTGTTGCGGACGGCGAGCCTTGAGGAGATCGAAGCTGTGACCGGGCACGAGATGGGGCACTACATCCTCCACCATGTTCTGCATAGCCTGATCGAAACGCTGGTCCAGTTCTTCCTGATGTTCTTTCTGCTGCGGGCGTGGCTTGAAAGTATGCAGCGTCGCCACGGCGAACGGTGGCGCACAACGTCGATCTACGATCCGGCGCTGTTGCCGGCGGTATTCCTAATCTTCGGCGTACTCAGCTTTCTGTTCACCCCGGTGACAAACACCATGACGCGCCTCCAGGAGCATGAGGCGGATATGTTTGGGCTGAATGCCGCCCGTCAGCCAGACGGGTTCGCGCAATCCGCGCTGAAGCTGGGGCAATACCGCAAACTTGAGCCGGGGCCGATGGAGGAAGCGATCTTCTTCGATCATCCAAGCGGCCACACGCGCATCCTCGACGCGATGCGCTGGAAGAGCCGGAACCCCGATGTTTCAGGGTACAAGTGAAGCGCGGTAGACTGAGAGAAGAAATACCCGATGGGACGAACCGACGCAATGCCGCTTTACGAGTACAAGTGTCTGGAATGCAAGCGCCACACGGAGAAGATCCAGAAGTTCTCCGACCCCGAGATTACCGTCTGCCCGCAGTGCGGCGGCGTGTTGGAGCGGGTGATTACCGCGCCCGCCATTGCGTTCAAGGGCGGAGGCTGGTACGCGGACGGGTATGGAAACTCCAAGCCTGCGGCCTCCGGTGAGAGCAAGGCTGAGAGTGCAGCTCCGGCTGCTGCGGGAACGAAGAGCGAAAGCAAGCCGAGTAGCGGTTCCGATGCAAGCACGGCTTCCGCCGCGGGGACACCTGCTCCGGCGAGTGCGCCTGCCGCGGCGTCATCCTCCTCTTCCGATTCGAAGTAGGTCTACTTCTCCGAGGGCGATGGCGGAACCTTCTTGCCCGCCTTTCGGGCTTCGGAGAGACCAATAGCGATGGCCTGCTTCGGGTTGGTGACCTTCTGGCCGCTCCCGCTCTTCAGCTTGCCTTCTTTCATGGCCTTCATCTCACGCCCGACGCTCTCACTGGCGGCCGGACTGTACTTGCGGACTGTCTTCTTTGCAGCCGCCTTGGCCACCGTCTTTTTAGCAGTGACCTTCTTTGCGGGAGCTTTCCTCGCAACAACTTTCTTGCTTGCAGCTTTCTTCGTAGCCATGGGAGTGCCTCCACTCGATAGGAGCGGAGGGTGCACCCTTTTCGTTGCACGTGGATGTTGACCAACAAATTAACGCGCTACGAGAAAAGTGCCCGGACTTTATACAAGCTAGTTACTAACTACTTAATATCGAGCCAACTAAGCCCCTTGTTTTGTAGATCGATTGCGTTTTGAATAAATTCGTGCTGATTCATAGGTGACCGCTCAGACTAACCGTCCAGTTTTTTTTCGACAAGCTCATTCAGCAGCGCGGGATTGGCTTGTCCCTTGGAGAGGCGCATCACTTGACCGACAAAAAAGGCGGAGACCGTCTTCTTGCCACCGCGATATTGCTCGACCTGTTTTGGGTTGGCGGCGATGATCTCGTCGATCATGGCTTCGAGGGCGGAGCTGTCGGAGATTTGTTGGGGCTTATCGCGCTCGTAGATCTCCGGAAAGTCTCTGCTCTCGGCGAAGCAGGCGTCGAGAAGTTGCTTGAGCATCTTGCTCGAGAGCTCGCCCGATTCGGCCAGGTCGGCGGCGAGGACTATGCCGTCGAGCGAGACGGGGGACTGGTCCAACTCCAAACCGGCCAGGCGAAGGCGCATGGTCAGTTCGCTCGTCAGCAGCGAGGCGACGCGGCGGGGGCTCTTCGCTTTGCGGGCGGCGGCCTCGAAGCGGTCGGCGAAGTCGCGTGTGGCGGTAAAGGTGGCGGCGTCTTGGGGGCTGATCTCGTACTCGGCGATCATGCGGGCGCGGCGGGCTTCGGGGAGCTCGGGCAGCGACGTGAGAATATCGGCTTGCCATGCTGCCCCGACGACGAGCGGCGGCAGGTCCGGTTCGGGAAAGTAGCGGTAGTCGTGCGCCTGTTCTTTCGAGCGCATGGAGAAGGTACGGCCCTCGGCAGAGTTCCAGAGGCGCGACTCCTGGACGACGCGGCCGCCATCTTCGAGCACGCTGATTTGGCGCTCGATCTCATACTCGACGGCCGCGCGGATGTAGCGGAAGCTGTTGACGTTCTTGACCTCCGCCTTGGTACCGAACTGTGGCGCGCCCTTGAGCATGACGGAGACGTTGGCGTCGCAGCGGAGCGAGCCTTCCTCCATGTTGCAGTCGCTGACGCCGGTATAGAGGAGAATCTCCTTGAGCTTGGTGAGGTACTCGAAGACCTCGTCTGCGGAGCGGAGGTCGGGCTCGGAGACGATCTCGACCAGTGGGGTGCCGCAGCGGTTCAGGTCGATAGAGGTGCGCGTGGCGGAGTCGGCGAAGCCGTCGTGGATGCTCTTGCCGGCGTCCTCTTCCATGTGGAGGCGGGTGATGCCGATGCGCTTGGGCGCGGCTTCAATCCCGGCGACAGCACCCCTGGTCGATATTTCCAACCAGCCGTTCTCGGCGATGGGCTTGTCGAACTGCGAGATCTGGTAGCCCTTGGGCGAGTCGGGGTAGAAGTAGTTCTTGCGGGAGAAGACGCTCGTTTCACGGATGTCGCAGTGGATGGCCTTGGCGGCCAGCACGGCGAACTCGACGGCCCGCCGGTTGAGCACGGGCAGCGCGCCCGGCAGGCCGAGGCAGGTGGGGCAGACATGGGTGTTTGGCTCGCCGCCATAGCGGTTGACGCAGCCGCAGAAGGCCTTCGTGTCCGTTAGGAGCTGGACGTGGACTTCGAGGCCGATTACAGGCTGGTAGCGGGCGAGAATGACGGGGGAGACTGCACTTGGTATGGCCATTGGGTCGATCTTACCAAGCAAATGACGATTAGTTACATGCGGTCGACTCAGTGTCACCTTGTGGAGGCTTGGAAGACTCTAATTGACGTACCCACATTAAAAAAGGCGACAGGGCGGTCTTTGAGACTTGCCAGCTTTGTTTAGTGGCATCAGGGGCATCGTTGGGTGAACCCGGCCATTCTTTGTTCTGCCACTCTATGTAGCCGACTACCTGAGTTCCGCCGCTCTTTACAAGAGCTACGTGAAATAAGTTGAAGCTCGATATACCCATTGGGAAGGCTGGCGGTTGATATGCGGGTAGTGCCGAAAGCGATGATGCGGAAAGTATCTGCTCCAAGGCATGTTCCTGCATCACGTTCAGGCGCGAATCAAAAGCTGTCAACGTGTTGAATGGTTGAGGGCTTTGCTGCGTTCGCCGTTCCATATGGAACCTGCCATCTCCATAGACGACTAGGCAGTACCTATCTGATGTACCACCCGCCTTTCCTTTTTCTTGCTCGTCAATAATTTTCAGCTTTGGAGCATCAGAGGTTCTTGGAGCTTGACTACAGGCAGAGGTAGAGACAACGAAAGCAGTAATTAGAAGTAGCTTGTGCATCTTTCCCTTTCGCTTAGCTTTGATTTGGCCTTGCTGCCACGCGTGCTTTCGTTAGTGGAGAGTATATCCAGTAACTCCACCAAGTCCATCAATGAATTTCGTGACCTGCTTGTCGGCGAGTCTGGTCGAGTTGGCATATGTGTAGGTTACTGTTCCATCCGCGTTTGTGACTGCGTATGTATTTCTGTTATCGGCATCCGTGCCACATCTACCGCCAAGTGGTAGCGGCGCTTGATCAGGAGGAACATCGGCGCTGAGTCCTTTTCCGTTCCATCAGAACTAGAGTTATATCTTACATGTATGTGGCCGTTTGCCGCTGTCCCGCTGCAATCGGAGAGCACAAGATACATAGTAACGCCGACTTGTACAGGCTCAAACCCCCAGCTGAGCAGTAGGCACTGTTGATATTTCCATTGATATTTGCGGTGCCAAGCGAAATCCCCTGAACGCTTGAGTTAGGCAAGCTACTACTGCCGTAGATCGAAGCCACCCCGCTGTTCTGAGAGGACCAGCTAAGATTAAATCCGTTGTCCCCGCTTCCGGTCTGCTGCCCAGAGCAACTATTCTGAGTACCGGAGGTGCAAGTCACCGCAGTGACCGAAGCGAAACTAACGACTTCACCATCGGACAGAGTGGACGTGAATACCGTTAGATTGGCGCCGCAAAGCAGGACCGTATACCCACAACTGAAGTTGCGAGCCATTCCTGTCGAGCGGTTCGACTGTAGAAGACGGCCACTGCTTTGCGTTGCGTCGGCAGCTTCCCAGTTCAGCTCTCCGCTTTGCAAGGTCTTTGGCAGCACTCGGCCTCTGTCATCTTTACCTGATTGTCGATCAGCGTTCGGACACCGATCGCCAAGGTCTGCATGGGCGCGAGTTTATAGGCCTTCTGCCAGGTGTCGCTGCTACCGAGAGACACAGTGAAGGATTGCGGTTTACGGCCATGGTTGAAGAGCAGCACGGTCGATTCCGTGCCGCCTTCGATCGACCAAGGATGTTCGCCCGCGTTGTGGTCGTCGAGTTCGTCCTTCGCCTGAAGTTCCACCGCGTGATCGGAGGACTCGGTGCGGGAGATGAGCTTGCCCATCAGAGCGCCGGGAGCGCCATCTGACGATACGATTAAGGAGTTCTGCAGGCCGGGAGCGCCATCTGACGATACGATTAAGGAGTTCTGCAGGCCGGGATCGCCTTGAAGGTCTTTTAGAACCAACTCGCGGCTGCGGTACGGCGGCACGGTAAGCACCGCAACCTCCTGCGATGTGGGAGCATCGCCAGAGGTCCTGGCGAGGGTTGCGCGCACGTGAACGGCGGTCGTGGAGAAGTTAGTTACGCTCAGGTGTGGCGTATAGTTGGCGCCCAGCAGAGACGCGAAGCCGAGGGGTATTCCGGTAAAGATCGTATTCGGGGAGTGCACAAGCTTCGGGTCGGCAAAGAGGACGCTGCTGAAAAACGGACTGTCTCCGGCCCCGTGGGGCGCAAGGGCGAACGCGGCAAAGGAGCCCGGCAAGGCGTCGGAAGAGAGCCTGATGCCGACGGGGCCGCGGGTGTTTGCCTCTTCAGCGGTGGCGGTCAGGTCGCTGCCGCTTACATCGGCTCCGGTACACGCATCCGCAAGGAATGTCGCACCTGGGGCAAGATCGACGTGGTGCGCGGAACCTGGCCTATCTTTGGTGATGCACTCGAACGTGACGCGTTGAACGCTCTCCTCCGTGCTGGAGATCGCGCGACCCGCGGTGAACCGCCCGCCCCGTCCGTGACGCCTTGAAGCACCTGGGAACCTTCTTCGCTGGGCATGGAGATCTCTTCGTCGATAAAGGTAGAGTCGCTCGCTCCATGGTAGGTCATCGCGAGGATGGCACCGATCGACAGGCCGGCGAGTGAAGAACTCTGCTCCACTACGATGCTGCCTCTTTGTGCGCCGAAACCCTTGCTCTGTAGCAGGCTGCTCACGTCAACGAGCCGCTGACTGTGGTGCGCGAACTCAACCTTCTTGGTTGTCAGGGTTCGTCCATCCAAGCCTCGAAATGTGATGTCCGCGTACGTCTCCGCCGTTGAATTGTTCACAAGCATCAGTGTGCTTGCGAAACGATCTCCCACAACGAACAAGCGCACCACAAGCGGCATCGGCATTATCGGGAGCCTTGAACCACTCCAGGTAGCGGCTTGGCTGGATAAAAGGTGGTCTTGCCGGTGTGCTTCTGCGCGAAGAGGCCCTGTGCTAACAAGGTTAGTAGAACTAATAGAAAGCTGCTCTTCACGGGAAACTCCTCGACGTCCGATTGCATTTCGATAACGAAAGAAGTGCGTTTCGTTACTCGCAGGTACGCTAGTCCATGTCGGATGTTCTGTCAAGCAAGTAACAATGTAGTTATTACGGTCTTTCTGTCGACAACCCCTTTTAAGGCCAAATACTGTTTTCTGCTCCGGCGGTTCCGCATCTTAGCAGCAATGCCCTTCCGCCTTCGCCGTCGCAAACCAGCCGAATCGCCAGCCCAAGCCGCACAGAAGCACCTGGAACGCCCCAGCGCGCAGGAGATCTATGAGCAGGTGGCTAACAATGCGCGGCAGGAGCTGGGCCGGTCGACCGTTTCGCTGATCATCTCCGGCCTGGCGGGCGGCATCTTTATGGGGCTGTCGGCGCTGGGAACGGCCATTGCGCTGTCGATGTTGGGCGCGGCCAAGCCTGCCGAGTTTGTGGCCAAGATGTTCTATCCCATTGGCTTTATTGTTGTCATTCTCGGGCGGTCGCAGCTGTTTACGGAGAACACGCTCTACCCGGTGGCTCTAGTGCTGGCAGAGAAGCGTCACTTCTGGCAGACCATGCGCTTGTGGGCGGCGGTCCTGCCGTCGAACGTGCTGGGGGCGCTGGCCTTTGCCGCGCTGGCGACGCTGACCGGCGCGCTCAGTCCCGAGATCGTGCGTTCCTTAGGGCGCCTGGGGACGGAAGTCGTGGCGCATCCGGCAAGTACGATCTTCTGGAGCGGCGTGATGGGCGGATGGATCATTGCGACCGTGGCGTGGCTTGTGTCGGGGTCGCACTCGATTACCGGGTCGGTGCTGATCATCTGGCTGCTGGCGTTTGTGGTGGGTCTGGGTAACTTCGCGCACTGCATCGCGGCGAGTGGCGAGGTGTTTGCGGCCATTCTGACGCACCAGCTGCCCTGGACAGCGTTCCCGCAGTGGTTCGGACCCGCAGTGGCTGGCAACATCTGTGGCGGCGTTGGCATGGTGACGCTGCTCGAGTACGGGCAGGTGATCTATGGCAACGACGCCGAGGCCGAAGCGCTGGCCGAGGCCAAGGTAGAGGAGAAGGCGACCTAAGATTTGCTCCGTCCGGGCGGGTCGATCATCCGATAAAGCGAGGTGTTCGTATGTCGGCAGAGACGGTAAAGATTGTGCGCTTCCACGAGCTGGGTGGGGCTGAGGTTCTTCAGTTCGACGAGATGCCGTTGCCCGATCCCGGACCAGGCGAGGTTCGGCTCCGCGTAAAGGCCATCGGGCTGAATCGCGCCGAAGTAGGGTTCCGCATGGGGCGGTATTTGGTGCAGCCGGTGTTGCCTTCGAAGCTGGGGTACGAGGCTTCGGGAACGGTCGAGGCAGTGGGCGAAGGCGTCGACCCGGCGTGGGTGGACAAAGTGGTCAGCACGGTCCCGGCATTCCCGGCGGACAAGTACGGCGTCTACGGCGAAGTGGCGGTGGTGCCGGCCTCCGCGCTGGCCGAATACCCGGCGCATCTTTCATTTGAGGAGGGTACCAGTATCTGGATGCAGTATCTAACGGCGTATGGCGCGTTGGTGATGTACGGCAAACTGGGCGCGGGCGACTTCGCGCTGATTACCGCGGCGAGCAGCAGCGTGGGGCTGGCGGCCATCGAGATCGCGCGGGTGCAAGGCGCGGTCAGCATCGCGACCACGCGCACTTCGGCCAAGAAGGCGGAGCTGCTAGCCGCGGGTGCGAATCATGTGATTGCTACCGAAGAAGAGGACCTGGTCGCGCGGGTGATGGAGATCACCGGCGGCAAGGGCGCGCGCATCGTCTTTGATCCGGTGGGCGGCAAGGGGCTTGAGACGCTGGCGGCGGCGACGGCGGCAAGCGGGACTATCTACGAGTACGGCGCGCTGGCGGCCGAACCGACACCCTATCCGCGGTTCACCGCTATCAGCAAGCATTTGACGATCAAGGCCTACACCTTGTTCGAGGTGGTCATGAACCCCGACGAGTCCGCCAAAGGCAAGAAGTACGTGTTCGATCATCTGGCGGTGGGCGACTTCAAACCGCGCATCGATAAGACATTTCCACTGGCGGAGATCGTTGCCGCACATCGCTACATGGAGTCGAACGCGCAGATTGGTAAGATCGTCGTAACGGTCTGAGACGCGGAGCGACAATTCTTCGACCCGGAAGCACGGTCGTCTCCTCATGTCTGGCGTTCTCCAACTCGACGGGCTGGGCACAGCTGTTGCGCCAGACTACGCCGCAACGGTCGTGGTCCATACGGGCATGGAGGCGGTGCTCGCCCGCTCTGGCGATCTGGAGGCGCTTGCCGGACGCACGGGCCAGTTTGGTGCCATGCATGGGTTGGCTTTCCTGCTGAGGCAGGAGTACACGGCAAGGAAGCTGCCGCATCTGGTCTGTTTTCACGCGGTCGATGGGCTGCTAGCCGGAGCGGTGTTGCTGTTTGAATATCGCTGGGGCTCCTGGCTGACAGGTGTACTGGCCACTGGCGACCGCTTTGGGGTGCGAACAGTCGTTTGCGATCACGTGCTGCGTCCGCAATTAGCGCGGGAGGCTTGTCGCGCCATGCTCGGGCGAGGGGCCAGGACTATGCTCGTCTCGTTTCGATGGCCGGGCGATGCGATCACTGCCCAAGGCGTAAAGAATGGTCAAGGCGGCTGGGCGATGCAGACGAGGACGGTGCGCGATACGCTTTCGCTGGCTGCAAGCGTTGAAGAAACGCTGGCGCGCATCGGCAAGCGGACGCGGACACATCTGCGCTATTACCGGCGACGGGCCGAGAAGGCCCTCGGCTGTGTCTACGTACCGGAGGCGGCTGAGTTGCTCAACCTGAACGACATGGCCATGCTGCGCCGGTTGAATGAAGGTTCGCTCGATCCGATCGCTCAGGCCGACTTCAACCTGCAGCTACGCGCAGCGGCAATTCTGCCGGGCGGATTCATCACCGGCCTGCGGAGCGGCGATGGCCGATGGCTTGCGTTGGTTGGAGGATGGCGGCAAGCGGGCACGACGTGGGTGCAATGGCAGACAAATGCTTCCGGCTATGCCGACCTGTCGCTCGGCACGGCGTTGCGGGCCTGCTTGATAGAGGATGAGGTGGCGCGCGGGTCGAAGCGGCTTGCGTTCCATGGGGGCACCTCGCACTCAATGAGCCATGCATTTACGAACTCCCAAGTGGTGGATATCGTTGCGACAAGACGAGGTTTTTTGGTGCGTTGCCTCACACAGCTTGCGCCCAGGTTATACCGCCTCTTTCCGGCGCTGGCGTCGCGCGGCAATCTATTGGGCGACGTGCTGGCGAGCGCACAACTACGCTGGTTCGGCGAAGAAGCGATCGCGCTGGTCTTCGGTGAGGCAAACGACGAACTCTAATCGACTAGACTGACAAGAGCATGGTTCTTCCTTTCGTCCGCGAGCTGCTGGCGGACCTTGAGCATTCTGAGGCATTTGAGCGTGTCCGCCGCCATCTGAGCGGAGGCACGGGGCGCAGGCGCGTCTCGGGACTGACGGCGACGGCCCGGGCTATGTATCTGCCGATGTTTGTGCGGGCTGCGGGCGCGCCGGCGGTGATGATCGTGGCGGACAACAAGGCCGCTGAGAGCCTCCATGCGGCGGTGCTGAGCGCGTGTGAGCTGACGGGCGCGCTTGAGGCCGAGTCCGTGCTGCGGCTGCCCGGGCACGATGTGCTGCCGTTCGAGAATTTGTCGCCGCACTCCGAAATCCAAGAGCAGCGCGCGGCGACGCTGTGGAAGATCGCCACAGGACAGGCGAAGCTGGTCATTGCGCCACTGGAGGCCGCTTGCATGAAGCTCTTCGGCCGCGATTATTACAAGGCGCTTGCGCTTGATCTGCGCGTCGGCGAGGAGTATCTGCCGGAGATGGTGGTCGACCATCTGCTCTCGGTTGGCTACACGCGGGTGGATGTGGTCGAGATGCCGGGGCAGGTGACGATCCGCGGCGGGATCATCGATGTCTACTCGCCGGAGCGGGAGCGACCGGTGCGGATCGACTTCTTTGGCGACGAGATCGAGTCCATCCGGAAGTTTGACCCGGAGACGCAACGGTCGAGCTCTACGCTGAAGCACGCGCTGCTGCTGCCGCTGACCGAGACACCGGTGACGGAGAAGCTGCTCGAAGCGATCAACGCGCGGTTGACGCGGGCGGGCAGCGCAGGCGCGGCGTTGGAGGGCGGCGAGACGCCGGTCGAGTTGCAGACCCATGTGGCCGGCCATGTTGCCGGGCGCACAAGCGATGCGACGATCTTTCCCGGCTGGGAGTTCTTCGCGACGGTGGCCGGAGCAAAGGGGACGCTGCTCGATCTGCTGGCTGCTTCCGGGGCCGCGCCGCGCGTGTTTATTGAAGAGCCCAGCATGGTGAAGAACCAGGGCGAACGCTGGTGGAACAAGGTCGAGCAACGGCATGAGCGGTCGGGGATCGGCAGCCTGGTGCGGCCCGAAGACATTTATCTCTCGCCATGGGACCTGGACGACCGGATGCGGAAGTTCTGCGGCTGCGAACTCGACCAGCTTGGGCTGGTGGATGTGCTCGACGCTGATCGGAGCGATCTTTCGGAGGTGGACTTCGCGACGCGGCCAACGCAGCGCTTCCACGGATCGATCCCGGCGTTGGTCGATCAGCTGAAGGTGCTGATGGGTCAGGACGCCCGCATCCTGCTGACCGCGCCGAACCAGGGCGAGGTGGAGCGGCTGGCGGGGCTGTTGCAGGAGTATCAGGTGCCGTATCGCCTGGGTTCGCGCAACGAAGCGCCTGGATCGACGACTGTCTATAGCGAGTCGAGCTTTCTGGCGGGCGATCTGCGAACGCCGGTCATCGTCAAGACGGCGATGGCGGCGGGCGTGCAGGTGATGGACGTCGACCGCACCTCCGCCCGGCAGATCGTGATGTTTGGCGCACAGGATTTGTCGGACGATGCGGATGTTTCCGCAAGGCCCGTTGCACGGCGGTCGAAGTCGAAGACGGCGGCATTCATCTCGGACTTCCGCGACCTGACCGTCGGCGACTATGTCGTCCATGTCGAGCACGGTATCGCGCAATATTGCGGCTTGCGGGTGATCGAAGAGAACGATCAGCCGCCGTTAGAGCTGATGATTTTGGAGTTTGCCGACCAGGCCAAGCTCTACGTGCCGCTTACCCGGCTGGACCTGATCCAGAAGTACCGCACCGCCGATACCGGCCCCGCGCCCGCGCTGAACAAGCTCGGGACGCAGGCCTGGCAGAAGACCAAGGCGCGCGTCAAGAAGGCCATGCAGGACATGACGGGCGAGCTGCTGAAGCTCTACGCGCAACGTAAGGCGGCGCAGGGCACGCCGTTTTCGCCCGACACCAATATGCAGCGCGAGTTCGAGGATGCCTTCGACTTCAACGAGACCGACGACCAGCTGACGGCCATCGCCGACATCAAGCTGGACATGGAGTCGACCCAGCCGATGGACCGGCTGCTCTGCGGCGACGTGGGCTACGGCAAGACCGAGGTCGCCATGCGCGCGGCGTTCAAGGCGGTGCAGGACTCGAAGCAGGTCGCCGTGCTTACTCCTACTACCGTCTTGTCCTTCCAGCACTACGAGAGCTTCAAACGGCGCTTTGCCAACTTCCCCGTGAACATCGAGATGATCTCGCGCTTCCGCACGGCGAAGGAGCAGAAGACGATCCTCGAAAAGGTCGAGGCGGGCAAGGTGGACATCCTGATCGGCACGCACAGGGTGCTGTCGAAGGACCTGAAGTTTCAGGATCTTGGCCTACTTGTCGTCGATGAGGAGCAGCGGTTCGGTGTACGGCACAAGGAGCGGTTGAAGCAGATGCGCGCGGCCATCGATGTGCTCTCGATGTCGGCCACGCCCATCCCACGGACGCTGCATATGTCGCTGATCGGGATGCGCGACATGAGTGTGATCGAGACGCCGCCGAAGGACCGCATGGCCATCCAGACCATCGTGGCGAAATTCGACGAGAAGCTGGTGCGGACGGCCATCGAGATGGAGCTTGAGCGCGGTGGGCAGATCTACTTCGTCAACAACCGCGTCGAGACGATCTACGACATGGCGACGATGATCCGCGAGCAGGTGCCTTCGGCGCGTGTTGTCGTCGGCCACGGTCAGCTGCCGGAAGCCGAGCTCGAGCGCGTCATGCTGGCGTTCATGAACCACGAGTACGACGTGCTCTGCGCGACCTCCATCATCGAGAACGGTCTGGATATTCCGCTGGCCAACACCATCGTCATCAACCGGGCGGACCGTCACGGCTTGAGCGAGCTCTACCAGTTGCGCGGACGGGTCGGACGGTCGAACCGTCGGGCGTATGCCTACTTGCTCATACCGCCGGAGAAGGAGTTGACGGAGATCGCGCGTCGTCGGCTGGCGGCCTTGAAGGAGTTCTCCGACCTGGGCGCCGGCTTCAAAATCGCCGCGCTCGACCTGGAGCTGCGCGGCGCGGGCAATATGCTGGGCGGCGAGCAATCCGGCCACATCGAGGCGATCGGCTTTGAGATGTACACGACGATGCTCGAAGAGGCTGTGCGCAAGATGAAGGGCGAGGACGACAAGCCCGCCCATGCGGGAACGGTGCTCAACCTAGGCATTTCGCTACGCATCGACTCCGAGTACATCCCGGAGGAGAACCAGCGGCTGCGGATGTACAAGCGCATCGCCGGCGCGGAGGACTACGCCACGCTGGCCGATGTGCGGGCGGAGTTGCAGGACCGCTACGGGGTGCCGCCCGAGGCTGTGCTGAACCTGTTGGCGGCAGGCGAGATTCGATTGCGCTGTGAACAACTCGGCATCGCGCAGATGGATCGCAAGCGGACGCAGGTTGAGCAGGCTAAGACGAAGATGTTCGTCGAGATGCTGCACATCAAGTTTGCGGAGCCGAAAGCTGGCGGAGCTGCGGCAACCGTCCCGGGCGAGGCTCCTGCGCGACAGCGCACGGTGGATGCGGGCGTGCTGATGCGGCTGGTTAGCCGGAACGCCAAGAAGGGAGCGCAGTTCACGCCGCAGGGAGTGTTGCGCTGGCCGCTCGGATCGGCAAAGGCGGAAGAGGTGCTGGCGGAGACGCGCGCGTTGATGGATGCGCTGGAGCCAGTAGTCCGGGGCTAGTCCAGCGAGACGCAGTTTCCTTTCGGGGATGACAATCCAGAAAAGCTACGGCGCTGACTGATTATCGGTAGTCCTGGCGTGGGCATCACGTTGACCCGCGCGGTAGCCGCCGCGATAGATGGAGTACATAACCGCCAGAGCACAGCCCACGCCGAAGACGAAGCCAAGGAAGAAGCCGATAGCCGACGACCAGAGAAAATCCATGGAGCGCCAGCATACCTACTACCTAGGGGCGAATGGTTGAGCCGGGGCGGGTGCGGTCGGCATGGTGGAGGGAAGCGCGGATGTGGAGGCCAATGGCGCAAGGTGCGACGACGAAGGCAAGAAAGGTGGAGCAGATCAGCACGACAGTGAACATGAACGTCCTCACGTTGCCAAGCGATTGAGGCCGCCCGTGCAACGTCAACTATAAGAGCAGAAATTAACGATTTTTGGCAATGCTGTTGCACCCTTTTATTTCTTCACAGCAAATTAGGTTCCACCCGCAAACCCTTACTTTGCTGGAGCGGCCACCGTTACGGCCACCGGAGCCTTCGCAAAGATCTTCAGCGCGTTCTGTACGGTGTAATTAAGCCCCCAGGCGGTGGGCAGGATGACGATGGCCCAAGCTGCGGCGATCAATAGAGGAGATGAGGTGGAGCGTGTGTCTGGCATAGTCTCTCTTCGCAAAGGTTGATGCTTAGTGGGCCGCGCCCTCGGGCACGACGATGTTCTTGTCGGTGATCCAGAAGCGCTCGGCGACTGGACGCACCATCAGGTTGGCGAGGAAGCCCACGACCAGCAATCCGGACATAATGTGCAGGATGGTGGGGTATGCCTGCTCTTTGGGTATGTGGTTCTGGACGTAATGGTCAAGGATGCCGTTGACGATCAGCGGGCCCATAATGCCGGCAGTCGACCAGGCGGTCAGCAGCCGCCCGTGGATGGCCGAGACGTTGTACCCGCCGAAGAGGTCCTTGAGGTAGGCCGGAATCGTTGCGAAGCCGCCGCCATACATGCTCAGCAGCACTGCGGCGGTCAGAACGAACAACGGCACGGAGTTCAGGTCCGCTAGCCGGGTGAAGGGCAAGAAAAAGTAGAGCACCGCGCCCAGCGTGAAGAAGATAAAGTACGTCACCTTGCGGCCAACAAAGTCCGACACCGACGCCCAGAGGAACCGGCCCGCCATGTTGAAGATGCTGAGGATGCCGACAAAACCGACGGCGGCGATGGCGGTGATCCGTCCCTTGAAGAGGTCCTGGATCATGGGCGAGGCCTGCTCAAGGATGCCGATGCCGGCGGTGACGTTGCAGAAGAGGATCACCCAGAGCATCCAGAATTGTGGGGTGCGCCAGGCCTGGTCGACGGCTACGTTGTGCGTCGAGATCAGTGCGGCTTGCTTCACCGGTGCGGTCCACCCAAACGGCTTCCAGTCTTTCTCAGGGACACGGATGGTGAAGACGCCGTACATCATGAAGATGAAGTAGAGCGTGCCCATCGTGATCATGGTGTACGGGATGGACGGCTGTCCGGCGGCCTTGAAGTGGGCCATGAGCTGGTTGGCAAGGGGACCGCCGATCATCGCGCCGCCGCCAAACCCCATGATGGCGAGGCCGGTGGCGAGGCCCGGACGGTCGGGGAACCACTTAATGAGCGTGGAAACGGGCGAGATGTAGCCCAGACCCAGCCCTATGCCGCCGACTACGCCGTAGCCGAGATAAATCAACGGGAGCGAATGGAGCTTCGCGCCAAACGACGCGATGTAGAAGCCCGCGCCGAAGCAGCAGGCGGCGTAGAACATTGCCCGGCGGGGGCCGACGCGCTCCAGCCACGCGCCAAAGATGGCGGCGGAGAGGCCGAGAACGGCGATGGCGATCGAGAAGATGAAGCCTACCTGCTCCAGGCTCCAGGCAGAGCCGTCCGCACCACGCAACGCAAGCAGAGGATTCTTGAAGACGGAAAAGGCGTAAACCTGGCCGATGGAAAGATGGATGGCGAGCGCGGCGGGCGGAACCAGCCAGCGGCTATAGCCGGGAGCCGCGATGGAACGGTCGCGGTCAAGAAAAGAGAGTGCCATGGAGCCCCTTGGTACATGGCCGCCTTGAAGGCGGCTTCTTCATATTAGACGGCGTAAGTGTCGCGCGTGAACGCAACAACCTAGCGGTACGAACACTACACATCCTGAATGACTCGTGCAGCCTGATTGTGTGCGACGTTCATGGAGGGTAATCAGGCGATGACCCCATGCAGAACCATTGTTAATTTGTAGGGACAAGGTTGACAATGAAGCGGGGGGAACACGATCCTTAGTTTCGTCAGGAAGTAACTTTCTGCCGGTGCGCTAGCGTGGGAGTGAAGGTGTGCCACGGAGGGCGGAGGAATGAACATGGCATCGGCGGCACAGGACATCAGTACGCTCCGGCATAACGAAAGCATCACCAAGGTCATCCTCGCCTCAGCGGTTGGGACGATGATCGAGTGGTACGACTTCTACATCTTCGGCAGCCTGGCGGCGGTGCTGGCACTGAAGTTCTACCCTCCGGGCAATGAGACCTTCGCCTATATCGCGTACCTTGCGACATTCGCCGTCGGCTTTGTGGTGCGTCCGTTCGGCGCGCTCTTCTTCGGATCGATTGGGGACAAGATCGGCCGCAAATACGCCTTCATCGTGACGCTGACGATCATGGGTGGGGCGACGGCGCTGATTGGCTTGCTGCCGACGTATGCAAAGGTGGGCTGGTTTTCACCTATCCTCCTCATTCTGATTCGCATCCTGCAAGGGCTGGCGCTGGGTGGCGAGTACGGCGGCGCGGCGGTCTATGTCGCCGAGCATGTGCCCGATGGCAAACGCGGCTATTACACGAGCTTCATCCAGATCACGGCCACGCTCGGCCTCTTTGTCTCCTTGATTGTCATCCTGCTGACGCAGCAGGGGATGAGCAAGGAGGCTTTTTCGGCGTGGGGATGGCGCGTACCGTTCCTGGCTTCAATCCTGCTGGTGTCGGTTAGCTTGTATGTGCGGTCGAAGATGAAGGAATCGCCCATCTTTACGCAGTTGAAGAGCGCGGGCATGACCTCGGCGAGTCCGTTAAAAGAGGCGTTCACCTCCTGGCCGAATCTGAAGCGGGTGCTGATCTCGCTTTTTGGCGCGGCGGCGGGGCAGGGCGTGATCTTCTACACAGGCCAGTTCTATGCGCTGTTCTATCTGCAGACGGTGCTGAAGGTAAACACCAAGACGGCGAACATCGTGGTCGCCGTTGCGCTGCTGCTTGCGATGCCGCTTTATACGGCGTCCGGTGCGCTCAGCGACCGCATCGGGCGCAAGAAGCTGATGATGGCGGCGTGCCTGCTGGCGGTGGTCGGCTACGTCCCGATCTACAAGGCTATGCGCGTGGCGGCAGGGAATAACGTCGTGAGCGTGAAGTCGACGCGCAGCAAGGTGACGGGCGCGGTCAGCCTGACGCCGCTAACTCCGGACGCCACCGGCACCTTAGTCGCGGCAAAAGAAGCTCCCGCGCCGAACGTGCCCATGCTGATCTTCCTCATCTGGGTGCAGGTGGTGATCAACGGCATGATCTACGGGCCGATCGCGGCGTATCTCGTGGAGGCGTTCCCGGCGAAGATTCGGTACACGGCGATGTCGTTGCCGTACCACATCGGCAACGGCGTCTTTGGCGGGATGCTGCCGCTGATCGGGCTCAGCTTATGTGCCTCGACCGGGAACATATTGGCTGGCTTGTACTACCCGATCATCGTGGCGGGTGCGACCTTCATCATTGGCAGCCTCTTCTTGAAAGAGACGCGCGGCACGCTGATCTGGTCGGAGTACGACGCGGCCAGGTAAGCGAAAATAGACACGGGACGGAGCGGCTCGTAGAACGATGCCAGCCGCTCTTTTACGTGTGGGCATGAGGGAGAAGATTACGATGGCGTTGACGGGAAATGAGAGCGTGGGGACCAACATGAACTCGCTGCTGCGGGAGAACCGGGTATTTGCGCCGACGGCGGAGTTCGCGGCGAAGGCGCACATCGGCAGCCGTGCTGCGTACGATGCGCTCTACCGACGAAGTGTGGAGGAGCCGGACACCTTCTGGGCTGAGGCGGCCGGAGAGCTGGATTGGTTCGCTCCTTGGACTTCCGTGCAGCGGGGAGCGATCTCCGACGCGAAGTGGTTCGTTGGCGGCAAGCTGAACCTGTGCCACAACTGCGTGGATCGCCATGCGCTCGGCGCGCGCAAAGACAAGATCGCCCTGCTGTCGGAGGGCGAGCCGGGCGAAGTGCGCAAACTGACTTTTGGCGAGCTGCACGCGCAGGTGCAGCGGTTTGCCAACGTCCTTAAAGGCCTCGGCATCTGCAAGGGTGACCGCGTGGCTGTTTATATGGGGATGTGTCCGGAACTCGCGATCGCTTTGTTAGCTTGTGCGCGGATTGGTGCGGTGCATTCGGTCGTCTTCGGCGGCTTCGCGGCCCATGCCATCGCCGACCGTGTGAACGACTCGGCCTGTGTTGCCGTGATCACGCAAGACATCAGCTACCGGCGCGGCGCGGAGGTGAAGCTGAAGAGCATCGTCGATGAGGCAATGGCTAAATGCCCTAGCGTAAGGAACGTCGTCGTCTACCAGCGCGCGCCATCCG
Organism: uncultured Acidobacteriaceae bacterium; assembly: GCA_964247455.1. GTDB lineage: Bacteria > Acidobacteriota > Terriglobia > Terriglobales > Acidobacteriaceae > Edaphobacter. The sequence goes on along the minus strand of CAXTUR010000024.1, from coordinate 3,971 downwards.
CCACGGTCACAATGCAGGCTGGACGCGATGTCTGGTGGCACGAGGCCATGGCCGCCACCGCTCCCGACTGCCCCGCCGCGTGGATGGACTCGGAAGACCCGCTCTACATCCTCTACACCTCCGGCACGACGGGCAAGCCGAAGGGCCTCGTCCACACCACGGGCGGCTATGCGGTCGGCACCTATTTGACGAGCAAGTACGTCTTCGATCTCAGCGAGGAGGACGTCTACTGGTGTACGGCGGACATCGGCTGGGTGACCGGGCACAGCTACGTTGTCTACGGTCCGCTGGCGAACGGCGCGACCGTGTTGATGTACGAAGGCGCGCCGAACTGGCCGGAGCCTGACCGCTTCTGGAAGATCGTCGACGCGCACCAGGTCTCGATCTTCTACACCGCGCCGACCGCCATACGCGCCTTCACTAAATGGGGCACGCAGTGGGTGGAGAAGTACTCCCTCTCCTCGCTGCGCCTGCTGGGTACGGTGGGTGAGCCAATCAACCCCGAGAGCTGGATGTGGTTCCACCGCGTCATCGGCAAGGAGCGCTGCCCCATCGTCGACACCTACTGGCAGACCGAGACGGGAGCGCAGATGCTCACGCCCCTGCCGGGAGCGGTGGCGACGAAGCCCGGTTCGGCTACGTTGCCTTTCTTCGGGATCGTGCCGGAGGTCGTCACCAAAGAAGGCCAGCCTGTGCCAGACGGTCAAGGCGGCCTGCTGGTCTTCCGTAAGCCGTGGCCGTCGATGGCGCGCACGATCTGGTCTGAGAAAGACGGGGGCGACCGCGAGCGCTACCTGTCCGCTTACTTTAGCGAGGTGCCCGGCTGCTACTTTACCGGCGACGGCGCGCGGCGCGATGAGGACGGCTACTTCTGGTTAATGGGCCGCGTCGACGACGTCATCAATGTTTCCGGCCACCGCCTGGGCACCATGGAGATTGAGTCCGCGCTGGTCGCGCACGCGAAGGTTGCCGAGGCCGCGGTTGTTGGAAGGCCCCACGAGATGAAGGGGCAAGCCATCGCCGCCTTTGTTACGCTCGAAGGCGGCCACGAGCCCAGCGAAGAGCTGAAGCAGGAGCTTCGGCAATGGGTCGCCAAGGAGATCGGCGCTCTCGCCCGCCCTGACGACTTGCGCTTTACCGAAACGCTTCCGAAGACGCGCTCCGGCAAAATCATGCGTCGGCTGCTCCGCGAACTGGCCGAGACCGGTGAAGTGAAGGGGGATACGACGACGCTGGAGGACTTCGGCGTGATCGCCAAGCTGCGGGAGAATGACGAGTAGGTGCTCGAGTTCGATTGGGATGAGGAGAACATCGGGCACATTGCCCGTCATGGGGTAACGCCCGAAGACGCGGAGTACGCGCTCACTCACCACGTAGTCGAGGTTGAATACCAGGACTGGCACGATAACGAGGAAAGACTTGCGGAAATCGGCTGCACACCCGCGGGCAGAATTGTTGTGATCGTAACAACCTTGAGAGATACAAAGCTGCGGGTGGTTACTGTTTTTGACGCTTCGCGGAGGTTTGTCGAGGAGTATCTTAGAAATAGGTGATTACGTATGCCGGGGATGAAACTACCTTACTTTGAGAACGAAGCCGCTGAAGCGCAATGGTGGTACGACCATCGCGAAGAAGTATCGGATCACCTGCTGACGGCTCTCCGCGAGGGTCGCACGGGCGAGGGCTCTGTGGCGCGGTATGCCCGCAAAGTGCGCGAGGCTGAGGCGGCAAATGCTGCTTCCGGGCTCCCGGTGGCTGCGGTCAAAGAAACACCTCAGCATAGCTCCAAGTAGCAGCTAAGGCGTCGGCAGCGAACAGCACGACCCGATGGGCGGCGCATCGTTGGCGCTGGCGTCGAGCGCGACCTTCCACTTGCCGCCTTCGATCTTCTTCCAAACAGTGATGTAGCGGCCGGAGGTCTCGATGGGCTCGCCATGTGCGTCCCTGGAGTGCCCAGTGTAGCGGCCCCAGGTAAAGCCCATGTCATTCGACGGCCCCATCTGCGCGCCCTCGGTCACCCAGCTCAGCTGATAGTCTTTGGCATTCCAGGTGGCCTGCGCGGTCACGGAGGTGAAGCCCGCGATAGCCGCCTTGCCGTTGTTCAGGGTGACGCCGTCGAGCGCGAACCAGTCGTGAAAGGCCACGCCACCCCTGGTCTCGACATCCTTTGAAAAGCGTTGGTCAAGGTCGAGCAGCAGCAGGACACCCGGCGAGAGCGTCGGCTGGGCCAGCGGCGTGAGGGGCTTCGGCTGCTGAGCGAGCGGCTCGAGCGGCGCGGTGCGCGTCGGCCCAAACTGTGCCGCGGCGGAAAGAGTAAGGAGCAGGAGAGCCGTGACTCGAAGCATAGGTAAATCGTAGCAGCGGGGTAGTGTCGGCACAGCTTACCTTCGGCGATGAGACTGCGCCGAAGAGGGGCATCCGGTGTCTACTCGTGGAGTGTAGGACCTGACTGTACCAGCGTTCGATGGCGGCGCATCAGCATCACCAGACCGCGCCGGATGTACAGCGCGAGCAGCGGCATTGCGACCGCGGCCACCACGCCCCATACCAGGAGCGCGTGCCACTCCCACTGCCAGAGGTCGCGGATCAGGCGCAACGGATGATGGCTGAGGTGCTCAATCTGCCGCCGGGTCATCGGCAGGCGACGCGTGTGGAAGAGATGGACGCCCAACTGGATGAACGGGATAAACAGCAGCAGGTGGAGCGGCACCATCGCCTGTGCGCCGATCTGCGACGCGATCTGGTTGAGCCCGAAGGCCCATGCGAGCAGGAATACCAGCACCGTGGTGAGCCCCACCGACGGATTGATCCCGACGACAATGCCCAACGCCAGACTCCACGCCAGACGGCGCGGCGTCACCCCACCGCGCATATGGCGCAATAGCGGCCGCAGTACCTTGCAGCGGCAGAACTCGCGAATGGACATGGGCACCAACACATTGCCTGATGTGACGCCCTATGACGGCTGTTTGGTTGTGAACGTCAACCCTCCTCTACAACGATGGTGAATGCCGCTATTCAACAGGAGACACTAACGGTCAGTCGAGACTATCTCAATCGCGTTGCCGCCTAAGATTGTTGCTCCGCTTATCTAAGATCGCGGGTTGGAGTGGAAGCGGTGCGTGGTGAGCGGCGGTATGCGGGAGGAGGCTACGGCGAGGAAGAGAGTCGCGGCGGCGCACGCGGCATCATAGCTGCATGGGAATGCTGGGGCGGGCGCGCAAGGATGGGAAGAAGTTTGTGAATCCGGTGGAGACCGCGATTGGTGGGCCCAGCTTGGCGCTTAAGGTATTAGGGCAGCATCTGGTAAGCCGCGAGGAGCGGGTGCCGAAGCGGGCGTTGGGACCGTTTCGGACGGATGCGGGGGTGTATGCAACGGCTCCGGCGAGTGGGTTGCGGGCTACATGGATGGGGCATAGCTCGACGCTGCTGGAGATCGATGGGGTGCGTGTGCTGATCGACCCGATGTGGGACGAGCGGGCTTCGCCGTTTGGGTGGATGGGACCGAAGCGGTTCTTTGCGCCGCCACTACGGCTGGAGGAGTTGCCGGAGATCGATATGGTGCTTCTATCGCATGATCATTTTGATCACCTGGGAAAGGATACGGTCGGGCGGCTGGCGCAGCTGCCGGCGGCGAGGGAGGCGCGTTGGCTGACTTCGCTGGGAGTAGGAGCGATCCTGAGCGGGTTTGGAGTGGCGGCGGACTTGATCACTGAGATGGATTGGATGGATGAAGTAACGATGGGTGGGCTGCGGGTGACGGCGGTGCCGGCGCGGCACTTCTCCGGGCGGTCGCTGCGGAACCGGTTTGAAACACTTTGGAGCTCGTTTGTGCTGAAGGGCGCGGCACATACGGTGTACTACGGGGCGGACTCGGGAGAGTGGGAAGGCTTTGCCGATATTGGGGCCGCGTTTGGACCGTTCGACCTGTCGATGCTGGAGATTGGGGCGTATGACGATCTGTGGAAGGA
>CAXTUR010000023.1:0-30141 GCA_964247455.1 uncultured Acidobacteriaceae bacterium | reverse complement strand
GGCAAAGGACCTCGACGCTGCCGACGAAAAATAAGCTCAATAAATCAGAACTCTCACTATCATTAAAAAAAAAATCGACAACACTAACGTGCTCAGGCCTGGAGGTTCAACAACTTCGGTGCCCCAGGTGCGTGGAGCCATCCAAGTCAAGGTTGGAGAGGTAAGTACAAATCTGAAAACCGGAGCTCCGATCTCGTTTATCTTGAACGCTCCGGGAATCTCACCGCATCTGTCTGTACTTGGTAAAACACGCTCGGGCAAAACACGCACAGGCATAATGATGGCCGAAGAGATCGCCGGCGCGCGTCCACTGCCGATGCTCATGATCGACCCCAAGGGTGAATTTGTTAGCAAAGGTCGCCTCGTGTCCAAGTCGGAGTGGGGCGGGCGAACGCTCGCTGATCGGTTCCCAGGCATACAGCCGCTTGATGTTCCTCACCAGTCCATTCCTTTGAACTTCCTCCACCGACCGGAGCGTCCGACCACGGTTGAATTAGCTCAATTAGCAATGGGTTTTAAGGATTCTTTCCAGAAATGCTTACGGGCGAAAGGCGATTCTGCGCTCAATGCACTCCGTGAAGCTGTGCAGAGCCTACTTGCCAACAGTAATCACCCGGTGTCACTGAATGCAGTTCTTCAGGAGGTTCAAGAAGCGAACGAGCAGCAAGGACGGGCTTCAAACACGATTGAGGCAAAACTCAGCGAGATGTGCTCGCTTAACCTGTTTGAACCTCAGCTGTCGCCTCAGCAATTCTTCTCTGGCCGATGGGTAATTGGCTTAGGAGATGCAACTGAAGAATCTCGTAGACTTGTCATTTTCCTGCTCTTGGACGCCTTGGCGAAACACCTCTTATCGCTTCCCGATAGCGATACGGATGCTACCGGCCATCGTTCCATGCGGCACCTTCTCCTTATCGACGAAGCGAAAGAGATCCTCTCTTACAAGCACAACGCGCTTAGCAATCTCGTGAGGAAGTCGGCTGCAAAGGGAGGTATCGTTATGCTTCTTTCGCAATCCCCGGATGATTTTGAAGGAGAGGATGACGACTTTCTATCGCAGATCAGCGCACTTGTTGTATTTACGTCAAGCACGAACAGTGTCAAAGACTTGCGAGCAGCGCTTGGAAGGAGATTGGCCCCTGAAGACTTCTCGGACAAGAATCTACCTACCGGCGTCGCTTGGGCCAAACTTCCCAAGCAGGAATTACAGAAGGTACAAGCATGGGCCCCGTGAGCACCTCTGTTCCGATGTTAGCTCTGCTGAAGCTAGAGCAGTTGCAGTGACTCCCGAAAGCCCATGGTGAACTATGAGTTCCGAGTCAAAACAGTTCAGCCTTACCGTATGGCGCCCTTCACGTTTAGCACGCGACCTGGCGCAGTACTCGCACGGCAGCGAAGGTGCCACGTTCACTCGGGTCCACGCGCCCGAACACTTCTATGAAGCTGCATACTCATGGTCAACCAGAGAGGACATCTGGGGAGGCGTCGTAGAGCAAGGCACTACCGAGAACCTTCGTAAACTGCTAATGATAACTTTCTCGCCGACAACCCCGCCAGAAAAGCGGGACATGAACGCTTTGAGCCTTGCGCTCAAGGAAATGAAACCTCTACTTGGGAACGATTCTGTGATTTCTTGGCAAGACCTATCCGAGCAAGCCGAAGAACTCGATGTTGATTCGATAACGAGAGCGAATCTAATCGTCGCTCTCTTCCACCATCTGTCCTGGATTCACTCGGTATACCAAGACATTCCAGGGGTCTCAATCACAATTCGATGACAAACCACCTCACGCTTACATCCCGAAATGATGCTCATAGCACTCTTGCCGACTTCTTCGATTTGACTGGCGAGCACTCCGTGCAGCTTGAAGTGCGCGAGGATCAATGCTTCAGCAATGGATGGCTCAACCTTGGCACCCTGACACTCAGACCGTCACGTGACCCTTACCATAGTGACCGTCCGAAAGACCTCCTCTGGCAAGCCGTTCGAAATGGGTCCTACGAATGGCGCACACCCCCAAAAGCAGTCCTTGAGAAGGACGTAGTTGGGCTCGCCAAACAGCCGAATGAAGGACAAAGAGGGAGACTCAAGCATGCATTGATAGGTCTCTCTCATGCGATTCAACGTGTTGGTTTGCGCTCTCCTCTGTTCGATGCTGTCTTCTTGTCTCAGTTACCGCTGCAACGCTCAGCAACGATCGTTGCCGACACAAACGCTGCTCTGCAAGGAGCTTTAGACTTCGCAGCGCGCTTTCTAAGCCCTGTCGCCAGACTCAAAGTACCTGCTGTCACTCAGATGGAAGTGTCTGGATGGGCTGCGAACTACTTCAAGCTGAGGCGCGAAGGAAAGTTAGAAAAATTAGCCGGAACTGGTTTACAGGCCCACATGCAGAGCCAGGGAGCTCAACGTGCACTAATGCGCCTTGAGCTTAGCATGCAGACTGAGACGGAGCGGGTCCGTTTCGGAGCAGATCCACTGCGCGGCATCATGCAAAACGACGTGGACAAAGAACATCAGAACCTCAATCTCCAGGTGATTCAGCAAGGATTCGCGATAGGTTGATTTTCGAGACCGCTTTACAACATCTGCACGCAAGTAGCCCCGGTCACCGTGTAATCCTCATGACTAGCGATCAGGGGCTGGCTCGAATGTGCTTGTCAGAGGGGATGGATGTCGCCTTCTACCGGGCCGGACAGCTCGAAGATATTGCAGATACCGTCTTCACTGGGACTACCTTTAGACCCTTTAAGCATGGCCTGCATCATACCGCTCTCGCTGACCTTATATGGGAGATGGCGGTTACGTTCGGAGCGTGCAGACTTCGAGCTTCTCATGCTGAACTCGAAGTCCTTGCGATTGGCGAAGCCCTCAACTGGACGCCCTACCACGCCGCAGAGGACCTTCTATGGTTGCGGATTAATAGGCACAAGAAAGAGGCAGGCGAAAGCAACACCATCATCCCCCTGCCGCCTGAAGCACCCACGGATGCTGCATTGGCTGCGGCCACCGCTCCACCTCAAAGTGATGATAGTAAAGTAGACGTTCCAAACAGTGTCCAGTTGGATCCGCCCTCTTTCATTGAAACTGATTTCCAAATGACTATGGAGGGCGAGACAACGGATCAGGGAGAAGTCGGAGGCCAAACGCGTTCGCCTGAACGGAACACCACAGATCGCGGTGAAGCACTAGCTCCTGCTCTGGTGATTCCCCAGGATTACGAAGACGTTTCTGAGACGAAGCGAACGTTCATTCCGGCTTACAAGTTCAGTCCGGGGACCATGCTGCGCCTTATCCAAGACCTTGCAGGAAATGGCTCGATGTCAAACGCTGAAGTGATGTCAAAGTTTCACTTCACGCACGAGCGAAAGGTTCAGGAGTACCGCGGCTTCCTGTTGAGTTCCGAGCTTATCTCTTACGAGCAAGGCGTGCTGATCGCAGCCGAACGCTTGCAAACATTGTGGAATGCCCTCAAGGCGAATGACTTTCCTTCGTTTGCCCCTCTACTCTGCTCGAGCGCTGGTATGCAATCAATCCAAGAGATCGCCCTGGTAGGGCAAGGAACACCAGCTACAGCTTTGTCGATTCGAGAAGCGGCAGCACCGGGCTATATCTGTTTGCAGGAAATGAGCGGCATCTTGCTAGAGATATATGAGGACGGAGTTTACTCCACCCCAAATCGTCCGTTTCCACAAGAGTTTAGGGACATCGCTTACAGTACATACCTAGAACACGCAAGAACTGAAGGTGTTTACATCGCTAGCGGCACTTGGCTTGAAACGATGGCAAAAAAACATGGCGTCCATCCCCTCTGGAGTCGTCGCATGTTGGAGGAAGCGCGTGTGCAGCGACTACTTGAACGTTATGTCGAAGGATCCACCCCGGAAACTCGCTTCTCACGACACGCCTTTTGCATGTCAAGTTTCGATGGCGGAACCATCAATGTAAAACAGGTTGCTCTCTTCGAAGGCGACTTCCTTCTTCCTGGTAAGAGTAGTGCCAGCCTTCGCCTAAAGAGGCCATCATGACGAGTTTACGAGAACGGATTCGGAATAAACATGCACAAGATGGACCTGCACCGCAAGCCACGCTCTTCGAGCGTTTCGGCCTACTGATTAATCCTTTTCCGCCCGCTGGAGCGCCGGGTGGACATCCCCATCTCGAAACTGAGGCGGAGAACAAGATTATCCAAGCCCTCACTTCATTTGACCGTGACTCGGTTTCACAGGTCTTGGTGATCGAGGGAACGCAGGGTGTTGGGAAGACAAACCTGCTCAGCTATTTCCAAGCTGAGCTGCAGGACCTGTACAGAGAGGACAAGGATTTTTACATCATTCGTTACTACCCCGACCCTGAACAGAGCTTTGATGGAATCATCCGGCGCATTTTCCAAGAATTTAGTGACGCTGGTCTGATCCGCCGACTTGCCACATCACTGGCCGAGAAGAGCGGACCCGAACAGAATCGAACTATAGAAGCTGCTTCCAGTTATGAAGTTAGGCTCGTTCTAAGGGCGCTCTTGGGAGCTGCTTCGAGCGAAGACGAGGATGAGATCGAGAACACATGCTCTATGGCTCTCGAATGGCTTTTGGGTATGCGACTTCTCAAGATTCACAGGGAGGTTCTCGGAGTACAGCTTCGTCTCGACACGGTAGAAGCAAAAACTCAGGCGCTTCGTGACATGGTCATCGCATGCTCCACCCTGGGCTTACTTCGAGGCGTCTTCCTTCTTCTAGACGAGCTCGAGAAGCAAGACTACTCGGTTTCCAAGCAACTGGTTCTGCGTTATCTGTCTGCAATTCGCGCACTTGTCGATTCCTTGCCGAAGCATCTTTTCATGCTCGTTGCGCTTACAACCGAGGCAAAACGGCGCTATTTTGTCATGCTGCCAGCGTTCGCTGGACGCTTACAAAATTCTGTTATGCTTCAACCTCTTAAGACTGCTGGACAGGCGGCCGATCTAGCTGCGTTTTACATTGCAGACGCCAAGGCGATGGCCGTAAGAAATCCTCTAGCCTCTCAGGGAGTAGGGGGCAACCAGGAATTGTTATCAGCGCAGCAGATCCGATCAATTTTCATCGAGCTAAAGGAAAAGTCTGCTTCCGAGAAGGGCCTAGAGGGAGTTTCACATCGGGACTACCTTAACGCTCTTCACAGAGTTGCAGAGCAACAGATAGCGAATGTCAACTGAACCCGTAAGCCCTCACTTTGGGCAGATCCTTCAATGATCGCCGAGCCGATCCATAACCGAATGCCGGCGATCCTCCAGCTCCAGGATTACGGCGAGTGGCTAGATCGTGAAGAGGTTGAGCGGCCACCGGTGCATCTCTTGCGCCCGTTTGAGTCGAACCAGATGCCACATCCATAGTGCTCATCATAAAGTCGGCAACGTCCGAAACCAGGGACCGGAAATGCTCAACAGCCAGTAATCGGCAAAACCGGATGCGTAGGGGGACGACTCCCCTGGCTCCAGCCAGCAATAAAGCTGCTGTCTTCCGCCACCCCCTCTGCGGGGACCACCCGCAACGCCCCCTAGAAGCGATCTCCTGCGCTCCGCGCCCAGCAAGGAAACCAAGCCTCCTGAGAGGCTCCGCCTCTGGCGCGCGCAAGGGGCACCCTCATCTTCCGCGCTTCGCTTGTGCAGACCTTCGCTGCGCTGCCCTCCGTTGCACTCCGGGGAGGGAACCCACCCCTTGCACTTGCCGCCTCCGCTGGCGTGGGCCAGGGCCAAGGCGTGTTTGTGAGCAAACACAGCACAGCCATTCAAAAGCGGAGGAACCACCCAATGAGCACCAACGCCACCACGAACGGAACCAGCACCATCGCCATCATGCCCAGCACTCCCAAGGCGCAGACCGCCAAGGAAGTTATCGCCGCCAACGTCAAGCTCCTTATCGAGCAGCTTGAGGCAGGCTACAGCGAAGGCCTCACCGCCTACCTCACCGCTATGGGCCGGTTCCATAACTACAGCTTTGGGAACATTCTAGAGATTGCACGGCAACGGCCAGATGCAACCCGCGTTGCAGGGCTGTATGCGTGGAACCAGCTTGGTCGCAAGGTGATGAAGGGCCAGAAGGGTGTCCGCATTCTTGCCCCGATGATCGGCACCCGCAGGAAGAAGGACGGCGAAGCTAGGCAGGGCAGCGACCCCGCCGCCGTCAATACGCCCGTACTGGTTGGATTCCGCGCCGTGTACGTCTTCGATGTGAGCCAGACCGAAGGCGCAGAGCTTCCCGCATTTACCGAGCGCACCAAGGGAGAGGTTGGAGAGTACCGTGAACGCCTCATCGACCTCACCATCGCGCAAGGCATTCAGCTTGAGTCCAAGGAGAGCATCGCCCCCGCACTTGGCATGAGCTACGGCGGTCGCATCGTCCTCTTCCCCCGGCCAGCAACCAGCCGAGGAGTTGAGCACCCTAGTGCATGAACTCGCGCACGAGATGTTGCACAAGGCCGAACGCAGGACGGCAACGACCAAAACCGTACGCGAGACAGAAGCCGAGGCCATCGCCTTTGTTGTCTCGCAAACCATCGGCCTTGACGCGGGACGCGCGTCAGCCGACTACATCCAGCTTTACCACGGCAACGCGCTTTATTGGCCGAGAGCTTGGAAGTCATTCAGCGCACGTCAGCCCTGCTTCTGTCCGCAATCGAGACGGAGCAGGTTGAAGCCGAGCATCGTTGAGATTTACCGTCTTCCGATCTCGGTCGAAGAGCCGAAATCCCAGGATGTCCTCTAATTCCTGAATGTTCTTGGTCAACTGCGGTTGACTGATCCGCAGTCTCTTTGCTGCTTTTGTGAAATGCAGCGCCTCAGCCAGCGCCAAGGCTGAGTCCATGAACTTCGTTTCATTCTGCGTCATATGCCACCCCTCCATGTTGCTCAATTCAGAGCGGTCAGGGCGCTACTGAAAGATAGGGGCCGAGGCCGCCTCAAGTCAGACGAGCGTCTTCCGCAAGGTGCCGTGTCGAGTTGGACATCACGGGATGCAGAGTGGGATGCCCGCATTGTGTACTCCTGTGATAACGAGTACCCAATTGTGAATTGGACACCAAGCGTACGGTGACGCAATCGTGAATGTAATCGGCGGGAGCGCAAGGGAGCCCTGTCGAGTTGCGAGGTAGATGACGTTGTCCAATCCGAAAACAACCGCACACACTTACCGCTCTGCCTTCGAACCCCTTCTGGACCTTCAAGAAGCGTCAGTGATTTTGGGAATGCACTCAAAGACTCTCGAAATGAAAGCGCGGCACAGAGAAGTGCCGGCCTTCAAAGTTGGAAAACGCTGGCGTTTTCGTCTTAGCTCGCTGAATACATGGCTGGAGCGTGGAATAAAATCAAATACAACCGATCAGGCCGTCGTGACTGGACAAGAGCATCAGTCTTGAACTTCACTCGGCAGCGTTTTTCAACGCGGCACCCTGCGCAAAGTCGCGCGGGCCAACAACCAATCGGCCTGGGAGTACCGCTACCAAGACCCACTAACCAATAAGAGAAAATCCTTGTTCCTGGGCCTCGACAAGTTTCCCACGCAGACCGCTGCGGAGCGGCATCTCGAAGCTTTCGTGCTCAAACTCAATCAAGAGAACCCCACCCTGGCCGTGATGGAGCCGACAGTCGACGCCATTCTTGACCGGTTTGTCGAGGACGAACGCATGATGCAAATCAAGCAGAGTCGGCCCGGTGAACATCTCAAGGATGGTGACCTGAGCTATTCGACAGTCAACTCCTACCTGAGCGTCATCAAGCGAGTGCGCGCGAAATGGGGAACAACCCGCATCACGCGGATGAAGCCGATGCTGATTCAGGCATGGCTCAGAGAACTGGAAGCCGCACCCAAGACCAAAGGCCACATCAAGGCTGTCATGTACCGCCTTTACGAGAAGGCCATGCTGTGGGAGATGGTCGAGTGGCAGCGGAATCCAATGGAATTGGTCGAAATAAAAGGCGTCAGCAAGCGACAGAAGAGGCCGATCATCCTTACCGTCGAGCAGTATTTCCAGATTCTCGCGTTGCTGCCGGAACCCTACCAGACGATGGTGGTGGTCGCCCAATGCACCGGCCTCCGCGCCGAAGAGATACTGGCGCTCGAATGGGAAGACATCGACTTCGAGAATCTGAGTATGAAGGTCGTCCGGGCGGTCGTACATGGCCGAGTCAAGACCGTAAAGACCGATTACTCCGAGGACGAATTGCCGCTTGATCCCGGTTTCGCGGAAGTCCTCCTAACTTGGAAGCGCAGGTTGGGAGCCGAACGCGAGGCGCAAAACGGCATTTCAACCCCACTCGCGGGGTTGGACCTGGTGCTTCCCAGCACGTCTACTGGACGGCACTTCCACGCAGCTCCGGCCCAGCAGGACTACATTCGTCCGGCTGGCTGTTGCCTTGTGGCATGTCCAAAGTGCGGAGCTGAGGCAGGCGTCTGGTGCCTTCAAGACGCAAAGACACCGAATGGGCAGCGGTTGCCGTTGCATGATGAACGGTGGGAGGCAGCCGGGAAGTACGGAAGCGTAGGGTGGCACACCTTCCGCCACACCTATCGTTCCTGGCTGGACAGCACTTCAGCGCCTATCGGTGTGCAGCAGAAATTGATGCGGCATGCCCAGGTATCGACCACGATGAACGTGTACGGAAACGCCTTGATGACGGCCAAGCGTGAGGCCAACAGCAAGGTGGTGCAGATGGCATTGAGGAGCGCTTAAGCTCATGCAAAAACGCCAACCGCAATCGACAATCCCCCAGCGCTTTTAGCGACCGCTGCTAAATGGGGTTATCTTGGGTTGACGTTTTCGCTAAGTGGTTGCGGGGGTAGGATTTGAACCTACGACCTTTGGGTTATGAGCCCAACGAGCTACCGGGCTGCTCCACCCCGCATTACCAATATAACGCCGTTGTGAACGCGGGTCAATGTTTCAGAGCGGGTTCATGGCTGACGGCGAGGAGCCACGGCGATACCGAGGCCGCTCAGTTTGGTGCGTGCAAGCGAGGCTTCGGGCGAGTTGGGGAAGCGCTGGATCACGGCGCGAAACTCTCGAACAGCGGCATCGTTTTGTTTTAGCGCGAGCAGCGCCTGACCCTTATGAAGGCGGGCGGCGGGCACTTTGTTGTTTGCAGGGAAGTGGTCGAGGACCATGTCGTAATCTTTGGTCGCCTCGTCGTACTTAGCCGCGCGATAGTCAATTTCGCCGAGATAGTAAAAGGAATTGCCGGAGAGCGCGTTATCGGGGTAGTACCGAATCACATCTGCAAACTCCCCCGCTGACAGAGAGTATTTAGCGGCCATGTAGTCGCCCAGCGCGGACTTATAGATCTCGTCGGCAGGAGCGGCAGCAGGCGCGAAGGACGATGGTGCGACGGCGATCGGGGTAGCGGCTGAGGGCTTGCCACCGCGCCGGATCGTTGGAGCGGGTGTCTCGGAGTTGGTGGGTGGCGTTGCGGGAAGAACCGCGTCGTCAGGCTGTGCACTTGCGGGAGCGGTCGTAGCGGTAGCAGGAGACCCCGCCCCGATACTCTGCTGCTGGTTCTGAATGTCCTGGGTCAGCTTTTCGAGGCGCGCTAGGCGAGTCTTCATCTCATCCAGCGAATCATTAAGCGACTGGATCTGGCCGGAGAGTTGATCAAGCTTGCCATCCTGCGCCTCGTTCTGCGTCTGCAGGCTGTGCGCCACAGAGTCCATGGTCGCCGACATCTTGTTGACCGAATCGGCGTTCTGTTGCACCAGATCCTTCATCACGCCCATGCGCTCGTCGTTCGACTGCTGCAGCCGGGCCACAGCGTCCTGGAGCTGCTGAATCTGCGTTTGAAGCTGCACCATCTCCTTACTGACGGCGAATGCAGGTGAGGTAAGAAGCATCAGGAGGATAGTCGGTAAAAATTTGCTCATCAGTGTCATTCTCGCTTGCCGGTAATAAGAACGTGCACACGGACTTCGACGAAAGAAGAATGCTATGGAGTTCTTCTTGACGTTTTCAGTCTCTTCAGGACTCGCAGCCGGTCTGTTTTAGAAGATCTGACGGGGGGAGCGGTGAAGCTTCATTTGCCTTTCTTATCTCCTGTCCCAAGCGCAGAACCTCCGGGTATTCAAAGCTCAGGCACATATTGATGTCCAGAACTTGCCCCGTGTTCTCGTTGATCGATATGGCGTTCACAGTGTCACTATTCCAGTAAAAGCCCACTGTAACATAGCCGGGAAATACGGGCTTACCCTCTTTGTCGCTCATCAAGTCGGAGAAGTACTTGGTGCGATTGGCCAATGAATAACCCTCGCCTCGTGCTACGCTGCGGGCAACGTCAATGGCTTGTGAAGTAGGTATGAAACTTTTTTTGCGGGAGGTGCGGTTTTCTGCATCATGGTGGCGAAAGCGAAGACAAGCCGGGCTAGCATTTGCCCCTGCTGATGACCCTATGTATCGCCGGTTGGGTATTTTCGATGAAGTGAGAGTTGCCGCCCGTTGCCGCGTTGCCACTGTTGAAATGACTCCTTACGAGAGCCTGAGCAAATTCGAGAGGACTGCTGGCTCCCTGTGCATATGCTCCACATTGCGCAATAAAGGACTGGCCGAAGCAAGATAGGAAAGGAAGGTTGAAAGGGACGGATATGGAGGTTTGTCCGCTTTCATAAAGCCTGTGGCGAAAGGAGCATCCTTGCCTCCATGCAACGAGAAGAAGTTGTCCCTTCGATCGCAAAGCGGTTGTCTCCCCACCTTGTCTCCCAGCCTGAAAGTCCAAGGATGTAAGCTGCGGGAACGGTCAGCTGTTTGCCGAGCGTGTTGGCATCCGGCTGATGAGCGTATATGAACGCGATGACGTTCGGCGCGGTACAGTTGCTTGAAGACAGTTCATTCATCATAGCGTTCATTTTAGCTCCTACGAAACGTAGCCAACCGCCTACCGGTCGAGCGAAAACTGTGCGCGGCGATTCTGCTGGAAGCAGGTCTCATCCTGATCTGTGCAGAACTGCTTTTCCTTGCCAAACGAGACAACCCGCAACCGGGTACTTGCGACGCCCGCGTTCGTAAGAGCTACCTTGGCGGCGTTCGCGCGGTTCTCGCCTAACGCCAGGTTGTACTCTGCCGATCCGCGCTCATCACAGTAGCCGCCAATTACGACCTTGATCGACGGATGCGACGCGAGATAGCTGGCGGCGTGCGATGCGGCCGTCTGACCGTCCGGGTCAAGCTCGTAGCTGTCATAGCCGAAGAAGATGTCCTTCACATTCTGGTGGAACGCCTCTTCGCTGCCCATATCGCCATTGCTGTTGCTTGTGTCGGCTGTCGGCACAGTGGGCGCGACGGGCACGCGAACAGTAACGCGCACACTGGCCTCGGTCGTGCCGCCAGGCCCTTTGGCCGTCAGGTGGAAGTTGGTCGAGTTCGAAGGCGCGACTGTTTGGGTGCCGTTCACGTTCACCGCGCCTATTCCATCGATGGTCACGCTATCAGCATCCTTGGTACGCCAGTTCAGCACGACAGACTGGCCAAGATCGATGGCGAGCGGATCGGCAGTCAGACTCGCCGTCGGCGCGGTGCCTGTCGTGGTGCTTGGCGCGCCGGCCATGGTCCCGATGTTTGAATCGATACCCTTCTTATGGCAACCGGCGGCGGCAAAGGCCAGAGCGGCTGCGATCAAGGTGTTGCGTGTGCTGCGAAGCGTCATGCGGTCTCTCCTAGGAGTTCTGTCATACATATAGATGCGTCTTGTCATAGGCCGGGCGGTTTACTTCCAGCTCCAATTCGGCATATCGCCGCCCGCGCCCGTCAGCGGATGCCGTCCCGTGCCGTCCGCGAGCATCGACCAGATGCGCGTGTCGCCTGGCCGTCCGCTGGCGGAATTCGCGTACACGATGTGGCGGCCATCAGGGGACCAGGACGGAAAGTCGCAGCGCCCGCCATCGTGCGTCAGCTGAATCCACTTCTTCGTGGCGATCTCCATCACGTAGATGTCCTGTCCGCCCGGCGCGCCAGGGCCATACTTGCGGTCCCACGCGAAGGTAAGGAACTGGCCATTTGGCGACCAAGACGGCGAAGTCGCATAGCCGCCATCGGTCATGCGCTGGATACCCGAGCCATCCGTCTCCATGATGTAGAGCTGCGGTAGGCCCGTGCGTCCGCTGATCCAAGCGATCTGCGCGCCAGTCTTCGGGTTGAAGGTGGGCGAGACATCCGGCCCTTTGAAGCTGGTGACACGGCGCGAAAGGCTGCCGTTCGTATCGGCGATCCAAATCTCCGGGTCGCCGGAACGCGACGACGAGAACGCCACTTCGCGTCCGCTGGGAGCCCACGCGGGCGAAAGGTTGGTGCCACTGTTAGCAGGGAAGGCCACGTCGCGCCCGAGCAGCAGCGAGTACATCCTGACTTGAAAGCCGTACTTACCCAGCGATGAGTAAGCAAGGCGCGAGTTGTCCGGCGAGACACGCGGCGAGAGAGACACCGTGCCCAGATGCGTAATCGGGTGCTGGTTCGCGCCGTCGTAGTCCATCGCCCAGATCTCTTTATTACCACCGGCGATGTGGACGTAGTAAATCTTCGTCTCCGCGATGCCGGACACACCGCCGCCCAGCCGGAAGATGATCTCGTCGGCAAAGCGGTGCGCGATCTGGCGGGCGGCGTCTTCGCTCGGCGCTTCGGTGTACTGCTTGGCGAGCACCTGCGGGTACTGCGTGTTCTTCGCGTCGAAGAGGTATCCCGCGACGGCGAGCTTTCCATTCTGCACGCCAAGCGACCCGAAGGCCACCATCGCGGCGGAGGCGGGCGCGTTCGACCACTGCGGAAGGCTGATCTCGGCCGGGGTGCCCGGGGTGGCTTGCGGCGCAAGCGACTTCGAAACGATATCGAAGATGCCGGCGTTAGCCAGGTCCGAGTAAAGCGTCACGTCGAAGGTGCGCTTGTCCGTGGAGGTCTGCGCGTCGTCTGCCGAGGGCTTGAAGTCGGCGACGGCGATGCGGATGCGTTCGGCCCCGGATGAGGTTTCGGTCTTGAACCAGTCTTGCCCAGACGAAGGCAGAGCCAGCAGGAGGGCGGCGAGCACGAATAGCGGTTTCATTCCCCTTCCATGATAGCGGGTAGCATACTGGAAAGCCGCTGGACGGAGCCAAGGGGAAGATGCGCGGGTACTCCCACCCTCCTCGGCGCGTATGCTGGATCGACGACGCGAGGAGTGTTGGACGATGAATGGGATCTGGTGTATTTGCCTTTTGGCGATGATGGGGTGTGGCGCGGCAACGCTGCAGGCGCAGTTCGTCCACGCGAAGGGCAAAGAGATCGTCGACGGCGCAAACCGGCCGCTGCACCTCCACGGCATCAATCTCGGCAACTGGATGGTGACCGAAGGCTATATGTGCAAGTTTGAGGGTGGCCCGCAATCCGCCCGCGAGATCGAAGAGTTCGTCCTGGAGATGCTCGGCCCGGAGCATGCGGTCGCCTTCTGGAAGACCTACCGCGAGACCTACATCACCCGTGACGACATCCACCAGATCAAGCAGCTCGGCTTCGACTCCGTGCGCGTGCCGATCCACTATAAGTTCTTCAGCGCGGACGACACCGAAGGCTTTCGTCTCCTCGATCAGGTGGTCAAGTGGTGCGGCGAAGAAGGTCTGCTTGTCGTGATCGACCTCCACGCCGCTCCCGGGGGACAAACCGGCGCCAACATCGACGACAGCAACGGCTATCCCTGGCTCTTCAAAGACGAAGCCGCGCAGCGCCAGACGGTGGAGCTTTGGACGCGCATCGCCCAGCACTACCGCGACAACAAGACGGTCATGGGCTACGATTTGCTGAACGAACCGCTGCCGCACTTTCCGCAGCTCCGTCCGCTCGATCCACTTCTCGATCCGCTCTACAAACGCATCACGACGGCTATCCGCATCGTCGACACACACCACGCCGTCATCCTTGGCGGCGCCAAATGGGACAGCGACTTCAGCGTCTTTGGGCCACCTTTCGATCCGAACACGATCTACCAGCTGCATACCTACTGGACTCCCCCCGTGCAGGCCACCGTACAAAAGTACGTCGACTTCCGCGACCGGCTAAACGTGCCCATCTGGCTTGGCGAGGCTGGCGAAAACAACGATGAATGGGTGGCGAACTTCACCCGCCTCCTCGAAAAGAACGACATCGGCTGGGCGTTCTGGCCCTACAAGAAGATGGACGCAGCTTCCTCGCCCGTTAGCTTCTCCCAACCGGAGGGATGGGCCGAGATTACGGCCTACGCCAAGCTAAGCCGCAGCCTAAGTGGTGTTGAGAAACGCATCGCTCAGCGGCCCCCCCAAGATGCCATCGACCGCGCCTTTGCGAGCCTGCTGACCAACATCCGCTTCGACCACGAGCACCGCAACGACGGCTACATACGCGCACTACTCCCCGCCGCCAACCTCACGCCATAAAGCTAGGCATCTCTTGTTTGTCATTCCCAAAAGGAATCCGCGTTTCAGCCTTTACCTCAAGAGGCACTCTACTTCGCAGGCGCTTGACCGGCACCGCCACCAGCATCCGGCTGCAGCACATGCACCTGCTCCCCATCGCTAAGCGAATCCGGCGGATTGTCGATCACGCGCTGCCCAGGTGCTAAGCCCGAGACGACCTCGACCTCGGTGCCAAAGTCGCGGCCAAGCGTGATCGATACCAGATGCGCCTTGTCGCCGTCCAGCGTAGCGACGCGCATTCCTTCGCCACGAAAGATCAGCGCGCTGACTGGCAACAGCACCGTCGGCGTGCCCGTCGCAAGCTTCATATGCACCTGGGCGTAAGAGCCGGGAAGCAGCTGCCCGCTGCGATTCGGCACATCAACCTCCACCAGCAGGGTCCGCGTGGCAAGGTCAATTGCGTTGGCGTTACGGACCAGCTTGCCCGTAAACGAGCGGCCCGGGAACTGCGCAAGCGTCAGCGAGGTGCTGGTCGAGGGCTTCGCGTCGCGCGAGTAGATCTGCGGCACACTCACAAACACGCGCAGCGGATTAATAGCGGCCACATGGAAGAGCTCCCGCGTCGCGCCGGGCGTTGACCCGCTGCTCGATCCCGCTGCAATCAGCTGCCCCTCGTCCGTATTGCGCGCCGTCACCACACCGTCAAAGGGGGCGGTGATCCGCTCAAAGGATTGCAGGTCCTCCAGGCGGCGGACGTTCGCCTCCGCAGAGTTAACCATGGTCTGCTTGGCTCGTGCGTCGGCCTCGAAGTTTTCAGCGTCCTGCTTTGATACGGAGTTGCTGGTCAGCAGATTGTTGTACCGGTTTGAGGTCGCCTGCGAGATCTGCAGGTTCGACTCCGCGGTCGCCAAGTCGGCCTTGCCTTGCTGCAGCTGCTGGTCGACCTCCGGCGATTCGATCACTGCGAGCAGTTGCCCTTGCTTCACATGGCCGCCGATGTCCACATACCAGTGCTTCAGGTAGCCGTTGGTGCGGGCGTAGATGGGCGCATCCCGAAAGGCCTGGATGTTGCCCGGCAGCACGATCTCCTGCGCGGGCGCGCCCTGCTTCGGCACTATGGCGAATACCTCGGGGATCGCGATGGCGGTCGTGTCGACGGCCAGCTTGTGTTGCGTTCGCTTGCGGGTCAGGATGCCGGTGACGGCCAGCAGCGCGGCGATGATCAGCGCGATCACCAGAACAACGCCTACGGTGATCTTCGAGACCTTGGGCGGAGCTTCGCGCTCATTTTGGACGGTGCTCATCGGGTGGCCTCCTGCAACTCCCGCGCATGCGGTTCGGGCGCTTGCTTGTGTTCGTCGTCCGGTTTGCCAGCCGGCGTGTTGTGGTGCAGCAAGCTGAAAAAGACCGGCACAAAGGTCAGCGTCGCGACCGTCGCCAGCAGCAGGCCGCCGATCACCGCGCGGCCGAGCGGGGCGTTCTGCTCACCACCATCGCCCAGACCGAGCGCCATAGGCACCATGCCGATGATCATGGCGAGCGCCGTCATAATCACCGGACGGAAGCGCGTCTCGCCCGCCGAAAGCGCTGCATCGACCGAGCTCAACCCCTCCAGCATCTGCTCCTTGGCAAATGAAACAACCAGGATGCTGTTTGCCGTCGCCACGCCCATGCACATGATGGAGCCGGTCAGCGCCGGCACACTGATGCGCGTATGCGTTAGAAAGAGAAACCACACGATGCCACAGAGCGCCGCTGGCAGTGCTGCGATGATGATGAACGGATCGAGCCACGACTGAAAATTGACCACGATCAGCAGGTAAACCAGCACAATCGAGAAGAAGAGCCCGCCCACCAAGCCGATAAAAGATTCGCGCATGGTTTGGATCTGACCGCGCACGATGACCTGCGAGCCGCGCGGCAGCGTCTTCGCATTGTCGTCGACGATGGAGTCGATGCGCTTGGCCACACTCGAAAGATCGGTGCCCTCGACCGCGCCGTAGACGTCGATCACGGGCTGCACGTTGTAATGGCTGATGGTGCCCGGCTCCGTTCCGCGCTTGATCGAAGCGAGATTGCCGAGGATCTGCGGCGTCGTATTCGTGGCGTTGGTCACGGGGATGTTCTGCAGGTCCTGCAGGCTCTGGACGTCGTACTGCGGCGCCTGCACGGCGATGTTGTAACTGACGCCGTTCTGCGGGTTCAGCCAGTACGTCGGCGTAGTTTGGAAGCTGCCGCTCAGCGTCACCAACAGGTTGCCCGCCACATCGCGCTGCGTATAGCCGACCTGCTGCGCCTCCGTGCGGTCCACGGCAATATCGAACTTGGGCGCGTCAAAGGGCTGCTGGATGCGAAGGTCGGTTGTGCCGGGGACCTGCGCAATATCCGTCATCAACTTTTCGGCGTAGTCGTGATTCGCCTTGAAGTTCGCGCCGACCACTTGCACATCAAGCGGCGCGGGCAGGCCAAAGTTCAGGATCTGGCTCACAATGTCGGTCGGCAGATAGTAGAACGTCGTGCCGGGAAATCGCTGCAGCAGACGCCTGCGCAGCTCCTGCGTGTACCGTTCCGTCGGATGGTGCTTCTCCGTTAGCGAAACCAGAATGTCGGCGTCCCCCGCGCCCACCGGAGCGGAGTTGCTGTAGGACAGATTAAGACCGCTGTACGGTAGTCCAATATTGTCGATGATGGTGACCAGTTCATCCTTTGGGATCAGTTGCCGTATCGCCCCGTCGATCTCGTCGCACAGCTTAGCCGTCTCCTCGATCCGGGTGCCGGTGTGCGCGCGAACATGGAGCTTGAACTGACCGCTGTCCGTAGTCGGGAAAAAATCCTGCCCAAGCCACGGGTAGAGTCCGGCCAGCGAGACGAGGCAGAACCCGAAGAAGAACACCAGGAAGATCACGCGATGCTCGACGCAGAGCGCCAGGAACCCGTGGTAGCCAGAGCGTAGCCGCTCGAAGCCGCGTTCAAACCCGCGCTGGAAGGCTGCAAACGGGTTGCGGCTCGTCTTCTTCCGCTCTTCCTCCTCGGGCGAGTGTTGTTTCAACAGGTACTTGGCCATCGTCGGCACAATGGTGCGCGAAAGAAAGTACGACGCCAGCATGGCGAAGACGACCGCCTCCGCCAACGGCACGAACAGGTAGCGCGCCACCCCGGAGAGAAAGAACATTGGCACAAAGACGATACAAATGGAAAGCGTAGACACGAACGCCGGAATCGCAATCTGTGAGGCACCAGTCAGAATTGCGTCCTCCACCTCTTTGCCAAGCTCCAGATTGCGATTGATGTTCTCGATCTCGACCGTAGCGTCGTCGACCAAAATCCCGACCGCCAGTGCCAAGCCGCCCAATGTCATGATATTGATTGTCTCGCCCAACGCCGACATGGTGATGATCGAGACCAGGATCGAGAGCGGAATGGACACGGCGATAATGAGCGTGCTCCGCCAACTCCCCAGGAACACAAGGATCATGATCGCCGTCAGACACGCCGCGATGATGGCCTCGCGGATCACCCCGTTGATCGCGCCCCGCACAAAGATAGACTGGTCCGCCAGCGGCGTAATCTTCAACTGCGGCGGCAAAGTCGCGGCCAGTTGCGGCAGCCGGGCCTTCACGCGGCTGATAATGTCAAGCGTCGAGACCAGGCCGGACTTCTGGATGGTGACCAGCGCCGACCGCTGCCCGTCTACCCGGACGATGTTGGTCTGTGGCGGCGACCCGTCGCGCACATGGGCCACATCGTGGACATAGATCGTCGCCCCGTTCAGGCTCTTGATCGGGATGTCGTTCAGCTCCTGGATGGTGCTTGGGCTGCTGTTGGTCTCCACCTGATATTCGTACTGTCCCACCTTCGCGGTACCGGCCGGGACGATGATGTTCTGCGCGCTAAACGCACTGACCACGTCCGTCGGAGACAAGCCCTTGGCCTGCAGTTGCGTGCTATCGATATCCACCTGCACCTGGCGCTGCTTGCCGCCATACGGGAAGGGAATTGACGCGCCTTGCACCGTCGCCAGCTGGGTGCGGATGAAGTTGGTGCCAATGTCGTTAAACTGCTGCTCGGAGATGCCCTTGCCGGACAGCGAAAGCTGGAGCACCGGCACGCTCGACGCGCTGTACGTAATGACCAGCGGCGGCGTGATGCCCGGCGGCAACTGCCGCAGCGCCGCCTGTGCCGTGGCCGTGACCTGCGCAACGGCGGAGGGCAGGTTGGCCTTCGGCTGAAAAAAGATCTTAACCACAGCAATGCCCGTGAGCGACTGCGACTCGATGTGCTCAATGTCGTTGACCGTAGTCGTCAGATTGCGCTCAAACGGAGTAACCACCCGATTGCCCAGCTCCTGCGGCGACAGGCCCGTGTAGTTCCAGATGATCGACACAATCGGAATGTCGATGTTCGGGAAGATGTCCGTCGGCGTGCGCGTAATCACAATCGGGCCCAGCAGCAGCAGCAGCAGCGAAAGCACAACAAACGTATAAGGCCTGCTCAGGGCAAGGCGAACGATCCACATTACGGCTCTCCGCTGTTCTTCTTAGTATATGTAGACGCCGGTTCCCGGGTGGAAGACTCTTCTTCGCTACCAGGCATGAAAAAAGCCGTCGCGCTCTTTTATGTTGACCTTTGCGGAGAAGAGCTCCGCCAGACGCGCCTCGGTCAGCAACTCACGCTTCGGCCCGTCCGCTACGATCCGCCCCCCGCGCATCATTAGAATACGGTCGATCTCCGGCAGAATGTCCGCAATATGGTGTGTAATCAGCAGAATACCTGTCCCCGCCTCGGCCAGGCGGCGAAGCAGCACCCGAAGATCGCGCTGTGCGAGAAGATCGAGCGCGTTCGACGGCTCATCCAGCAGCAGCATATCGCCCGAGCCAACCAGTGCGCGTCCAATCAGGATGCGGCGCTGCTGCCCTGCAGACATCTCCCCGACGAGCTTATCGCGAAGACCAACGGCGTGCACCTGCTCCAGCACCTCCTCGGCCCGGACGCGCATCGCCGGCGTCACCGTCAGGTTCGGCCATAGCGTCGAGCTCGAAAAGAATCCAGTAAGCACGGCGTCGAGACCCGTCGTCGTCAGCATCGGCCTTCCCGGCAGCTCTGCGGAGACGATCCCCAGCCGCTCCTTCAACTCCGTCAGATCCCTTCGCGCGCGCGGGAAGATGCTGACCCGCGTCTCAGGCAGCGCCAGCGGATAGCACTCGCCGGTCATGGTCTTGATCAGCGTCGACTTGCCACACCCATTCGGGCCGAGGATGGCGACATGCTCCCCCTTTGCAATGCTGAGGTTGATGTCATGGAGCACCACGGCGTCTCCGCGCGCGACGGACACGTGTTCGAAGAGCACAAAAGGTTCCACGGCCACTCTCAGAATAGCCGGTGGTGCCGACAAACAGCGCAGGCAACGCCGGTTACGTTAGATGAGTCTCGTATGGACTTACGGTGCTAGACTGAGGCCGTACCAGTCGTTCATCTATCTTCCTCGGCTGCTCGGGCCAGGATGAGCCGACTCTGGCGGCATTTCCCGCCCAGGAGCATAGATGAGCACGATAGTCTCCGAAGAACGCAAGGTCGATGCGGCAGCCCCGCCGCTCTCGTTCGTTGCGCGCCTTATACGGTGGTATCGCGGAGCTGTGATGGACCCTGCTACCGAGAAAGAAGAAGCGGACTGGCAGCAGAACTCCTTCTAAGTTGTTCTTCCACGAAATTTACAGGCCGCGCAGCACTGAGCCCACAAGGCCACCCACGACGCCACCTTCCGCCTGCTCTCTGCGCGCCGTCGGCATATATTCCTGAAGCTGATGCGCTAACCGCGAGATCGGCAGCGTCTGCAACCACACCCGTCCGGGCCCAGTCAGCGCGGCCAGAAAGATACCATCGCCCGCAAAGATCATGTTCCTGAGCCCCGGAATGCGGGTGATCTGAAAGTTCACGCTCGTCTGAAACGCGCCGACGTGGCCAGGATGCACCCGCAACATCTCCCCGGCAGCCAGGTCCTTCACGATCACCTCGCCCGATAGCTCCAGCCACGCCATGCCGTTGCCCGTTATTTTCTCCAGCAGAAATCCGTCTCCGCCAAAGATGCCCGCCCCCAGCGACTGCTGAAACCCCACACCGAGGTTCACCGCCGCCGTCGCACACAGAAACCCATGCCGATGCACAAGGTACTCGTGATACGGCCCCACCTCGACCGGAACGATGTGCCCCGGCACCCGCGTCGCAAACGCCACCTCGCCCGGCGCGCCGATCGCCCGGTACTCCGTCATAAACAACGACCCGCCGCCGGCCACTCGTTTAATCGCGCCAAAGAACCCACCACCACCACCCATCTGCGTGTGCGTGGTCATCTGGATCGAACTCGTCATCCACGAAAGCTCGCCCGCCTCCGACACAATCGCGTCATCGTGGCCCAGCGCGAACTCCAGGACAGGCATAGTGGTTCCAAGAATGCGCGACTGCATGGCGTCTCCTTCTACTCGTGAGAAGTATAGTCGTGGCTGAGCTAGGCGCGGCGCGAAAATCCCGTCCGAAACAGCACCCCCAAAATACGCACCGCCGCCTTGACCGACGCGGCAAGATCGCCCGAGACCTTGCTCGTGCCCCCGATCCGGCGGCGATAGTCCACCGTGATCTCCTCAATGCGCAACCCGTGCTGGGCCGCCTTGATCTGCATCTCAAGGTTCCACCCATAGGTCATCTCCGACATCTGCAGCTGCTCGAGCGAACTCCGCCGGATCGCGCGAAACGGCCCCATATCGGTGTAGCGGACGCCTTGGGTAAGCCGCAGCAGCCAGCCCACAAAATACGCCGCAAACAGCTGGCTCGGCAACATCGATCCCGCCTCGCGCCTTCCCCGTATGCGCGAGCCAAGCACAAAGTCCGCCTTGCCCCGCTCAATCGGCGCAACCAGCCGGGCCAAATCCTCCGGGATGTCCGACCCATCGCCATCCATATAGACCAGGATCGTGCTCGTAGGCAGCGCCGCGTCCGACCCCGCTTTGCACGCCCGTCCATACCCCCGCGCCGACGAGACGACCCGCGCCCCTGCCGCTCGGGCCACCTCTCCGGTCCCATCTGCCGACCCATTGTCGGCCACAATACACTCAGCCAGCAGCGGCCACGGAAGCGAACGAACCACCTGGCCGATCGGCTCAGCCTCGTTCAGCGCGGGAATAATCAGGGAGATGTGGGACGGCACATGGTCATGATAATTGCACAATTTTTAGCCCGGTACCTGCCTAGCATTGACAGCAAAGAAGTCTGACAAATAAGTTGATTAGGGGAGACTTGCGTGGCAACCACAAGCGTCAGGCGGTATAGCAAGATTCCCGACGTGGGCTGGTATCGTGTGCAGCGACGCGACAGCTTGTGGAAGATCGCCGACATCGCGTACGGACGCGGAGAGTGGTGGGAACAGATCGCCGAATGGAACAACATGAAGCGCGGCCAGCCGCTCCTTGTAGGACAAGTTATCCTCATCCCAATGCCCCGGCAAGGCCTGCACCACCTCCATCCCAGCTTCGCGCACGCCTCCGATCCTGCTGCCCACCATCTCGGCCTAGCGCACCCATCTCACTTTACCGCCCACCATGATCCTTACGATCCGCATGGGGCGATGCTGCACCAGAACCACGTCTCGACGCGCAGCTTGAATGAGACCACTAAGACGGGACCCTTCCAGGAGGCGAGGCCGGTGCTGTTCCCGGCCTTCAAGTATGAGTTGGAGGGTGTAGTTCTTGAACAGATCACGCCAAACTTTGATACCAAACTTAGCTTCAAGGGAGAGGTGACGCTGCAAAAGCAAGGTGTCATTACAGCAGGCTTGACCTTTACTAAGGAAGGTATCGAAGCTGAATATAAGAGAGAAGCAGATGGAGTGTTCAAAGATCTCTTCTCTAAAAGTTCAGTCAAGTACGCAGGATCTAACGCAGAGCTTTCGTTCGCTGTTGGGTCCCAGCTCAAATCCGGAACTCAGGTTCTGGCCAGCTCGGAATTCGCTATCGTTCCTCCGAACACAACAAAATACACCTGTAAAGGTCGAGAGGTAAAAGGTGTGTTCAGCGAATACGAGTTTGGAGGTCTAATAGGTTATGAATTTGAGGTACACTTCAAGCCATCAAGACCTTCACAAACAGGTGTAGTTCACGTAACGTCATGGGCTAGGATCGCAGGGATTACCTTGGTCGCAGGAGCAGCCGTCATCGTAATAGTAGACGTGGGCAAGGACATTGGAACTCTCGGCGTGGGCACAGTTGAGAGTCCGCTAAGTTGGGCTGCTGCAGCAGAAATGTTCGGACGAGGCGTGACAATGACGCGAGGGGTTTCTCAATAGGTGATCGTCGATGGTTAGAACAGCTCTAAAGCTATTAATTGTTTTATGTGTATTCTTGGAATCCTCCACGTATTTGTTCCTAGCGCGATGGATGACATCCGAGTACCTGCGAGCCCACGCGACTCTTTTGCAAGCTCTTCAAGCAGGCAGTTCGGCTTGGATCAACGGGCTTCTCCTGTTATTGGCGGCTGGAGCGTATGGATGGCTCCCGGTTACTCGGCCACCATTAAGAATGATAGCTATCGTGGTCGGATTTATAGCTTTTTACGACTATACGATCTCAGATCATCTTGTTAGATCGTACATCGGTGTCTTCCATGGAGACGTCGTTGCCATTTCGGCCGCCAGTGGTATGGGCCTGGTGCTGATTGGATTACTAACAGCAATCGATCACTTCACTGAAAAGGCAGGGCGCAAGATGATCCCATCTAGAGTTTCGAGATCGTTACAAAGATAGTCTGAGTCGCTATTTTAGTCCAGGCGTTTTTCCATTTCTACTTTGCTGAATGGATGACTGCGCTGTACCTTCACGCACATGCTTCTCAGGCGCAGATTTTGAATCTGGCGCACCGAACTGGTTTAATGGTGCTTTGTTAGGAATTGCAGCCTTCCTATACTGGCACTTAGAGGAGAGCCGACTTCCTTTACAGATATTAGCCATTATCGGTGCCGTTCTAGGCATGAAAGACTTCCTTGCCGCCAAAGGCATGGTTATGTCCTATTGGGGAATCCTGCAGGGTGATCTTGTCTCCGCCGGTGTGTTGAGTGCCGCAGGGTTTGGAGTCATCGGTGTTCTCGCAGCCGCAGACTTCTTTATCGTCCGATCTACTCGGCGGTATTAACCTCTAAGTCGATAAGTGGCTTGGAAGTTCGTAGCCCAGGCGCGAACGCCGACCGTTAAAATAGTCGTGACCAACACCGCCCCGTAAAGCCGTTCATTCAACTGGAACTGCTTCGGCCCGTACCCCGCCGCCAGCGCCGTATAGCAAAGATAGTAGAGGCCGCACAGGTACGTGACCGTGGGCAGGTTAGGCAGCAGGGCAAAGAAGGGGATCAGCCAAGCGACGTACCACGGATACCGAGGAGAAAAGAGCAGGTTCATCGTCAGCGCAAGGGCAAGAGCGGGCGCAAGGAACGTAGTTCGGTGTACGTGCTCCGTCGCTTGTCGGAGGCTGTCCCGCGAGCAGGTCTGCCAGCACCAGTACAGAAGCGCCGCAAATACCATCGCCGTAAAGACGAGGAACGCGGCGGGCGGCGTATGGTGCAGGCCGGGAACGTGCTGCACCAGTTCCAGCAGGAAGTAGCGCGTCCCCGAGTCCATCCCTTCTTCCTTGACGTACCCGCCAAAAAACCCAAATACCCCCATGCCCACCGATGAGTAGCAGGCGTAGCCAAACGCAATTATTGCGGCTATCACGGCGGGCATCTTCCAGTCGCCGCGCCGGTACAACGCCGGAAACAGGACCAGCGGGTACAGCTTCGTCAGCACGGCCACCCCAAGGAAGACACCCGTAAGGAGGTCCTGCCGCCGGTACCGAGCCAGCAGCGCCAGCACGATAAACGCCATCGCGACCGAGTCCAGATGCCCTGCCCCCGCGATCTCCCAGATGCAGACCGGGCACCACGCATACAGCAACGTACGCTCACGCCGGACGCCCAACTCGCGCAGCAACGTGACCAGCCCCCACATGGTCAGCCCTTCAAACAGCACCATCGCCGTCTTCATAAAGGTCAGCTCAGGGTTGATAAAGGTAATCAGATAGAACAATCCCTGCGCCGCCGGAGGATAGATCGTATGCGCATAATCCCGGCGATTCATGTGGTCGAAGAGGTCCTGGTTCGGCTCCCGCAGAAAGGCTAGCGCCGGATCACCCGGAACATAGCGATATGGATTGATCCCCGCGTGCTGCACCACCCCGTCCCACGCGTACCGGTAGACGTCCGACGAGAGAAACGGCTCCGGAAAGAGTGTGACTAGGCGGCAAGCGATGCCGACCGTCAGGATGATCGGAAACGTGTAGCGATTAATTGGCTGCGTTAGGATCAACAAGCAAGCAGCCGCGTACAAAATTACCGACCACCCGGACACACCCGAGAGGCCGATCGTATAGTCGTTATATTCGCGAATCAGCTGCTTCGAGAGCAGCAGTAACCCCGTGCCCAGCAGTAGCAGCGCGGCGTTTGTCTGCCACGGCCGAGCGGCGCTCCAATGTTCCGGACGAGTCATGCCTTTGCGTAGGCGGCTAGAAACGCTGCCGTATGCGGGGCCGGGTACCCAGGAAGCGTCGCGAAGGCCGGTCGTCCGTGATGGAGAAGCTCATCCTGCAAGGTTGCGAGCGTCGCCGCGTCGTCCACGTCATACCAAACGGGCAGCTCGACAAGCTCCAAACCAGCAGTCCGCACGCCAGCGACCGTCTCGGCATAAACACTTCCCGTGCTCCACGTGATCGCGGCAAACGGCTCCGGATGTGCTTGCTTCAGCCCAATCAAATAATACCCACCATCATCCGACGCACCCAGCACAACCCGGTCCCCCGGCTCTAGCAACGCGGCCACGGCTTGCTCAAACGCAGCCGCGGGCACCGTCGGCGAATCCGAATCAATCAAACAAACCGCTCCATAGCCACACGCAAGAATGTCCGCAGCTGCCGCCAGAAGGCGCTCCCCAAAGCCGTCCCCCCGCTGCGGAACCAGCGAAAATTCCGCCGGAAGAATCCCCTCAAACAGCCCCTCATCCCCCACCGGCGTGTACCCGATCACTCCATCCCCCGGCCCCCGCCCGCAGCCATACGCCCACTTCGCCGTAGTATCCCGTAAAAAGCAGACATTCAACGCGGCAGATTGCTCCAGCGTCAGCGGCGGCACCAACCGGGTCTTCACCCGCCCCGGACGCGGAGCCTTGGCCATCACCGCCAGCGCACAACGTCCAGCCAGCTTCGGATTCGGTTCATCAGGATTCAAAATCGGGTAGGGCATCGCCTCAGGCCACGCTCCACATCGGCGCCGGAGCCTCCACCAGCTGCGGCAGAGCCACCTCCTCCGCCTTCGCGCAGACCGCATACTGATACCAGCCGTCGTACTCCAGCTCAATCGATCCCCACGGCTGTGAGTGGATCAACGCGGCAAAGTCCGGGCGCGACATCACCTCCGCCTGCTGCGGCTCGCGATACTTGCCCGCCGGGCTGGTCGTCAGCCGCGACAGCAGCCACATACAGCTCAACGGCAGCCGCGTGCGGAACCCCGAAGTCGGCTCTGCGATAAAACATCGTCCGCCGGGACGGAGTACCCGTAAAATCTCGGCCAGCACAGCCTCTTTATTAGGCACGATTAGAAACAGCCGCGACACGATCACCGCGTCGATCGGCCCGGGCAACTCCGGCAGAGCCTGCGCGTCTCCGTGGCGAAAGCTGCAGTTATTCAGCGATCGCGCCCGTGCACGAGAACGTGCACGCTCAATGAGCTGCTCGGACAGGTCAACGCCGGTCGTGGCGATTTGCGGATACTGCTGCGCGAGCTTGCAGGCGTAAAAACCCGGTCCGCAGCCGAGCTCCAACACATGCGTGCCCAACGCCGGTCCGCCAGCCGGAAAAAGCGACTGTGCGATCTCTTCGGTATGGTCGCGAAACAGATACTCCCGGCAGAGCGCGTAGAACCAGGCCCACCGTTCAAACAGGCTGTCCGGCTCAACGGCCGCGTGCGGGAGGGAGGTCGCGCCCGCCTTACAATCGCTTGGTTCCATGCTCAACCCTGTTCCTGAGAAACGCTGCATATATCGGCTGTGATTGGAGTGGTGTGGATCACTTTGGTTACGACTCTCATAGTAGGTTGGATGCCCGTCTTGCGCCAGTACGCTGGAGCTACGAAGCGCGCTGCATGGAATCGAAGAGCGGAGCGAGATCCAGAGAGATCGACTCCCCCGCCGTAAGGTGCATCGTCTCGATCCAGGTGTCGCCTACGAGCATCTGCCCCGACCGGCCCGTGGGATCGACGATCCACAGGTGTTCGACGCCCATACGAACATAATCCTCGGTCTGTCGCTGCGTCTCGGCATAGCTGTCGTCGGACGAAAGCACCTCAATGACCAGGGCAGGCGGATCGAGCAGAACCTCTGGGTGCGCGCCGATCGGCACCATCGCCACGTCGGGAATGCGAACACGTGTCGGCGACACCTGAACGCGCTGTTCCGTAACAACCATCAGCCCGGTGCTGCACTCGCGGGTGCCGAACCAGATCGTCAGCAGCGCCTGGATGCGAGAGTGTTCAAACTTGCCCACGTTGCGCTCCCACAGCTCCCCGTCGATATACTCCCGATCGGGCCTGTAGTCGGTGTTCAGGTAGTCGACAAGATGAATTTGTACGGAGGCGGCCATGATCTCCCCTTGCGGTCAGTCTAGCATTGGAGCATGCGCGTTCTGCTGGTTGAAGACGAGTCGAGGCTGGCGGAAAACGTCGCGGCCGCCGTGCGCGACGGCGCGGGCTTTGCCGTCGATGTCGCGGAGGATGGCGAGACCGGTCTGGACCTCGCCGGCTTCGGCCACTACGACCTCATCGTGCTCGATCTCATGCTGCCCCGGATGAGTGGGGCCGCTCTGCTCAAGTCCCTCCGCGTCAAAGGCGACCGCACGCCCGTCCTGATCCTCACTGCAAAACAGGGCACAGCAAGCGTCATTGAGATGCTCAACCTCGGCGCGGACGATTACCTCGCTAAACCCTTCGATTTAGGCGAGCTGCTGGCCCGCATCAAGGCACTGGTACGACGCGGCAAGGGCGTCGCCACACCCCTCCTGCGGGTACGCGATCTTGAGGTCAACACGCTGGAGCAGAGCGTCCGGCGCGCCGGTGCCATGGTCGAACTGTCGCCCACGGAGTACCGCATCCTCGAATATCTTCTCCATAAGCCCAAGGTCGTCGTCTCCAAGCGCGAGTTGCTCGAGCATCTCTACGACTACAACTGGGAGCGGCACTCGAACGTGATCGAAGCCCATGTCTCCAATCTCCGGCGTAAGCTGGATGCAGACGATGGGCAACAATATATCCAGACCCTGCGCGGACGGGGCTATCGCCTTCAGCTGGAAACGCTGCTATGAAGACCTACTCGGTGGCGCGGCGCGTAGTGATGCTGGTCCTGCTCGTAGAGCTGCTGGCTGCCCTCGGGGTCACGGCCTTCGCCTTCTTCTATGAGCGCCACGCTCACTTCCGGTCGTTCGACATCGGCCTGCGAGGGCGTGCGGACACGGTCATGGGAGCAGTCGAAGATGCGGACGAGCGCGATCTCAGCGTCATGCTCGACACCACCGACCTGAACCTGCCGGAGCGCGACGTGTTCGCGGTGCGGGAAGAGGGCGCGAAGGAGCTTGGCCAATCGAAGGGCTGGCGTCCGGCGGAGTCGCTCTGGGGCGGCGAGCCCGGGTTCTTTTCGCTGGAGGTGGAAGGGCACAGCTATCGTGGAATCCGTCTGCGCGGCGTGCGGGTGGTGGACCCCATGGGCGGCAATATGCGCCATCCGCTCACCGTGCTGTACGCCTCGCCCACACGAGAAGTTTGGCATGCCGTCTGGGGAGCGGTGGCGGCTTTTGTGATCGCAAACGGGCTGCTGATCCTGCTGACCGCCGTGGCGGTGCCCTGGATCATCCGGCGCAGCCTTCATCCACTGCACCAGCTCACCACCGATGCCACCGCGATCTCAGCCAACGCCTGGCGCTTTGCCCCAGGTGACGAGGTGCGCGCCGTCGCGGAGCTGCGTCCCTTGGTCGAAGCCATGGAGGGCGTCGTCGGGCGGCTTGAGTGCAGCTTTACCCAGCAGCGGCAGTTCGTCGGCGACGCGGCCCACGAGCTCAAGACCGCCGTTGCCATCGTCAAGTCGTCCATCCAGCTGCTCGAACTGCGGGCCCGCACCGCAGCCGAGTACGAGGCCGGGCTGCAACGCTGCTACGCCGATTGCCTCCGCATGGAGGAGCTGGCCCAGAAGATGCTCCTGCTCGCCCGCGTGGAAGAAGCGCCCTTGGAGGACGACAACCGCGCCGAGCTACAGTCCGGGATCAGCGCCGCGTTGGAAGAGTTGCAACCCTCTGCTACGTTGCGCGATGTGCGGCTCGTTCAAGAGGGCCGGGCTGACGCCGGAGTCGCCATCCCGCCGGAGATGCTGCGCAGCCTCCTGGTTAATCTCCTGATGAACGCGGTGCAGCACAGCGCGTCAGGCGGCCAAGTGCGCATCGGCGTACGTCACATAGGCGATAAAGCGATGCTGCAGATAGAAGATGTGGGCGAAGGAATCGCGGCGGACGCCCTGCCCTTCCTCTTCGACCGCTTCTTCCGCGGAGACGCCTCCCGCTCTCGCAAGACCGGCGGCACTGGCCTAGGCCTCGCAATCTGCAAAGCCATTGTCGACCGCGCGGGCGGCCACATCACGGTCGAAAGCAGGGAGGGGCAGGGCACGAAGGTAGAGATTGCCCTTCCCGCCGTAGATGCCGCAACGACACTACGGCTTTAGCCGCAGGTTTTTAGAGGCTTACTCAGAACTGCTTAGAGCGAAATCGTAGTTCGTTCAGAACCGTCTGCTTTTCTGTTTGTCATTCCCGAAGGGAATCTACGTTCGGCTGCCATGGCTGCCGAGGCAACGCTCCCCACCACCGCCTTTGTATCGTGAGATTGTGTCCCATGTGTGCCTCCATGCAGCGAACCACCACATAAGTCCTCTCGAAAAAAGACGTACCATATTGACAAAACACTGCCTCCGCAACCCCACGCGAACGCGCGTAGAGCACAGACACCTCCAGACAGCTAAAGACTTAAAGTCCCTGCAATGAATACGTTGAGACTTCGCAAAAAGTAAAACGCTAGCGGACTCGAAGCACAATCACCGTCTCATCATCGAAATGTTCCGTCCCCGCCTGGTGAACCGAGACAGCCTCGAGGATGGCGTCGACGGCTGTGTCGGCAGCGTTGTTTGCGGTAGGGTGATGCTGAAGCAGGGTGCAGAGGCGGTCGGAGCCGAAGAGGTCCGCGTCCTTGTCGTGGGCGTCGACGATGCCGTCCGAGAAGAAGACGACGAGGTCACCGGGCGCGAGCGTAAGCGTGGTCTCCTCGTAAATGGCATAAGGAAAGAGGCCAAGAGGGAAGCCCTCGGTGGGGATGGTGTGCACGTCGAGGGCGTTTTCGAGGGACGCGGCGTCGCGGGTGACGTAAAGAGGCTGTACGGAGCCAGCGTTGGCAACTGTGAGGGTGCGCGCAGCATCATCCCAGAGGGCGAGAAGCATGGTGACGTACTGGGAGGCGAGCTTGCGTTCCTGCAGCTGGTCGTTGAGGGCGGCGAGGAGCGCGCCGGGGCTAAGGCGCTGCGGGGCGAGCGAGCGGAGGATGCCGGAGACGAGGGCGGCGTAGAGGGCTGCGGGAGCCGCCTTGCCAGAAACATCTCCCAAGGCCAGAGCCAGGCAGCCGGGGCTGTAGTC
>CAXTUR010000022.1:0-31020 GCA_964247455.1 uncultured Acidobacteriaceae bacterium | reverse complement strand
CCTGGTAGTAGTCCTGGCCGCGCTTCCAGTTGGCCCAGGCGGGATTGCCGCCGCGCAGAATGCTAGCGGCGATGGCGGTGTCTTCGGTGCTGCGCCACTCGCGACCCGGTTTGTAGTCCAGCTGCGCAGCGGAGAGGGCGAGCAGGTCGCGGTACTGCTCTTGATTTTTGAGGCCGGAGCGGGCGGCGAGCACGTTGCCCAGGTACTGGGTCATGCCTTCGTAGACCCAGAGGAGGTCGCCCTGCTCGGGCGTGGCGAACTCGGGCTGATCGAGCCGGGCGGGGCGGCGGTACTTGCCGTTCCAAGAGTGGGTGAACTCGTGGGAGAGGAGGTCGGCTTCGGCGAGCTGGTGTTCGTCGTCGGCAAAGCCTTTCTCGCCGACGCCGTTGTCGGAGGATTGGTGGTGTTCGAGGCCTTCGCCGCCGGCTACGTCCGAGAGGGTCAGGAGGAAGTGGTAGCTGTTGTAGTGGCGGGAAGCGTAGGCGGCCCCGGTCTCGCGGACGAGGTTGTTGAGGGCGATGAGCACGGCGGGGCGGAGGTTCGAGTCATCGGGTGAGTCGGAGACGACGTCGATGAAGTGCTTGGGGGTGACTTCGGGGGCGAGGGCGAACTCGTGGAAGTACTGGCCGGCGATGACCGGGGAGTCTTCAAGCTGCTGGACGGTGGTGGGGGCGTAGTCGACCGTGCCGCCAGCAGGGTGCTGCGGGTCATACGCGCTCGTGGGGGTGAGGGAGGTGCCGACGCCCCAGCCTTTGGGGACTTTAACCGAGGGCTGGATGTCGATCTTGGCGGTAGGAATGCCGACGGGATAGAGGAGGAGCTTCTCCCATTCAAGCACTGCCATCTTCTGCGAGATACGCGAGGTGGTGATGCAGTCGAGGTGGGCGTGGAGGGTGGTGACGCCCTTGGGGATGGTGAGGTGGAACTCGTAGAGGTCGACATCGTCGCGGCGCCACTTCAGGGTCTCGCCATTGGCGGTGAAGACGATGCCGGTGATGTCGTCGACCGGGCCGGTGGGTCGATGGTTGCCGGGAATCCAGCGTGGCGTGGTGAGGGTAAGCGGGCCAGGTTTGACGGGAAGATCAATCTCGGCGTGGAAGAGCTTGCGGGGCGCGTCGGTGAAGTCGGCAACGATCTTGATCTGGGCTTGCAAAGAGACGGCGGCGGCGGGAAGGATGAGGCAGGCGACGAGGGACTTGCGGAGCATGGATGGCCTTTGGCTGGGATGAGCATAAGAATACACCGCAGATGCCTGGAACCTTCCTCGTTGACGTGCTCATAAACGAAGGCGATATATGTACTGCTCCGCAATGTCGTGAGAACGACAGACCGGCAGTCGAAAACGACGGTATCCTAGCCCCCTAAGGACGCGTTGAGCTAGATATGCCTTAGGGGGTTGTTCTCTGCCTGGGAAAGCGGGACAACCCCAACATATGTCGCTCCGGCGGCGGAGTTCCGTCCCCTTGGTGACCGATGGCGTTCTCGCCTTTGCATAAGATGAAGAACACCCGTGATCTATTGTCATGGTCAACAAGGCGTGTTTGTCCGCGGCTTAGGCGGGCCGGGCCGGCACAACGACGGTCCGATCAGAAGTTGTGCATCCCGCTGATCGCGTTCCTGGGCGCGGCTGAGGTGGTCTTCCGGGGCGTATCGAATAGGCGACGGACTGCCAGTGGGCCTCGGGCAACCATGTTCCTTTCTCCTGCCGCGCGCCCACCGGCAGCCCGCATTCTTCGCACGGATACATCTGCCACTGGGCGCGGTTGCGGTTTCCGGCCAATGTCTGCCGCGTGGCGTCGCTGAACGTTCCTGTACAAAGCTTTCCGGGCACCTGTGTTCTCCTTCTCGCTTGGGAATTTGCTTCAGGCGTCGTGCGCTTGAAGTCAAGTAAAGCCCCGAAGGCCAGCCCACGCTGGATGTCGCTTCGGGGATGTCCGCGCCTGGGAGAGCGGATTTGCTGCTAACTTAGCGGTGCGTCCGGCCGGGAGTCTGTGCGATATCGCACACAAACGAAAAAATCCAATTGGCTTCAGAGTCGATGGCTCGAGGTGCTCCTAAGCGCGTGATCCTATCCGGTGGCGACTGTGTGCCGCGACATCTCCGCACCTGCCTAGGCGGTGGATTCGTGTCGAGCTTGCAGCAGAGACTGAATGTCGGCTGCCAACCCGGGCGGACGACATGGCTTGTTGACAAACCTCCAGTTGCGCCGCTGTATCTCAGAGGACAACTCGCCGGTAAGCAGACTTCCCGAGATGATCATGACGGGCAAAGCCGGATGGAGAAGCGTCAACTCCCGTGCCAGTTCCACGCCCGACCGGCCCGGCATCTGCAGGTCGGTCAGCAGAACGTCGACCTGAGAAGAGTGAAAGGCCAGCGATGCGGTTTGCGCGTCGGGGCACGCAATCACGTCGTAGCCCATCATGCTCAAAGACGCCTCCATCACCTGACGCAAGGCATCGTCGTCGTCCACCAGCAGAACCGTTTGCAGCTTTGCGAGATCCGGTTTGCCGTCGGCGCCGAAAGAAGCGTTCCACGTATTTTCGAAGCGGCCGCCGTTCAAGACGGACTTGCGTTTGGTCACCAGCATGGCGTCTCCAGCGAGGCATAGCGATTCAGCGGCATTTCCAGACTCATCAACAGCAGAGTTTCCGTCGTTTGGCTGACCTTGCAAGCGTATCGCCACCGGTATCGCTTGTCTGTGCGATGCCGCACATGTGGATGTATATGTCGCATAGACGACAAATGAATCCGTTTTCGCCTATACTTTAGCTGTCATCGCGGGGCGACCGACCCTTCGGCATAGTGGCAATCCCGCGCGCGTCCAGATTGCGGACATCGATGAAGAGAGGACTCGCCATGGCCCCGCCACGTTTCAGAAACACCGTGCTGTCGCACCTGGATGCGCCAACCGTGGCGCGCCTTCAGCTGCGGGCCATCGAACTTCCGCTCCTCTCCGGTCTGGAGAGTCCCGGCGAGGCGATCGGAAATCTTGTCTTTCTTGAAGAAGGCATCGCTTCGATGACCACGTGTTTCGAGAACGGGATACAGGTGGAGACGAGCATGTTCGGCTATGAGTCCGTGATCGGCGTATCCGCGCTGATGGGCACCAAACACAGCCTCAACCGCATCTTCATGCAGCTTTCCGGCCGGGGCCATGTGTCTCCGTTGAAAGCGGCGCGGGCCGAGTTCCAGCGCAATGAAACGTTTCAGCGCCTGGCGCTCCGCTACGTGCAGGCGCAACTCACCCTGTCCACGCAGAACGCGGCTTGTAACGCCTCGCATACCTATGAGCAACGGCTGGCCCGTTGGCTGCTGATCTGCGCCGACCGGGCGAAGAAGGACGATTTGGAGATGGCGCAGGAGTTCGTGTCGCAGATGCTTGGCAGCACTCGGTCCACGGTATCGATCGCCGCCGCTCACCTGAAAGTAAAAGGCCTGATCGACTATAGCCGGGGGTCGATCAGGCTCCTGAAGAAGCATGAGCTTGAGGCGGAGGCTTGCGAGTGCTACCGCGTCGTGCGTGACCACCTTGAGAATTACGCCGACTTCGACACGGGATTCACGGAGTAGCCGCGCGGGGAGCGCCCATCGTGCGTCGGACCTGATCGGCTTGCGGTCCTTTGTTGCCCTGAATCACGTCGAACTCCACCGGCTCGCCTTCCTTCAAGCTCTTGTAGCCGTCGATCTGGATGGAGCTGTAGTGGACGAAGACATCTGGTCCGCCCTCGCGTCCCAGAAAACCGTAGCCTTTGGAGTTGTTGAACCATCTCACCGTGCCAGTGTGCTGCGCCATGGAAAGTGCCCTCTGGACAGCAGAGTCGCAAAGACGGCAGGAACCGTCTGTGCGGTATCGCACATAGCGTGGTGCGTTTCGACCCCTTAGACCGCTGTCGATTTGTCTACCAATCCGTCCGCGTCTCGTCCAACTCCCGCGCCTGGGCAAACGTCGCGCGCAGCAGAAGCGCGGAGTAAAAGGCACATTTGCCGTCGTCGAACTTGATGACAAGGCCGTCGTTCAGTCTTTCCGCTGCGATGATCTCCGTACTCGCCACGATCGCCATATAGACATCATCGAACCGTTTGGCCGCGCTGTCTGTCCGGCATCACCCTTAGCGGGTGTTCTCTTCAAGAAGATCAACGACGGGCGTCGTGCTGTTTGGAATGTCAAAAAGCAACAGGAGGCGGGTAGTGTCAGACTCACAATCCAAATGTGCACGGCCTCAACCAACATAGGTCGAATGCCAAGCCATAGACCCGAAGTAGTGCCTATGGATAAACTGGCGAAGAATCGGTTAGGAGATCGTCGTGGCTAAGCTCCTCGTTCAGTTCAAGCTCCATCCTGGGAATGAGTCTATCTAACCGCTCCAAGTGATCATAGACGATAAGTTGTTCCTCCTCATTATCCACGGCTGGTGCGGCCAAAGTCAGATGGTCTCTTGTGTAATGAAGCGCCATGATAATTGTGCGCCATTCCCCCAGATGTGCTTTAAATCCAGGCTTACTTGGCATCGCTTATCTCCTTTGAGGTCAGCTTCACTGACATAAGTGGGTTGGTAGCCAGTTCTTTGAGCAAACCTAGGTACTTCCTCAATAGCATATCTGTTGCGGGCACAATCATAAAATGATCTTTACTGGTCAAGTCTTTGGATAGCTTTAGACCTTCTGGGCAGAGGTGATCCTTTACGAATCTTCCAGATGTTCTTGCTTTATGCCTTCATGCGCGCGGTAATCCGATTGAGAGCCGAAAAACCGTTGCCATTCGCTATAACTACCTTGATGCCGGCGCGGTCGACGACTCGACAATCGATAAAGCTACGAGCTTCGGAAAAGTTTGGTGAAGACGCTTTACCCATGCGGTAAAGATCTTAGTGGAAGCGTTTAGATCCATTACGAAAAGTTCTTCTGGATTTAGCATCGCGTGTTTCTTGACACCTTCTTCGTTCTAAATTGCGAGCACTAGAGGCATTGTTGACAGGCTACAGTTCGCGTTCGATAGCGTGGACCAGGATGGGGTCGTTGGGGGCCATATCGGGGGCGAAGCGGGCGGTTACCTGGCCTTGACGGTTGACGAGGAACTTCTCGAAGTTCCAGGTGAGTTCCGGAGCCTCATGGACGGTAAGGCCGTAGCCGCGGAGTTTGTCTTTGAAGCCGGGGTCGGCAATCTGGGCATCGGGCTGAGCTTTGGTGAGGATTTCGTAAAGGGGGGCTTTCTCCGGGCCAGTGGCGACGACCTTCTCGAACATGGGAAAGGTGATGTGATAGGAGGTGGAACAGAAAGTGGCGATATCCTCGCTTGAACCGGGTTCCTGGCCGGCGAAATCGTTGGCGGGGAAACCAAGGACGGCAAAGCCTTTCTCTTTGTGGGCCTTATAGAGCGTTTCGAGGGCTTCGTACTGTGGGGTGAGCCCGCACTTGGAGGCGGTGTTGACGATCAGGAGGACCTGACCTTGGAAGGGTGCAAGGGTAGTGGATTCGCCCGCGAGGGTATGGAGGGGAACGTCATAGAGGGTGGCCATGGCGATAGTGTAGCGCGTGACGGTCTGCCCTACGCGTTTTGCGCGACCTAAGAAAAGGATTCAAAACTGGGTGACTGGCGCGATAAGAGGTAGCATCAGAGACAACATGGCTTTTATTGACGTTTTGTTGGGCAGACCTCTCGCGACGAGCGAAGAGCGTGCGGAGCATATTGGGGTCGCGGCGGGCATCCCGATCTTTGGGCTGGATGCGCTGACCTCCGCGGCATATGGACCGGAGCAGGCACTGTACCTGCTGATTCCGCTGGGGCTTTACGGCGTGCATTACCTGCTGCCGATTATCGTCTCGATCTTAATCCTGCTTGTGATCGTGTTTTTCAGCTACCGGCAGACAATCGCGGCGTACCCGAACGGCGGCGGCAGTTATACGGTCGCGACCGAGAATCTTGGGACGCGCGCCGGTCTGGTGGCAGCGGCGGCGCTGATGATTGACTATATCCTGACAGCGGCGGTGGGAATCTCGGCCGGCGTGACGGCGATCAACTCAGCTCTGCCAAAATTTGCGCCGTATCAGCTGGAGATGTGCCTGCTGATCCTAGTGCTACTGGTGGTGGTAAACCTGCGGGGAGTGAAGGATACCGGCGCGGCGTTTATCCTGCCGACATTCCTGTTTATCGGAACGCTGATCGCGCTGGTAGCGGTAGGGGTCTTCAAGACCTTTGCAGCGGGCGGGCATCCATCTCCGGTGGCGACGATGCCGCCAGCGCTGCCGCAAACCGTGAAGTACCTCGGATTGTGGATGCTGATGAAGGCGTTCTCAAGCGGATGTGCGGCCATGACTGGCGTCGAGGCCGTATCGAACGGTGTGATGGCGTTTGGGGAGCCGCGCGCCAAAAAGGCGCAGATCACGCTGACGGTGATCATTGCGATCCTGATTGTGCTGCTGTATGGGACGGCGTGGCTGGCGACCCACTACCGCATTATGGCGATGGACCCGGATCAGCCGGGGTATCAGAGCTTGTTGAGCCTGCTGGTGGCGGCGGTGTTTGGGCGGGGATGGTTCTACTTTGTAACGATGGGCAGCGTGTTTCTGGCGTTGGCGCTGAGCGCGAACACGGCGTTCGCCGACTTTCCACGGCTGGTGCGGGCAATTGCGCTGAACGACTATCTGCCGCATGTCTTTATTCTGCGGGGACGACGGCTGCTGTTTTCGCACGGGGTGTACGCGCTGTCGGGGTTTACGGCGATCATCCTAATCCTGTTCCGGGGTGTGACTGACCGCCTGATCCCTCTGTACGCGATCGGCGCATTCCTGGCCTTTACCCTGTCGCAGGCGGGGATGGTGGTGCACTGGCGGAAGGAAGACGCGAGCCACAAGGGACGCAACTGGCATATGTTCGTCAACGGCGTGGGTGCGGTAGCGACGGGCATCACGACGATGATCGTGCTGGCGTCAAAGTTTGCCTCGGGCGCGTGGGTGACGGCGTTGCTGGTTCCGGCGCTGATCGGCATTATGTGGGGAGTGAGGCGGCATTACTCGCGGGTAAATATGGAGATGGCCGACCCGACGCCGTTGCGGCTGACCAATCTGGAGCAGCCGCTAGTGGTTATCCCGATGGCGCGCTGGGACAAGATCACCGAAAAGGCGCTGCGGTTTGGATTGCTCATGTCAAAGGAGATCAAAGTCGTCCACATCCACACCGACCAGGAAGGTGAGGATGGATTGGATGCGATCTGGGATGAGAAGGTAAAGGGGCCGATCACCGAAGCAGGCCTTTCACAGCCGCAACTGGTCACCATTGATTCCACCTACCGGCTAACGATCTCACCGCTAATGGACTATATCTTACGACTGGAGAACGACAACCCAGGTCGCAAGGTGGCGGTGCTGCTCCCAGAGCTGGTGGTGAAGCATTGGTGGGAGAACTTACTGCACAATCAACGGGTTCAATTACTCAAATTGCTGCTGCTAGTGAGGGGAAACCAACGCATCGTGGTCGTCAACATTCCGTGGTATCTGTAGGCGGAATGGTAAGTAGGAAGAGGATGTTGGCGTACATCTTAATCGAGCCGAAACGGAGTTGGCTGGCATCGTCTTGTGGAGATCTGCGCTAACTCGGCCCGGACACAATGCAACGCCTAAGGAGCACATAGGCGTGCTTTGTTCCTAGCCAAGTAAAACCCTTGGCAGCTTCACAAGGGTTTAGCATTGCATATAGATTGACGTCTAATTGGTTGCGGGGGTAGGATTTAAACCTACGACCTTTGGGTTATGAGCGGCAACAGAAACGTAGTTTCAACGAGTTACACGGCCTGATCGGGAGTCTTGCCGAGTTCTAAGTCGTTGCAAATAAAACAGAAGAGCTTTTTGCTTTTGTTATCTGGGGTTACGTTGGGGTTGACTCTCCTGGGGTTAGCCAGGAACCGTTAGCGCTGGATCATTGAGTTTTCCGCTCACCCATTCTGAAACCAGGACCCATGAAGTGTTAAGCTCTTGTGCCCGGGGACTTGTCGGTGTCTACTTCCGAAGTTATAGCGTTCACAAATGACAATCTGAAGCTTGTCACAACCCACCCGTTGGACTATGTTTGTATTGTCACGGAGTAAGCCCATGCGCAGCGACTTCAGAGATCTTCGTCTCAAACAGCTAGATCGCAGCTTGGAGCCTTATCGTACAGCCCGGCTCTCCCCGCGTCCGCCGAATGGCTGGATTCGAGCTTTACGGCAGCACTCGGTATTTCATCAGGCGATTTGGCCCGCCGACTGGGCACTAGCCGTCAGCTCCCACTACAACTCGAGAAGGGCGAAGCGGACGACCGAATTACTTTGCGGAGCCTCCGTGCGGTTGCCGACGCCCTAGACTGCGACCTCGTATACGCGCTTGTACCGCGAGCTAACATACTCCAAAAGTCGATCGAGGACCGCGCACGCGCTGAAGCTAGATCTCGCGTTCTAGAAGTGGAGCATTCGATGGCGCTTGAAGACCAAGCAGTAGGCAGAATCGAGGAAGCGATAGCGGCAGAGACTGGCCGCATTGTCAGAAAACGTGCAGCTAAATGAACCTGTTCGCGGCGGGAGATGGCAACACACCGCTGTCTCCCGATGAACAACTCAACCTAATTCCCGATCTCACGAGCAAAGAAGAACTCAACGAGTGGGAGCGACAGAACATCCTGGAAGCCTACGGGTGGGCGCTGGACAAGAGAAACCTCAATCGACTTGACCCGCTGTCCGAATCCTATGTCCGGCAACTACATTTGCGAATGTTCGATCAGACGTGGAAATGGGCAGGAGTGTATCGGACAACGGAGAAGAACATCGGCATTCCCTACTATCAGCTTCGCGACGCACTTGGAGCTTTGATCGGGGATACTCGCTACTGGCTTGAACATCAAACTTTCGAGCCGGATGAGATTGCAGTCCGCTTTCATCACCGCATGGTATGGATTCATCCATTCGCAAACGGGAACGGTCGCCACGCTCGGCTGATGGCCGATGTTCGCGTCCAAAAACAAGGCCGTCCGTTGTTCACATGGGGAAGCGCCGACATCACAAGAGCAGGCGGCTTTCGGCGCTCCTATATCGGCGCGCTTCGCGCAGCAGACAAGAACGACATTCAGTCGCTCCTTTCGTTTGCAAGATCGTGATAATGCGCCTGAGATAGAGCCTCGTTCTCGACTATCGCGAAGCGACGTGTCAGCAGGGCCGGTCCATCCAGAACCCCGGAGTCAACACACCTCGAAGAGCGTCTTGCATAGTTTGCGAGAACGTTCATCATTCTATTTTTGAATAAGCGAAGCTACGAAAGTTATTGGACTCGCTGGACGACGGGACTCTACGTTACGCATATCCCAACCGATTCCACGTTGGTCGAGGTGCTAATGAAGACGACAGTTCAGCTTGAGTCCAGACTCGCCAACAGGCGGGCGCAACGCTTCACTAAACAGAAAATTGCCAATGCAATCCGCATATTGGCACTAACCCTTTTTGCGTTCACGATTTCGAGCGTTGCCCACGCACAGGGCACCGTCGATGTGAGCGGCGTAACCGCAGCCATGGGCACCATTGAGAAGAGCTGCGTGCTCGGCGGCGCACTTGCCGTCGTCATCGGGATTGTGTTCGGTGTGTTCCAGTTCATGGGCCGAAACATCTCGGGGCGGCTTTATGGCAATTGGCGGCGGTCTGTTCGCCGGTATTGTCATCGGCTTCGCTCCTCAGTGGGTCAGCTCCCTCACCGGCCAGAGCATTTCAATGGTCGCAACGCACGCAGTCCGGGTGCTCGCCTAATCATGCAAATGACCAAGCGTGGAGAGCCACTTGCGATCAATCAAGCCCTCAACAAATCGCGGCAGAGGCTCGGACTGAGCTTGCCAATCTGGATGGGCATTGTGATTATGTCGCTCCTGGCTCTCCTGCTTCGGTACTTCGTTCTTTCCATCCTGATCTTCATTTCGATCACGGTCGTCTGCTCTGTGATCATTAGCAAACACCCAAAGATGTTCCAACTGTGGGGCCTCAGCTTCACCCAAATGAGCTACTATGACCCGCGCAAACGCTAATCAATGGTTCACCGATGCCGGCCGCAAACAGCATCGTTCCCATCTCCCGTTTCGTGAGCCCGACTATTTTCGCGACAAAGACACGCGGCTATGGATGTCTATTTGAGCTTGCCGGTGCCGACGAAGAAGGTCTTACGGATTCGGAGTTGAACGCAAAGGTCCGAGCCGTCGAGACGGGTTTGCGCGGTCTGCCCGAGGGTTCCTCGCTGTATCAGTACATGCGGGTCACGTCCGGCTTTGAGATTCCGCGCCAGGACAAGTACGCCGATCCCATCACGCAATTCTTTGTAGATCACCGCCTGGATTTTCTCGCAAGGACGGCCAACTTCCGTCGCATTGACCTTCATTGGTGCCTCACCTTCGAGCCGGAACTGTCCAACCCGTTTGCTGCAAAGCCGAAGGATCAGGAGAACGAGAACGAGCGGCTTATCACTCAGCTCCAGAAGGCCGCAACCATCCTCGAAACGCACCTGAGCGGCGCAATCGGCCTCAGATTAGTGAGCAAAGAGAAAGCCTTTCAGTTCTTTTGCGAGCTGTTCAACCTTGAGGAATGGGCGAGTCACACCCGCCTCGTTTCCGACCTCGGGGTCGATCAGCAGATCGTGAACAGCGCCGTCTCATGGGAACACGATCATCTCAGGGTAGGAAGGCGTCATGTCCAGATGTTTTCGTTGACGAGTACGCCTGCGGCGTCGCAACCCTGCCTGTTCAACGGCATCGCCAATCTGACCTGCGATAGCGTTCTCTGCACTACCTGGAGGCCACAATCCACGTCTACCGTGCGCAAAGAAATAAGCGCCCAA
This sequence comes from uncultured Acidobacteriaceae bacterium, assembly GCA_964247455.1. Taxonomy (GTDB): domain Bacteria; phylum Acidobacteriota; class Terriglobia; order Terriglobales; family Acidobacteriaceae; genus Edaphobacter. The sequence continues at coordinate 20,184 of CAXTUR010000022.1, read as the reverse complement.
GAAAAGTGGATTGACTTCTTCAAAGTCGGCATCTTCCAGCGAGTGATGGCGGGCAAGAACTTCGCCGCACTGGACCAGGGCGCCGGAGCGAAAGCCGCTTCTGAGGGTGTGGATGACCTTGGCATCGTCGTTAGAGAGCTAAATAAGAAGGGTCAGGGCAAGTACACCGTCACTTTGCTCCTCTCGGCCAAGAGCGCCGAAGAGCTCCGGGAAAACACACCCGTCGTACACCGGACCTTTGTGGATGCCCAGGTGACCGTCATTGAAGAGACCATTGGAAACCTTTCTGCTTTTCTATGCGATGTTCCCCTGCAATCAGCGGTACAACGTCTTTCCACTCTGGCTTGGAGAAGATCACCACGCCCGTCTTTCGCCGATCTTTGCCCCGAACATTGGTCATCCCATGTCAGACGACCTCGACAGCGAATACCTGAATGTCTTCGAGACCCGGCAGGGAACCCCATTCTTTCAGGACGCCTACGTCAACGGGGTGCGGGTTCAACTCACCATCGGACCTCCAGGGACCGGAAAATCGGTGCACACCAACCAGATGCTCGGATTGGAGCGCAAGTACAACGACTTTACCTACATCTTCGACATCGGCAATAGCTACGGAGCATGGTCGAGCTGTACGGTGGCAAGCTGGACCGCATCGGTCTGGACGGTCCGCGTGTCAACCCCTTCGCGCTGGATCCGACAGAGAAGAACATCAAGTTTCTCTACAACTTCGTCAAGATGCTCATCACGAACGGCGGAGCGGTCCTCAGCCCCGAGGACGAAGATGCGGTGTTCAAAGAGGTGCAGGGCATGTACCTCATCGACCGAAAGATTCGCAGACTTTCCAACCTTCTCCTACCGAAGCATCTGAGCCGGTATCTGGCGAAGTGGATTGGGAAAGGCGTCTATAACGGGATCTTCGACAACGCAGAAGATTCGCTCAGTCTTTCGCGCATCCAGTGCTGGGATTTCGCGGGCGTTTCCAAGGACTACCCCCGACCTGATCGAACCGTTATGGTGTGGCTGCTGCGCCGGATTGATGACGTAGTGTATGACCCCAAGAACCTCGGCGTTCCCAAGCATGTCGTGATCGAGGAGATTTTCTCGAACATGAAGAACAAGCAACTGCTGGAGGGCGCACTGGCCAGCATCAAGCAGGTCCGCAAGAATCTCGGCGGCGTTACGCTCATCGGCCAGTCCGCGAACGATCTCGGGGAGAACGCGGATAGCATCGTCAACTCCTGCACCTCGTTCCTGTTGCTTCCAGACGCCACCTTCAACCGGGAGTTCTACGGCGAGCTCTTCAAGATGACCGAGCAGCAGTTGAACCTCTTCGAGAGCCTGGGGCCGCGTGAAGGGCTGTTGATGCGTAGCGACGGAATTACCAAGGTCGTAACGCTCAACCTCGACCCCCGCAGCTACGCGATCTTCTCTACAAGCCGAAAGACAGAGCCCGCCGAGGCCGCTTGATCGAGAAATGGGGGTAGGAGAACGGCATCACCCGTTTCGTCGCGGGTGAAGACGCCTAAACACTCCGGCTTCAGCTTAGAATCGCTCAACCACACCACAAACCATCAGGGAGACCGACCTATGAAAACACCTCACCTTATCGCCGCAAGTGTCGTATTCGCGGTCTACGTTTACACCGCGCCTGCCATCCAGGCTCAGCAGAAGGCTCCCCGAACCGTTCAGGTGAGTGCCACCACCGCGCCCCCCGTGATTCGGACCAGCCTCAATGAATCCACGGTCCTAGAGCTGCCAGCCGAGGAGAAGATAGCCACGTCTTCGGGGGCAACACGGACGATTGGATCTTCAACGCCGGCCACATCGCCAGCCGCTTCATCAGCGTGAAGCCCAAAGCGGCGGCAGCCAAGAGCAGCACCAACGTCCACATCATTTCTGACCACGGCAACGACTACACCCTTGAGCTGAAAGAGGTGTCGGCAGACCAGGCAGAGGGCTTCGATTCAACCGTGTTCCTGGTGCAGACCGATAAGGACGCACAGAGAAAGATGGCCGATGCCCCGGTGTTCGTTCCAGCGACACAGGTAAAGGAAAAGGAAGAACGGCTCGAAAGGGAAGTCGCCGAGGCCCATGCAGCGGCAGCAGCAGACAAGAAGACCGCTGAGATCGCCCAGGAGAAGTACCAGAGCACCTACCCCAGCAACCTCAACTTTGATTACAGATGGGATCGGAGCAAAGCCCAGGCATTGGGCGTGCGCCAAATCTGGGATGACGGGAAGTTCACCTACATCCAGGGCAAGTTCGAGGAGCCCCCGGTCGTCTACGAGCTGAAGGACAAAAAGGGCTCTCTCATCAACTTTGATTTCGCCAACGGACTCTACACCGTTCCCAAGCTCCTCCAGAACGGCTACGTCGCCATCGGCAAATCCAAGGTCGAGTTTCACCGCCAGGAGGCAAACTAATGGGAACCGTCCCCGTCGTGCCATCAGCCAAGCCGCCCATCGGCAAAACCATGCCCATTGTCCTCGTTCTGACGGGTGCCGTGGTCCTGATTGGAGCTTCAACCCCTACAACGCCGTCACCGGTAGCCACAAGAAGGAAGCGGCCAAAAGTGCCTTGCAGTCCCGCCCGGCCACCGCTGATACCCAGCAGGTGAGCGGGTTCGAGAAACAGCAGGCGTTGATCCAGAGAGCGATGCGCAGAACGCCCAACTTCAGCAAGCGATCGCAGCCCTCCAAGCCCAGGAGCAGCAAGCGCAAGCGCAAGGGGAGGGCCAGGCTATTCCGCCACCCGAAATGGACGGTACAGCGCCCATGACGCCGGCCCAGAGCGCCGCGATCTACGGCACCAGCCCGAACGCTCCCCGGCAGACTTCCGGCCAGTCTGAAGCCCATGCTCAGGCGAAGCAGAAGGCCGCAGAGCTCGAAAAGCGGCGGTTGGATGCGCTCAACAGCGACACCGTAGCGATTGATTTCCAGACGCACGAAGCGGAGGGGGAAGGGCAGTCACCCAGCGTTACGGGTCCAACCGTCACCGGGCCGAGCGTAGTTGCCAGCCAGTCGATCACGGAAGCGGGTCAGGCGTCGTCGAAGGACAACCCTAAGCCCAACGAGAAGAAAGAGACAAACGCGATGGCCGCGTACAGCTTCGATCAGTACGGGGGAAAGCTGTATCGCGTCTTCGAGGGCACGGTTCTTGAGGGTGTGGTCACCAATTACGTCGATGGCGGTATGGCCGGCCGGTGCTGCTCATGCTCACGACGGACTACTACTCGCACGACCGCCAAAACCTCCTTCTTCCACAAGGGACGCGCCTCATCGGTGCGGTCACTGCGGTAGGAAACCAACAGCAGCACAAGCTAGCAGTAGTGTTTCATCGCGCCGTCTGTCTAGACGGTTTCTCCATCGACATCGACAAGTACGCGGGCCTCGATCAGATCGGAACCACCGGCCTCGCCACCAAGGTTGACCACGGCTACTTACAAGCGTTCGCCGCCGCCGCCGCTATCGGGGGTCTGGGAGGACTCGCGCAATCGGCAATAACGGGAGCGTTCTAACAACCGATAGCCAAATCCGCAACGGCATCTCCTCGCAAACCAGCGCGGAGGGCGAACAGGTACTAAATCACTTCCTCAATCGGCTGCCGATCATCACGCTCAAGGAAGGTTCGCGAGCGCGCGTCTACATCGGCAGAGACATCCTGATCCCCTCCTACGCAGACCATCGCGTCAACCCCACGCTTTAGGAGCATCCTTCATGAAAAAGCTCACCACAACCCGCATTCTTACGTTCGCCAGCGGAATCGCCGCGCTCGCAATGGCGATGCCAGCACACGCCCAGTTCGGGGGTATCGTCCTTGACCCCACACAGTCAGCCCACGCCGCAGTCCAGATCGTGAATGAAGGCAAAGGACTCGTCAACCAGGCGACCCAGATCGCGCAAGGTTCTCAACAAGACCTTACGCTCAGACAGCAGCTCATCCAGGACGTCGAGATGGCCGGAACTGCGCTGAAGATCTACAACCAGTCGATCACCACGTACAACACCATCTTCAACAACCTGAAGTATATCAACTCGAAGCAGATTTGGCACACTGCCGAGAACGCGCTGATGAACAGCTCTGTGCATAACACGTATGGGGAAGCCGCCGGTCTTCAGGCTCAATTAAACGGCCAGTCCCAGAACTCAAGTCTCGTCTGGAAGATCATGAATCTCGCGATCTCCGGTACATCTTCGAGCTTCTGGAGCCAGCAGATCGTCGGACAAAGCGACAGGCTTTCCACCCTTGCCCATATCGAAGCGATGGATGCTGCATCGAGCCAGTGCCTTGCGGCAGTGAGTGCCTACCAATCCAGCAGAACAACCAATCTGCCGGCGAACACCGCTTTGAACACCTCCATCTACGACACAACCGACCTGACGAACAGCGAAGTCGAACAGCTCAACCTTCTAACCATGTCCGATTCGCAGCGCATGGAAGAGGCCCACGCCCAGGGCCAACTTCACGCGTGTATGGCTGCACAGGCAGCGGTCGAGAACATGGACAAGCGCAATGCGGCATCGCTAACGATCAACGATGCCAATTACAAGCTCACTGCCCAGGCCAACAATCCTTCCTACGCAGGGAACGAGTCCTCCACTTGGACGACTTATTTCTGAGCTATCCACAGCCCGTCGGCGGCGCTGTAATAACGCCAGCGCCGCCGCTTTTGAGTACAAGACGCACCACCTAAACGCATCGAGGCGAGAGTAAAAATGAATACCACTCCCGGAGTTGTTTACTGGCTTGCTCAGTTCACCCAAAGCCTTACAGACCTCACGTTGCAGAACGATGGAGCGCTGTCGAACTTCGGGATGATTTTGCTCACCTTCATCGCCACCATGAACCTTATCGGCATCGCTGTTCGCATGTCGTCCTGGTCCGCGCACTTCGGCGGATTCAGGTCTGTCAGCTTCGATGAGCTGAGAACCTTCCTGTCCCGTCTCCTGTTCTGCTGCGTGATCGAACACTATTGGGTGACAAACCTTCCCGGCGCAAGTTTTGGATTCAACCGGATGTTCTCCTACATCGCCGCCGCGATCGCCCAGATACTCGATCAGACGCAGCTAAACCAGTTGACCGCGCTGCTTGCGAATGCGGGCCACAATACGTCGGTACCGACCGTGTTCGCACCTATGGAAACCATCTGCTATTGGTTCGTCGAGGGCTTCCTGGGACTCGCATCAGCCATTCTTTTCCTCATAAATTGGCAGTTCGTTTACCTTCTACGCCGTTGCCGCGTTGTTCGGCCCGCTCATTGATTCCGCTCTACATGACCGAGACGTTCAGAGGAAAGTTCCTGCACTTTGTCGAAGTGCTTGCGAGTCTCGGAATGATCCGAGCTGTCGCAGCCGCGTTCATCTTCGTATGGTCCCAATTCCTTACGGGTTTCATGACCCAGACCTTCCAGGGCAATTACAGCATCGCAAACTGGATCGCGAACCTCATCCCGTTTCTCACGATCTTCACCGCTTTCATCCTCAACATGGTGCTCGTTCCCACCATCACGCAGATGATCTTCGGCGGCGGTGCGGCAGCAGCAGGAAAGATCGGCGAGATTGCAGAACAGGCAGCCATGTACAGCTAGGCCGCTGACCGCAGAAAGCTGAGGGTTCATTCACCATGCTCACCATTGTTTGGCTCTTTCGACGACTACCACGCTAACAAGCCCCGGGCGGAGCATTGGATGGCATCCGTCACCTACTACCTGAACCCTGCCCAGGTGAGCGATCAGGCGAAGACGACCCGCAGTACGAAACCATCAATCCCCTTGGTCTCACGATCACCGAATTCCATGAAAACCGCGTGTCGGTGGATCAGACGGGAAGCGAAGTTTCGACGTTCCACCCAGAGGTGAAACGATGAGCGTCGAAAGCGGATGGGAGAAGGTACTGCCGTTCTTTACCGAAGACCTACAAGCGTTGATTCTTGATCCCACGATCAGCGATTTGACGGTCAATGGAACGACCGGCGTGTATGCCGACCGAGGCGGGGTAATCGAGCATATTCCGCTTCAGAGTGAGTACAGCATCGAGCGCCTTGAAGCAGCCATCCAGCGCGTAGCGCGAATGATGGGGCAGGATTTCACGCACCAGAACCCAATCCTGAATACCCGGATGCCGGATGGCTCGCGTGTTGCGGTCGTTGGTGCCCCGTCCGCAATCGGCTGTCCTACGCTCACCATTCGCAAATTCAATCAGTGGTTCACGACCGATCAACTGATTGAAAAGGGAAGTATGCCCAGAGAGGTCCGCGATCAGGTTGTTTCGTTCCTGCTGAAGAAGAAGAACGGCATCATCGCAGGTGGCACAGGTTCAGGGAAGACGACGCTCATGGAAGCAATTCTCGACCACGTTCCTGTAAGCGACAGGCTTGTAGTTATTGAGCAGGTTGCCGAGCTGCGAGTTCTTCAGCCAAATGCCGTGCGATGGGAAGCGGTGGATGCAATCCCAGGACAGGTTGCGGTGCTACCGAGCGCGTTGCTTGCTGCTGCACTTCGGCACCATCCCGACCGGATCATCTTCGGTGAAATACGCGACGAGTGCGCAAATGATTTGCTGCAAGCGATGAACACCGGACACGGTGGCACACTCACCACTCTCCATGCCAAATCCGCATGGGATGCACTCAGCAGATTATCTAATCTCGCACTCAGCGCGAGACCGAACATCAACCACAGCTTTATTCGTTCAGAGACCGCAGAGGCCATCGACTTCGTTCTCTATTGCGAGCGCGAGCAGAGCGGCAGACGGAGAGTGCGCGAATTGATCTCTGTCACCGGCTATGACTTCGCGGCGCAGACCTTCGTGACACAAGATCTTTACCGGGCTGAAGACCACACCGCCACGCCCGGTCCATCCACCCACGCAGCATAGCGACCAGCCCAGGAGGAACGTAGAACATGCCCTTGCTAGACATCAAGCAGACCCGCAAAGTCACCGCCATCTGCACACTTGAAGAGTCAACCGCCATTCAGGTAGATCAGTATGCCGCCTTCATCAAATGCCTCCCTGATGAGGTGGTGAATAAGGCGCTGGAATACACCTTCGGCAAGGACCCCGAGTTCTAGAAGTTTGGCGCGACAGGCCCCAAGGTGGCCGCTCAACTTCGCATCAAGAAGGCCGCTTCGGTTGTATCGGGCGCGCGCCGCGGACTGAAGCCGGCGAACCTCACCGCAGCATTTTGAGGCGTTCAGGCGAGGGCTGCGCCCCCGCCTGAAGTGACGCCCAGCGTCACGGAACAGCAGCGACAACAGCAACAACAACAGCAACGGCAAATGAAATGTGCTCCGCACATGGAGAAGGATGACTTCACCCCTTCCAGGGTTGAGTGAAAGGGCAAAAGGTAGACAGTAGTCAACCTGTGACCCCACAACGACTTAGCAGCAGGCGGTAGACGACTGTAGACCGAGGGTCTGCAATTGTCTACCGCCCAGGAAGGGTCAGGATGCCAACCGGGGAAGTAGGCGCGGCAGTGAGTTTCGAGAGCCGCTTGCGGCGCTCGCAGGGGCGAGAAGGCCGCAAGCACGTAGCTAGCGCCAAGGTGACGGAAGCAGAGTATCGGGAGCTGCAAACAGCCGCGCAGATGGACGGGAAAGCACTCAGTGAGTGGGCACGCGAGGTGCTTATGCGAGAAGCCCGCAGCTCGCGCGCCGACGCTGTCTTTACAGAGATTGTCGCCACGCGAATGCTCTTGAATCTCGTTCTGAAACCACTCGCCTGCGGAGAGGTAATGAGCGCGGAAGCGTTCAGCGGTGTGCTCGCCAGCGTGCGGACGACGAAGCATAAAGCAGCAACGGATGTCATGGATCAATATGCGACCGCAGACCAAAAGGAGCGTTGAAAATGGCTAGCCAATGGGGACGGAAAGAGACAGTAATATGGCCTCCACAAACGCCGATTTTTACAATCGGGACGATAATTCTCGCAGTGCCGATCCTCATGACGTTATTGTTCGGCCTGTACGTAACCAAGCCGTTTCTAGCTCGAAACTATACGGGTGACTACCTCAAGAGCGCAGCCGGTTCCGAGTTCAATTTACATAATTCCTTCCGCCTGATTTACCTCATGGGTGGCAAGCGCGCGCCGCGAGTTGCTCAGCCAGAGGACTTCGTTCCGGGTGCAACGATCCTCGCGAACAGGACAGAAATCAGCGTTCAGTTGTCACCCGCCGCGACCGCCCAGGGCTATACCAGCTTTGCTCGTGGACCAGAGCGGAAGATTGCGGATGAGGCCCTGTGCGGATGGTTCCGGGCGGCCATCTTTGGGGGAGACGACATCCTGAGCGCCTACGGCCCAGCGCTATTTGAGGCGGGCGGCATCGTCTTATTCCTGTTCTGTTTCGCGGTGCCATGGGACTTCAAACGTGGCAAGCGCATGAAGTATGGGCGGCTGCTGCGCGGCCCGGTGATGTCAACTCCCAAGGAGTTCAATCAGATTCTCAGAGGCAAAGGGCTGGGTATCAGAACGGATGAGAAAGGCACGATCATCCGTCTTCCGCTGCGGGCAGAAGCCAAGCATGTTCAGGTCATGGGCAACACAGGAGTTGGTAAAACGACCCTGCTAATCCAGATGCTCACCCAAATCGAGGACCGTGTAGAATCGGCAATTGTTTATGACCCCGCAGGCGAGTACATCCAGCGTTTCTACCGGGAGGACCGCAACGATGTCATCCTAAATCCTCTCGACGCCCAGTCATTTTATTGGTCGCAGTCTGCCGAGCTGCGCAATCCGGCAGAGGCGCGGACCATCGCATCGTCGCTGTACCAGCCCGCCGAGGGGCAAGCCCGGCGAGTTCTTTACCGAGACCCCGCAGAAGATCTTCGCTAACTTGATGAAATACCGTCCCTCGACGCAAGATCTAGTCGCGTGGATGTCCAACCCAGATGAGATCGACCGGCGCGTTGAGGGTACGGAGCTAGAGGCATTCATCTCGAAAGACGCTCCCGATCAGCGGCAAGGCGTACTCGGTTCCTTGGGCCTTATAGCCGATAGTCTTCGTCTTCTGCCCAGCAAGGAGCAGGCCCAGGAGAAGGAATGGAGCGCTACCGCATGGGCTGAAAAGCGGGAGGGTTGGATATTCCTCACCGGTACGGAGGCAGAGCAGGAAGCCCTTCGGCCCCTCCACTCCCTATGGATTGACTTGCTCATCCTTCGACTCCTCACCCTGCCAAAGCCAGGACAGAAACGAGCATGGTTCGTCCTTGATGAGCTGGCAACCTTGCAGCGTCTCCCCCAGTTTCACAGTGCTTTGACCAAAGGACGCAAGAGTGACAACCCCATCATCTTTGGATACCAGGGCAAGGCCCAGCTTGAAGTGATCTATGGGCATCTGGCCGAAGTGATGCTGTCGCAACCGGCGACCAAGTTCGTCCTCAAGACCGCCGAGCCGAAGGCCGCGAGATGGGCTTCCGAGCTTATTGGAGACATCGAGATCGAGCGCGTACGCGAGACCGTCGCAGACGGCAAGCGGGCCGGAAAGAGCTTCACCATGGACCGGCAGATAGAGCCGTTGGTGATGAGTTCAGAAATCGCTGGACTTGAAGACCTCCATTCGTTTCTGAAGCTGGGAAACAATGTCACGAGGTTCAGCTTTCCCCACATGGACAGGCCGCTTATTGCGCCTTCTTTCGTGCCCGGAGACATTCCCGAGACCGATATGTGGCTCAATCCTCTCGCCCCAGCTCCACAACCTCCAGCACCAACCTCGGCCCCAACGCCGACCTCCATCCCGGCCTCAACACCTACGCCCGCGACGCCCACAACAGTGAAACCAGCACCAGCCACGAGGCCCCAGACGCCTTTTGGTATGCCATCGTCGCCGACAGTCGCCGTCGTACCGCCCCCGGCCAGAGTGCCGACCTTTGGGCCGGTAAACTCCATCCCCGTAACCCACCCTAGTAGCGATCTCTAGCCCAGAAGGGAGGACTCCGTGCTCAGTATCTCGAAGGCTCTCAACTCAGGCTAAGCCCAGACCTACCACAAGATGGAGTTCACCTCCGGCACCGAGAGCTACTACAAACAGGACGGCGCGGTAGAGGGTGAATGGCAAGGGCAACTCGCGGCAAAGATGGGCCTAACGGGTGCGGTTACCTCAGAGGAGTTCACCCGGCTCACCGAAGGCCGGAACCCCGAAACTGGCGAGGTCATGGTCAAACACCGGCCAGCGCAGGAGTACAAGAATGCGGACGGAACGACGACGAATGCGGTAGAGCATCGCGACGGTTGGGATGCCACTTTTTCAGCCTCAAAATTAGTTTCCCTCACGGCCTTGGTCGGAGGTGACGAGCGTGTCCGCGAGGCTCACAGCGCCGCCGTGACCGCTGCCCTCATAGAGCTGGAGCATTACACCCAGGCGAGGATCGGAGGGAACAACGCAGCCGAGACGACCGACAAATTCATTGCAGCGAAGTTCGAGCACGACACCGCCCGTCCGGTGGATGGCTCCGCAGCTCCGCAGCTCCACACCCACGTGTTCATCATGAACGTGACCGAACGCGCAGACGGGTCAACACGAGCCCTCCAACCTCAGAGCATGTTCGATACCCAGAACTATGCGACCGCCGTCTACCAGTCGGCGCTTACCTATAAGCTCCGCGATTTGGGGTACGAGATCGAGGCGGGCAAGAGCGGAGCCCCAGAGATCAAGGGCTATTCCCAGGAATACTTGGACGCATCCAGCCCCCGTTCCCAGCAGATCAAAGAGCATCTGGCAAAGACCGGATACAGCGGCGCGGAGGCGTCACAGATCGCCGCCCATGCGACTCGCGACAAGAAGCAAATCCACTCCCCGAAGCAGGTTTTAGATGCCCACCGAACCATGGCCGCATCGTTCGGGAACCAGCCCGCAACGATAGTGACCGAGGCTCGCCAACGAGCCCGGACCCAGGACCGGACGCCCGACCAGATCGCCAGAGCGAAGGAAGCCGTCACCTACGCACGAAACAGCAACTTCGAGCGTGAAGCCGTTACGGATGAGCGCACCCTTATGAGGGACGCCCTTCGCCGGGGGATGGGTGAGACTACATTCGCCCACGTCAAGTCCGAGTTCGACGCTCGCCACAGCCAGGGCGACTTTCGGGAGCTGAAGGGCCAGAAGCACTCTACCGGACGCAGCTTCACCACCGCAGAGACCATTGCCAACGAGCGGGCAAATGTGCGGCACGTCATGACTGGACAGAACACCGTTGAGCCGATAACGAACAGCGATCAGGCCGCGGCTCAGGCAACAACCCGAACGTTTCTTAATGACGCGCAGCGAACCGTGATCCAGGAGGTTCTAACCTCACCGGACCGCATTCATGGAGTTCAAGGTCTCCCCGGAACCGGCAAAACAACCGTGCTTTCTAGCATCCGGGAAGGAGCTGAAACCAGCGGATACAAAGTTGAGGGTTTCGCCCCCACGTCGAGGGCAGCCGGTCAGCTTCGAGAGGAAGGAATCGACGCTACCACCCTGCAAAGTTTCCTCGCCCGAGTAGCCCAGAAAAGCCAGGGTTCCGGTCCACCTACGTCCAACCTCTACATGCTGGACGAGTCCAGCCTTGCCAGCACAAAGCAGATGAGGGCCTTTCTGGAAAAGATCGGGCCGCAGGACCGTGTACTGGTAATCGGATACACCGCCCAGCACCAGGGCGTGGATGCCGGGCGACCGTTTGAGCAGATGCAGGATGCCGGGATGCGGACCTCGCAGCTAGACCAGATCGTGCGGCAGCGTAAAAACTCTGCCCTGCTAGAAGCCGTCCAGCATCTCGCCAAAGGCGAGACCATCCAAGGTATCAAAATGCTTGACGACCAGGGCCGGATTACCCAAATTGCCCACCCGAATGAGCGCATCGCGGCCATAGCGAAGGACTATGCTGGAGCGCCTGAAAACACCATCATCGTGTCCCCCGACAACCGCAGCCGTCAGCTCATCAATGAAGCCGTGCGGAGCGAACTCCAGAATGCCGGAAAGCTAGGACAGGAGGACCAGAAGTTCTCCATTCTGGCACACCGTTCCGACTTGACGGGGGCGGATCGAGAGTGGGCAGCGCGATACAAAGCTGGGGACGTGCTGAAGTACGAGACCGGCAGCAAGGCATACGGCATAGCGAGAAACAGCACCGCCACGGTCGTATCCGCCGACGCCAGAACCAACACAGTTACAGTCCAGCAGCAGGACGGCCGGACTGTATCGTACGATCCCAAACGGCTCACGGGTGTGAATGCCTACCGCGAGATGCAGAAGCCTTTCGCAGCCGGCGATCGATTCAGTTCACCGCGAAAGATAAAGACCTGGGAGTGAACAACCGCGATCTAGGCACCATCACCAAGCTTGACACCGGCCAGATCACCGTGCAGATGGACGGCAAAGCCGAACGTTACGTGCAGTTCGACCCAAGCAAAATGCGGCATTTCGATCACGGCTACGCCGTCACGTCGCACGTTTCGCAGGGGCTCACTGAGGGCCGAGTCATTGCCCACATCGACACAGATTCAATCCGTTCCCTCATCAACACCCGTCTTGCCTACGTCGCTATCTCGCGAGCGGAACACGATGCGCGGATCTACACCAACGACGCCGAGGCGCTCGGAGCGCGGCTCGCAATCGATGTCAGCAAGACCTCTGCCGTGGACTTCCGCCGCTCTGCTCAGTCCGCACCGCCTGAGAAGCACCAAGCTCAGGTGTATGAGTACGCAGACCCGAACCATCGACTCGCAGCGGTGGCAAGCGCCTACGTCGAGCGCCCGTCTACAACCGTGATCGTCGCCAAAGAGCCTGCCGAACGTCAGGAGTTGAACCAGCTCCTTCGAGCAGACTTGCAGTCCAAGGGGACGGTAGGGCCGAATAGCAAGATGCTGGCCGTCCGAATAGAACAGGACTTGACCAACCCCAAAAGCGTTTCTCAATATGCGCCCTGTGACATCATCCAGTACCGGCAAGGGAGCCCGAACCTCCAAGGTATTCCAACCAACAGTGCCGCCGTGGTTGTCAACACAGACGTAAGGCACAACCAGCTCACCGTAAAGACCTCCCATGGAGACGAGGTGACCTACAGCCCCCATCTCACCACGGCCATGACCGCGCAAAGCAAGGTTTATCGGGAGGAGCAGCAGGAGTTCGCCCAGGGCGACCGAATCCGACTCACGCAGCCCGACGTGGCCCAAGGCATACGAAAAGGGGACTTCGGGACGATCACTGCGATAAGCGAGGTCGGTGGACTGAACGTTCAGCTCGACAAAGGACAGACCGCGCAACTGACAAAGGAGCAAGCCCACCACATCGAGTACGGCTATGCCGTTGAGAGCCTGAAGACAGGGCCTCCCGAAAGGATTCTAATAAGTCAGGACAGCAGCCTTGAGGTAGCACCCGAAATCGTTTCCCTTTCCCGCACAGGCCGGGAGGTAAGCGTGTACACGTCCGATAGATCAGTTCAAGCGAAAACGCAGAGTCCATCGCTCGCACTCCCGGAACAACTGAAGCCTTCGATTTCACCCCAGAACAGCAGCGAAGCGAAGCGCCCGCGAACGTCATAGCACCGGAACAAGGGCCAGCCGTACACCACCGCCACAGTCACGGGCGCTAACCCACAAAGGATCCCCAATGCGATTCAACCCCTTATCCGGCACCAACAGCATCATCACCGTATCTCTCCTCTGCGCCTTGGCTCCAGCGTCGGCATTCTGCTCACCCAACAGTAAAGCGATGTATCAGGCTCTCGTGGCCGACTACCCGCTTACAAAAGTCGGAGTGGTCGGCTTCGACACGGATTACACCCGGATCACCCAGCCGGGAGCGCTCTTTGCCGTTCGACTCCCCGGCATCTACGCCGACCTCGCGAATACCAAGAACGTCATCGTGAACACCAACTTCCAGAATGGACAGCTAACCGAGGCGACCGGCTTTACCGCCGCCTTTGGCGGCAGCACCGGCCACTCACGCACGTTGTCTCCGAACGAGAAAGTTTACGTCACCCAGATCACGGTGAAGCGCGATGCGGTCCTCATGGAACTGCTTACAGTCGATGTCACGACTCTCGCGGACGGCCAGGGAACCCGATATAGAGCGGAGCTAAACGTCAAGCTCCCAGGCTTGGATACCATGAGCCCCGACGACGTGAAAAAGACCATCGACACCGTAATAGCGAACCCTGCGATAGCCTCAGCCGTCGAGAGCAAAACAATCAAAATGGGCATGAGCCCAGACGAGGTGAAGAAGTCTCTCGGCAACCCAGATAAGATCGTGGACCTTGGAGCAAAGCAAATCTACGTATACAAGGACATGAAGGTGGTGTTCCTCAACAGCCAGGTATCAGATGTTCGGTAATCTAAACGGCTTGACAACAAATAAGAAGCGCGATCATGATTACCCGTACGCTGTACGGAGGGTAAGCCATGAGCGATGCGGTGCAAAGGGAATTGCACGTCTAGAGGCTGCAAAACGTAGCGCGCAAGGTCATCTGGATCATGCCAAGAGCCAGAACGATCCTAGCTTAAGCAGCTTTATCCAAGGTCAAACAAATGTGGTCAGCGGCCTAAAAGCTGAAATCAGCAGCATGAAGAACGGCGGCAAATAGAGCGCCAGTGTAACCTCGTATAGAGCGCAATCAAACATCCTGATAACCTGATAGCTGGTTATCAGGATGTTTTCGTCTCAAGCTCTCTACCGTAGAGGAACCAGGAGCTCAATAGCCCAATCAGCAGGCGGTCCGCCGTTCCGGGTTCGATGCCCCGCGCAAAGAAAGACTGTTTCGGGTGGTATCCCGCAGCGCTTGCACTTGATCCGACTTAAGATCTCCGAAAAGGTCAAATTACCGTGCCTCTGAGCAATCAGCTTGGTTGGAGATAAAACCGTAGACTTACAAGCGCTACAGCGCATTTCCAGGTGGCATTCAGGCCAGTTTAGGAGTTACTGCGAGGGCTGAAAGGCCGGAGGATGTATGCGACAATGCGACAGATAACCTTTGGCCTCTGATTACCTCGCATCCCGTTCGGCCTGCCTCTTCGTGAACCCCATTCCTTGAAATCATAGGCGAAGAAAAGGAGAATACCAATCTTGGGGTTGCAGCTCAAATGCCGTGAGAGGGGATCACTTCCTACAATGCGACATATCAGGACTAATCCGCTTCGTCGATACTGCTTAGAGTGCTTTTTCGGGGGGGGATCTTGATTCGTGAAGTCGCCGTCGCTTTGAGCGTCTTGCTTCTCTTGGTTGGGTCCGCGTCCGCTGCGCCTATGACTGTGCAATGCGGGCGGCCCAGATGCACCGCAGCAACATAGCAAACGTGGCCGTTGCGGTATTCAGCCACGGCAGAGTTGAGAGCGTGTTCTGTAGCTCTTCCGCCAAGACGTTGGCCCCAGACTCCGTCTTTGAAGCAGCGTCTTTGAGCAAGCCGGTCTTCGCCTATGGTGTTCTGAAACTGGTGCAGGACCATAGACTCGATCTTGATAGGCCGTTGGCCGAATACCTAAATCGGCCCTACGAGCACCAACAGAACCCGTTCCGTCAAGGCGTAGCAGACATAACGACCGACCCGCGCGGTTTTCCACCTGTTGACGTTCATGACCCTTGACGTATGACGCGACGCGCCATATTCTTTAATCTATGATCCAGTCTTTTCGTTGTGAGGAGACCTTCCATCTCTTCACAGCTCGAAAGAGCCGCCGGTGGAGTGACTGCTCGACAGTCGCTCTCCGGAAGCTGGATCAAATGGAAGCCGCTGTCCTGCTGGACGATTTACGAATACCGCCTGAGAATAGGCTGGAGCTGCTACGAGGAGACCGTGAAGGGCAGCACAGCATTCGCATTAACGACAAAAGGCGTATCTGCTTCATCTGGAAAGATGACGGGCCGCATGATGTTGAGATCGTTGAGTACCACTAGATTCATGGGAGTCCCGGCAAGGAGTGCCGAACATGACTATTAAAAGGCCTGCGTTGGGGTGGAAGCTTGAGGGCATCACGACCCATCCCGGAGCTGTTCTTAAAAAAGAATTCTTGGAACCCATGAAGATCAGTGCCAATCACCTCGCTACGAGAACACGAATGCCCGCCACACGAGTCGGTCTGATCCTCCGCGCGAAGCGTAGCGTCACCACAGACACGGCTCTTAGACTGGCCCGCTACTTCGGCACGTCTGCTGAGTTCTGGATCAATTTACAAGCGGCTTATGACCTCTCCAAAGCCAGAGTTGAGCTTGAAGAAGCCATCGATCAAGATGTTGAGCCGCTGACTCTTGAAGCAGCGCACGCCTGAAAAGCACAAACAACTGTAGAGATAGGAACAGAAGTGATCGCAGAACCTCTAAAGAGTGACGGGAGTCTTGAAGCCCCACTCCACATTATGGAGCGGCTAGCTGAGGTTCGATCCGATATGCGGGAAGAGTACCTGGCTGAGCACAACATTCCTTGGATTGTTGGCTTTTCAGGTGGGAAGGACTCGACCATCGTGCTTCAACTGGTGTTCGAGATGCTTTTAGAACTGCCGCCCTCCAAGAGGGCCAGGCAGGTACACGTACTATCCAATGACACTCTCGTTGAGTCTCCCGTCCTACAAACCTTTATAGACAGGGTTTTGGATCAGGTCAGGGATGCGGGCAACGGATTGAATCTCCCTCTGACTGTAGTTAAGACCACTCCCAGCCCTGACCACACCTTCTGGGTCAATTTGATAGGCCGAGGCTATCCAGCTCCGACCCGACTCTTCCGTTGGTGTACTGATCGGATGAAGATTCGGCCCACATCGCTCTATATAAAGACACGGATTTCAGAAGCAGGACAAGCGATTTTGCTGCTTGGGGTGCGGCGTGATGAGTCCAGCCTTCGTCTCCAAAGCGCTCGTCGTTACGACAATGGTAGTCGTCTGAACGCACATAACGACGTGAAGAACTGCCTGGTTTACAGACCTATTGTTGAGCTGACAACCCAGGAGGTCTGGACAGTGCTTCTCCAGCGCCGGCCACCTTGGGGCGGCACTCACCGGGAACTCGTCACTTTGTACCGCAACGCGCAAGGTGGAGAATGCCCTTTTATCGTAGACACAACTGAGAGCGCCTCATGCGGAACTTCTTCATCTCGCTTTGGGTGCTGGACGTGCACGGTGGTTGATAAAGACAAGTCGCTTCAGGGGTTCATTGACAGTGGTCTGGACCACTTGGAACCACTCGCAGACTTCCGCGATTGGCTCCAGGCGTACAGCCGTGATTTTTCCAACCGGATGAACGAGCGAAGAAATGGGCAAGAAGGTATCGGCCCTTTTTCTCCGGACGCACGGAAAGCAATTCTCAACCGCCTGCTCACTGTCCAGTCTGAGGGGGGATTCACCCTCATCAGTGATTCTGAGTTGCAACGAATCAGAGAGATTTGGCTGGAGGATGACTGTCTCCGGGCTCTCAATGGTGCAAACAAGTTGTTATCTATCCTGAGTTCCTAACTATGAGAGCAAAGAAACTACCACTATTCAGTCAACCCGAAGCACGGAAGGTACTCACCGAGTCGTGCAAGCGGCACGGAACCTCACTGAGGCTATTGGAGCAGTTGATAGACCTCCAGCGCGAATACGTCGGTTCTGGTCGGCGTGAAGGCATCAACAGCGATGTGGACAACGTACTAGGCGACTTTTTAGAGGCGTAGACCGGAGATATAGACCTTGTACCTGACCGAAGTCAATTTGAAGAACTGGCGTAGCTACCGCTCTGCCATGTTCCGCTTTCCCGCACCGACCGCGAAGAAAAAGGTGATCTTGGTTGGTGCGATGAACGGCACTGGCAAGACATCCTTATTGGCTTCTCTCTACCTTGGATTGTTTGGTCGAGACGGGATGTACTACGTTGAAGGTGTAAAGCTGTCGGACGTAGAGGAGGAGAAGCAGCGCTCCTATCGCTTCCTTATGGAGCGTGTGCTCCATCGAGGAGCTTTACAGGAAGATGATCCGCATATCAGCGTACAGCTCTCTTTCGATATCGGGGAAGATAACCCGCTCACGATTACGCGCACGTGGCACTTTTTCAAGCGTGGGAAGTTAAGGGACCTTAACACCAACGAGGGTGAAGAGGTCATCATCTACCACAATAACAAACCGAAGAAGTACACTTCCTGGCAAGAGGCTAACAACCGTATCGAGGATCTGCTTTTCCCCGCTCACGTGCTCCCCTGCTTTTTCTTTGACGGAGAACAGGCCCAGAAGCGCGTAGAGGGCGCTGGAAACATGGCTCTATCTGATGCCATGCAGACACTCTATGGAACACGGCTTCTGTCAGGTCTTTCCGACACGTTACGCCAGTACTCCATGGTCAAGAAGAACATGGTGAAGCGCGTCGTGGGAGATGTGCGCGAAGACGAGCTCGCCGCAAAGCGTGCTCAATATGAGGTTCTTGAAGGTTCTCTTAAAGAGGTGAAAGGCGAGCTTGCCCGTGTGCGTGCCGACCTTCAAATTGCAGAAGCTGCTCGACGTGACAAGCAAGAAGAACTCGTACAGATTTCAGGAAGCTCTGCGGCGGATATAGGCTTTGTGTCGCAGGAGAAAAGTGCGCTAGAACAGACGGAACGTGAGCAGAAAGAGCAGTTGCAAAAGGATCTAGCTTCTCTTGCTCTGCCAATTGCTTTCAAGAAGTACGAAGACCGTGTGATTACGCGACTCAATGCAGAGATTATCCGCGACCGGTGGCAGATTCTTCAAGAGGAGACTTCAAACAAAACTGAGGATATTTTGCACAGAAGCCTACCTGCTCCGGAGGAGGACGACCTTTCGCCAGCCCTCACCATGGCTCAGCGTGACAGGCTCTCCATCAGGTTACGAGAGGCTATTGAGTCAATTTGGAGCCCCCCGCCTGACGGGTGCGCAACCGACTTCCACTTTCATTTCCTAAACCCTTCCGACCGGCTCACGGCGTTGAGTCGGGTAAAGAGTGTCTCAACTGCGAGCGCGTCCAACATTGCCCAGCTTGTCAACAACTGGGAAGACACCAAGCGCCGCCTGGAAGATGTTCGGCGTAAATGGGATTCCGTTCAGGACATTCAGCCCCGTCTCCGCGAAACCAAGGATCGTCTTGATGAACTGAACGCGAGAGTCGGAGAGCTAAATAATCAACGCAGTGAGCGAGACATTCGTGAACAGGGCTTTTCAACTGAGCTGGCCGATCTGAAAGCTGGTATTGCTCAAATGGAGGAGCGCAAAGAGAAGCGCGGCCCTGAGGAAAGCCGGATAGAGCTGGCAGAGCGGGTACGCGAAGTGCTTCGAGAGTTGGAGGAAAAACTAAAACCTCTTTGCGAGACGGCTCTTGCGGACGCGTGTACGACTCACTTCAGAGAGATGATCTCTTCGGAATACAAGAAGCATCGAGTGGCATTCGACCAGGACGCTCAGCCGATGCTCGTTCTGGAACATAGTGAACCTGTATACGTGACAACTCTCTCCGGCGCTCAGAAGAGAGCCTTCGGTCTTGCATTCACTCTGGCCATCGCCGAGGTTTCCGGGCAGGACGCGCCTATCGTGATTGACACTCCTGTCGGGAGCATGGATTCCGAGTTCCGTCGCCGCATCCTCAAGTACATGGCAAAGAATGCGCCAGGGCAGCTCTTCTTACTTTCCCATGACGAAGAGATCTACGGAGATTATGTGCGAGAGTTGGAACCCTTTCTCTCGAAACGATTCCTGGTTAATTTTCGCCCGACCGGTGATGGGATGGGCGAATCCACAATTCAGCCAGACCAGTATTTCTCGGAGAGATCGTGAGTTCAGAGTTCACTCTAAGCAGAATCGAGAAGACCCGTTACCGTCCAGCATTTGAGGTTGAAGAGATTCTTAAAGACCTGAGCCGCAACCTAGTTGTCGGTGAGAAGTTCAGGGTAGCGAGACTCGCTATCGCCCGTTCACTTGCAGACGACGCGCCAATAGGAAATCTTCCCAAGGGCACCGAACCCGGGACCTCAATAGAGGGACAGCATCTTTTTGGCGAAGAAACCAACATTTGGGCATGCCTCATCACAGAAGGCTCTCCATCAATCTCATCTGCGGAAGAATTCAAAGCTTTAGTCGAAGCTCACTGGACGAGAGGAGCAAAGCTGCTGGCAAAGGACCTCGACGCTGCCGACGGCCAGTCTGCTCAGTTCATGAGAACGCTCTCTCTCATGTCGAAGCAACGCGACAACACTAGCGTGCTCAGGCCTGGAGGTTCAACAACTTCGGTGCCCCAGGTGCGTGGAGCCAT